>JBCBTE010000091.1:0-12594 GCA_039818805.1 Pseudomonadota bacterium
GCAGCCTGACAGTAATGAAGCTTGAAGCCGCCCGCTTGCGCAAATGCTATGGCGCGATCGAGGCCCGGCTAAGCACACCGGTGGAGAACCGCGACTACCTGTTGACGGGCGGGTTTTCGGCCTGTGACATCGCCGTTGGGCAGGCGGTGTACATGGGGCTGCACTTTGCCATGTTGGATGGCTTTCCCGAGGTCGAGAAGTGGTACAAACGGATCACCGAGCGGGCGGCGTTTGGCGCTTGCCTGCCAGGAGGTGATGCGCCGAAGTTGTACGAAAATGATTTCTACGAGGTGCCAAGTGGCTGACTCCGCAGAAGTTTTCGAAGTCGGACCGCGGGACGGGCTGCAAAACGAAAAGCGCGAGATTTCCGTCGCGGACAAGATCGCCCTTGTGGATTGTCTCAGCAGGGCCGGGTTCAAGCGCATCGAGGTGGCAAGCTTCGTCAGCCCGAAATGGGTGCCGCAAATGGCCGGGTCTGGCCAGGTTCTGGCCGGGATCGCGCGCGCGCCGGGGGTTTCTTATGCGGCGCTGACGCCCAATATGCGCGGGTTCGAGAACGCTTTGGCAGCCAAGGTCGACGAGGTGGCCATTTTCGGCTCGGCTTCGGAAGGGTTTTCCAAAGCCAATATCAATGCCACGATTGCCGAAAGCCTGGAGCGGTTTGCGCCCGTCGCCAGGGCGGCAAAGGACAAGGGCATCCCCGTGCGGGCGTATGTCTCTTGCGTGACGGATTGCCCCTATGACGGGCCGACGCCACCGGCACAGGTCGCAGAGGTGGCGGAAAAGCTGTTTGCAATGGGCTGCTACGAGGTGTCGTTGGGCGACACGATCGGGCAAGGCAGACCCGAGACGATCGACGCTATGTTGACGGCCGTCTTGCAGGTTGTGCCCGCAGGCAACCTCGCCGGGCACTATCATGACACGGCGCAACGCGCGCTGGACAATATCGAAGTGTCTTTGGCCCGGGGTCTGCGCGTGTTCGACGCTGCCGTGGGCGGGCTTGGGGGGTGCCCCTATGCTCCCGGTGCATCGGGCAATGTCGCAACCGAGGCGGTGCACGACCGGTTGACGGCGCTTGGTTATCGGACCGGCTTGGACCGCGACGTGTTGTCCGAAGCGGTCCGGATCGCGAAAGGGTTGCGGTTGTGAAGGCGCTGTATCGCGGGGCCGAGCGTCTGATGAGCATGGACGACACCGCTTGGGCACGCCACGCCAACCCGCTTTCCGCCTATTCGCGATTCACCATTTTGCCGCTGCTGTCGCTGGCAATCTGGAGCAGGGTCTGGCTGGGCTGGGGCGTCGTGGCATTGGTGATACTGGTTCTGATCTGGACATGGGTTAATCCGCGTCTTTTTCCGCCGCCCAAAAGTTTGGACAATTGGGCGTCGCGCGGTGTGCTGGGCGAACGGGTGTTTCTGAACCGACGCAACGACGTTGCCGCGCATCACCGGGCCTGGGCCGATCGGCTGTCGCTGGGCAGCTTGCCGGGGGCGGTGGTGTTGGTGATCGGGTTGATCTGGCTTTGGCCGTGGTGGGTGATCTTCGGGATCGCGCTAACGGTTCTGCCGAAAGTGTGGTTTGTCGATCGGATGGTTTGGCTTTATGCCGACTGGCTGCGCGACAACAACAAGGAGTTGGGCGATGTTTGAGACGATTTCCTTTGAACGCGACACAAGGGGCGTGGTGACCCTTTGGTTGGATCGCGAAGACAAGCACAACGCGATGTCGGCGCAGATGATTGGTGAATTGCACGCCGCCGCAGACAGCCTTGGCGCGGATCAGGCGACGCGGGTCGTCGTGTTGGCGGCTAAGGGCAAGACCTTCTGCGCTGGTGGCGATCTGGGTTGGATGCGCGACCAGTTCGAAGCCGATCCCGAAACGCGGGCCGAAGAGGCGGCAAAGCTGGCCCATATGCTGCAGGCGCTGAACAGGATGCCCAAACCCCTGATCGGGCGCGTGCATGGCAATGCTTTTGGGGGCGGCGTCGGATTGATCAGTGTCTGTGATGTGGCCATCGGGGCCGAGGGCGTGCACATGGCGTTGACCGAAACCCGGCTGGGTCTGATCCCGGCCACGATCGGGCCCTATGTGGCCGCGCGCATGGGCGAAGCGAAGGCGCGGCGCGTCTTCATGTCGGGCCGCCGGTTTGACGCGGCAGAAGCGGTATCGCTCAACCTGCTTGCGCGGGCAGTGCCGGCGGGGGAACTGGATGCGGCCGTGGAAGCGGAAGTTGCCCCTTACTTGTCCTGTGCGCCGGGGGCCGTTGCACAAGCCAAGGCCCTGTTGGGCGATCTTGGACCCGCAATAGATACGACAACGATCGAGCAAACAATCAAGGCCCTATCGGAGTGTTGGTCAGGTCCCGAAGCACAAGAGGGAATTTCTGCGTTTTTTGACAAGCGCAAGCCTGGATGGATTCTTGATTGATCCGTTCCAACGGATATTCGCATCTCTTGTCGAAAATTTAACGCAATTTAAACCAGATGGCCGCTTTCTGGTCCTGTCGGACATGGAAAAGGACGTCATGGGACAGTTTCGGTTTTGCTTTGGATTGGTGGTGTTTTGCTGGTTCTTCGGAGCGGGTCTTGCCTTGGCGGAGGATGCGGGACTGCCCCGATTGGGTTCTGATGTCGTGCGGGCCGAGCTGTGGTCATCTACAGAGATGTCAGATCTTTACAATGTCAGACATGACAACGTCGCCGCCGGGTATCAGGTTCGGTCCGGACAGGCGGCAAACGGCGCCACAATCACCCGCGGGCGCGTGGCGGTGCGTCGTGATTTTGCCCCTCATACCGCGCCGGGCCGGGCCTGGGGCGGCCCCGGCATCACCGATCGGCAGCCGGTTGAGTCGCGTGGCTTCATCGTGGGTGTGACGCTGGCCTTCTGATCGCGTCAAAATGCCCATCCTATCCAAGCTGATGCAAATTCCGCATGCGTTTGTATATTTTAGCGCGAAACCAAGGGGAAACGTGGGTCGATTATCGGTCTCGCTTGGTTGACCCCGCGCAGGGGCACGGGTAAACCCGACCTAGTTGCTAAAGCCAACCTTATGCGCAAACGGGGCGCATGAAAGGAGCCACATCGTGGAAGAGATGCTGAGGGAATACCTTCCGGTTCTCGTTCTTCTGGGCATTGCCATCGGACTTGGTCTTGTCCTGATCCTCGCGGCGGTCGTTCTGGCCGTCAGAAACCCCGATCCGGAAAAGGTCAGCGCCTACGAATGCGGGTTCAACGCATTCGATGATGCGCGGATGAAATTCGATGTCCGGTTCTACCTGGTGTCGATCCTGTTCATTATCTTTGATCTGGAAATTGCCATGCTGTTTCCGTGGGCCGTCGCGTTCCAAGACATTAGCATGACAGCGTTTTGGTCAATGATGGTTTTCCTGGCCATTCTGACCGCCGGGTTTGCGTATGAATGGCGGAAAGGGGCGATGGAATGGCAGTAGCGACCGGAGAGAATTTCGCTGGGGCCGACCGAGAGGTCGCCACGCAAGACCTGAACCGCGAGTTGCAGGACAAGGGGTTCTTGCTGACCTCGACAGAGGACATCATCAACTGGGCGCGCACCGGGTCGCTGCACTGGATGACCTTTGGTCTGGCGTGCTGTGCGGTGGAGATGATGCACACCGCCATGCCGCGCTATGATCTTGAACGCTTCGGTACCGCCCCGCGCGCCAGCCCGCGTCAGTCGGACCTGATGATCGTGGCCGGTACGCTGACCAACAAGATGGCGCCCGCGCTACGCAAGGTCTACGACCAGATGCCCGAGCCGCGGTATGTGATCAGCATGGGCAGCTGTGCGAATGGTGGCGGGTACTATCACTACAGCTATTCCGTGGTGCGCGGCTGTGATCGGATCGTACCGGTCGATGTTTACGTGCCCGGCTGTCCGCCCACGGCGGAAGCGCTGGTGTACGGCATTCTGCAGCTGCAACGAAAAATTCGCCGGACAGGGACGATCGTGCGCTAAACCGCGCATTTTAGGGGATGCGACATGAGTAATGTTCTGGATGAACTGGGGGCCCACATCGAGGCCAAGCGCCCGGATTGCGTGATTGGCTGGGACGTGGCCCACGGCGAGCTTAACATGGACGTGGCGCTGAGCAATATCGAAGGTCTGATCGAGTTTCTGAAGACCGATCAGACCTGCCGGTTTTCGACGCTGGTAGACATCACGGGCGTCGACTATCCCGAGCGGCCCAAGCGATTTGACGTGGTCTATCACCTGCTGAGCATGTACCAGAACCACCGTATTCGTCTGCGGGTGGCCGTGCGCGACGAAGAAATGGTGCCGTCGATCACCAATGTGCACCCGTCGGCCAACTGGTTCGAGCGTGAAGTGTTCGACATGTTCGGCATCCTTTTCTCGGGCCATCCCGACCTGCGCCGCATCCTGACTGACTATGGCTTTCGCGGCTATCCGCTGCGCAAGGATTTCCCGACCACGGGTTACACTGAAGTGCGCTATGACGAGGTGCAAAAGCGCGTGGTCTATGAGCCGGTGAAGTTGGTGCAGGAGTACCGCCAATTCGACTTCATGAGCCCGTGGGAGGGTGCGGAGTACATTCTGCCGGGGGATGAGAAGCCTGAAGACGCTGCGAAATGATGGCAAGGGAAATGGCAAGGAGCGCTGACATGGTCTGGATCCTGCTTTTCATGGCGGCCTTCGTGGTTCCGTTCTGGAAGCTGCTGCCAAACTACGGCATTGCCAGTCCGTGGGCGCTGTTGGCCGTGTTCCCGATCGGCACGCTGGCGCTGTTGTATCTGATGGCCTTTGCGCCGCGACACGGAGGGTGACGTTTTGGATGGGGCTGCGCCTGTGAATGATGTGATACGCACGCTGGCTGTGGCCTATTGCGAGGCGATCCATTTCTCGCGCCCCGAGGTGTTTGAGGACATGTGCCACGAGAAGTTCCTGATGACGGCGGTTACCGGCGAGGGCGGCACGCAGTTCTGGGACAAGACGGCCTATCTGGCGCGCGTGGCGGGGCGTGATCCCTTTGAGGGCGATCCGTCTTACGAGATTTTGAACGTGGATGTGGCGGGCGACGAGATCGCGCGCGTGCATCTGTGGGTCGACGTGCCCCCGCGCCGGTTTGAAGACCACCTTGGCTTTGTCCGCGAGGGTGACAGGTGGAAATTGATCACCAAAGTGTTCCGGACCATGGATGGTCCGGCGCTTGACGGATAAGGAGACCAATCATGATGGACGGCTCCAAAGGATTTGACGACGCGCTGACAGGCGAACAGAAGATCCGTAATTTCAACATCAACTTCGGCCCGCAACACCCTGCAGCGCATGGTGTTTTGCGACTGGTGCTGGAGCTTGACGGCGAGATAGTCGAACGCTGCGACCCGCATATCGGGCTGCTGCATCGCGGCACCGAAAAGCTGATGGAAAGCCGCACCTATCTACAGAACCTGCCCTATTTCGACCGGCTGGATTACGTGGCCCCTATGAACCAGGAACACGCGTGGTGCCTGGCCATCGAAAAACTGTGTGGCATCGAGGTACCGCGCCGGGCCAGCCTGATCCGGGTGCTGTATTCCGAAATCGGCCGGGTTCTGAACCATCTTCTAAATGTCACGACGCAAGCGATGGATGTCGGCGCGCTGACCCCGCCGCTTTGGGGCTTTGAAGAGCGTGAAAAACTGATGGTGTTCTACGAGCGGGCCTGTGGTGCACGTTTGCACGCGGCCTACTTCCGACCCGGCGGTGTGCATCAGGACCTGCCGCCGGAATTGCTCGACGATATCGAGACCTGGGCGCATGAGTTTCCGCGCGTAATCAAGGATCTGGATGATCTGCTGACCGAAAACCGTATCTTCAAGCAGCGCAATGCCGATATTGGCGTGGTGAATGAAAAGGACATTCTTGACTGGGGCTTTTCCGGCGTGATGGTGCGCGGTTCGGGTCTGGCTTGGGATCTGCGCCGGGCGCAGCCCTATGAATGCTATGACGAGTTCGACTTCCAGGTGCCCGTGGGCAAGAACGGCGATTGCTATGACCGGTATCTTTGCCGGATGGAGGAAATGCGTCAGTCCACGTCGATCATCCTGCAGGCCATCGGGAAACTGCGTGCACCGGACGGGCAGGGTGATATTCTGGCCCGCGGCAAGATCACACCCCCTGCACGCGCCGAGATGAAGATCTCGATGGAGGCGCTCATCCATCATTTCAAACTATACACCGAAGGGTTCCGGGTGCCCGAGGGCGAGGTCTATGTCGCCGTGGAAGCCCCCAAAGGCGAATTCGGTGTCTACCTTGTGTCGGATGGCACCAACAAACCGTACCGGTCCAAGATTCGCGCACCGGGCTTTTTGCACCTGCAGGCGATGGACTATGTGGCGACCGGCCATCAACTGGCCGATGTGGCGGCGATCATCGGTACCATGGACGTGGTCTTTGGGGAGATCGACCGGTGAACGCATTGCCACAATGGGCATACGTCGTCGTCGGGCCGTTCGCCGCCGCGTACGCGGCGATGGATGTTTGGGGCCGTTACGAGTTGATGTCTTTCTCTTTGGTTGCGGGAACACTTACCGGGGCCATCCTGTTGATCGGGATGTCTTGTGTCTTATGGTCGGGCAGTTCTTTCTCCGTATGTGACTATTGCCGAAACGAGGGGGCGCAATGACCCTGGTGCAAGTGACATTGGCGCTGTCAGGTCTTGGCGTGCTGGTCACGGCTGTGTTGTCCGTGCTGTTCCTGCGCGATCCCATCGGGGGGCTGGCAACAACGACGCACCGCGCGGAAAAGCTGCCCGAAGTCATGACCGACCGTTACATTGCGTTCACGTTTCTGGCGATCGGCGCCACGCTTTACCAGGATCTTAACGTCATCGCAGTGCTGTTCGGCGCGTTTGCCTTCATGGGATTTGCCGATGCGTATATCTACGCCCGTGGGGGTCACCCGTATAAAAAGCATTTGGCCGCAGGGGTGGCGGCGTCAGTTGTGGTAGTCGTGGCCTGCATGGCCATGTCAACCCGCGTGGAGGGGACTATATGAACTTGAAACCTGCGTTTTGGGGCCTTACCGGGGCAACGCTGCTGCTGGCGGGATGCGGGATTCCGCCGCAAGGGACGAATTTGCAGGATGTGGCCCGGTTCGAAGCCGCCGTGGCCAGCATCGGCTGCAGGCTTGTGACCGAAGCCGACTATCTTCCGGTGGAACTGCAAACCGGGCTGACACGCGAACAGACCACGTCACTTGCCACTTACGTTCTGAACACCGATCGCGCCGCACGCCTTGAAGGTGGCGGGATCATCCTGACCACAGGAGCTTGTGCCGCCTAATGCTACGCCGTCTCTACCATGAGCAACCAGACAGTTTTGCCTTTACGGAGGCCAATTTGGCCTGGGCCGAGGCGCAGATCTCGAAATATCCCGAGGGGCGTCAGGCCAGTGCGATCATCCCGCTGTTATGGCGCGCGCAAGAGCAGGAAGGCTGGCTGAGCCGTCCAGCGATTGAGACAGTCGCAGACATGCTTGACCTGGCGCATATCCGGGCGTTGGAAGTGGCCAGTTTCTACTTCATGTTCCAGATGCAGCCGGTTGGTTCCGTGGCACATTTCCAGATTTGTGGAACGACGTCCTGCATGATTTGCGGCGCCGAGGATTTGATCGGCGTATGCCAGGACAAGATCGCGTCAAAACCGCATGAATTGTCGCCCGATGGCAAGTTCAGCTGGGAAGAGGTGGAGTGTCTTGGGGCCTGTGCCAACGCGCCCATGGCGCAAATTGGCAAGGATTATTACGAAGATCTGACGGTGGAACGCTTTGCCGAGATCATTGATGAATTGGCGGCCGGTCAGGTGCCCGTGCCCGGCCCGCAAAACGGGCGGTTCGCATCCGAGCCACTAAGCGGTCTGACAAGCCTGCAGGAGTTCGATTCCGGCCATACCAAATACAACGCCTCGGCGCAGTTGGCGACCGATTTGGGTGACACCGTCAAGCGTATTGACGGCAGCGAGGTGCCCCTGGTTGCACCATGGCGCGATAAAGGGGCCAACCACCATCCTGACGTGCCCAGCGTGAAGATTGCGGAAACGCCGCAGGCGATTCCGTCGAAGGTTGTCACCGATGATCGTTCGGACGGCGCGGCGGCTGACAGCACAGGTGTGACCAAGGCAGAGGCCACGGAAAAGAAGAAAGGGCGTCCCGTCTCGAAAGCGGTGCCAGCGTCGGACCCGCCGAAGAAACCGGCGACCAAGATTGCCGAGAAAACGCAACCGAAACCCAAAGCCACGAAGAAGGCGGACGCGTCGAAGGCTGCCGGAGCAGGCAAGAAGCCCCAGACCCTGTCCAAACCGCGAAAGGCCGGGGCAGACGATCTCAAGATGATCAAGGGGGTCGGTCCCAAGCTGGAAGGGGTGCTGAACGACATCGGCATCTATCATTTTGATCAAGTCGCCAAATGGACCGAGGCCGAAGTCGCCTGGGCCGATGAGAACCTTGTCGGTTTCAAGGGTCGGGTCAGTCGCGACGGTTGGGTGGATCAGGCCAAGGTGCTGGCCGATGGCGGCACGACAGAGTTTTCCAAAAAAGTGAAAAAAGGGGACGTCTACTAGGGCGAACCCCGCGCGCGCCACAGGGAGTGATGAGACATGTTCAGCGACAACTTCGAAACACAATGCAGACTGGGGTGCTGGGGACTTGGGGTCTTTTCCGGCATCGTAACGCTTTACCTGATTGCCGGTCTGACCGGTTTTCTGGCGGCATTGCTTGTGGCAATCGCATTGGCGGTGTTCATGGCCTTGGTTCTGATCCAGCTGTTTTGCTGGGAGGACGAAGAAGACGACAGCGCCACGGCCGATAGCGACGCATCGCCGGCCACACCTCCGGTGCCGACACCACCCACGCCGGCGGCGCCGGGTGCGGGTGTTCCGGCCGCGGGCGGAGATCCGTCGGGCGGGCCAACCAGAACGGCCGATGTGGCCGCGCGGTCCGCAACGACGACTGAAAGCGCACCGGCACCATCGCCCGCCGCAACGCAAGAACCGCAAGCAACGCCTGACGACGCGCACGACGTCGAAACGTCGGGACCGGCGGGCGCAGTCAAGTCCGGGACGCTGTTGAAGGGCGAGGAAGAGATTGCCAACCGCAAGGGCGAATGGAAGTACGAGGGCGATCAAGCATCCGGCGCCGCTGCTTCCGCCGATGCGACGCCTGACTATGACAAGGATGGCGTGCATGAAGGCACAAACGAGGGAACCAAACCTGCGGGTCTTGACGCTGCGCGTGGCGGACAGCCTGACAATCTGAAGGAAATCAAGGGTGTTGGTCCCAAGCTTGAGCAGCTTTTGAATTCCATGGGCTTTTACCATTTCGACCAGATCGCAGCGTGGAGCGCGGACGAGGTGGCGTGGGTGGATGCCAACCTGCAGGGCTTCAAGGGCCGGGTTAGCCGGGATAACTGGATCGAGCAGGCGAAAATACTGGCCGCGGGTGGCGAAACCGAGTTTTCCAAGCGCGTGGATGAAGGTGACGTATACTGAATGAGCGAAAGGCATGAGCGACCGCGACGCATTGTCGAAGAAAGGCCGACGGGCCGGGCTGGTGATTGCCGGCACCGGTGTCTTCTGGGTGCTCGCCACCCTGATCGGCGAAAAAGAGGGGTTCAGCCTGCAGCTGCGCCTGGTCTTCGACGTGCTGGCGTTGTGCGGGTTCCTGTTTGCCTTTTGGCTGATCTATCAAATCTGGCGCGACAGCCGGGGAAATTAGAGGGTTTGAGATGCTGAACGATCAGGATCGGATCTTTACCAACCTATACGGGATGCATGATCGCACGCTGAAAGGCGCACAGGCACGGGGCCATTGGGATGGCACCGCCAAGATCCTGCAGAACGGGCGGGATTGGATCATCGACCAGATGAAGGCCAGTGGATTGCGGGGACGCGGTGGCGCAGGCTTTCCGACGGGCCTCAAGTGGTCATTCATGCCCAAGGAAAGTGATGGGCGGCCTGCTTACCTGGTGGTCAATGCCGACGAGTCCGAACCCGGCACCTGCAAGGACCGCGAGATCATGCGCCATGATCCGCACACCCTGATCGAGGGTTGCCTGATCGCCAGCTTCGCGATGCAGGCGCACGCCTGCTATATCTATATTCGTGGTGAATACATCCGCGAGAAAGAGGCGCTGCAAAACGCCATCGACGAGGCCTACGATGCGGGTCTGATCGGTAAGAACGCCTGCAAGTCTGGCTGGGATTTCGACGTATACCTGCACCACGGGGCCGGTGCCTATATCTGTGGCGAGGAAACGGCCCTTTTGGAAAGCCTTGAGGGCAAGAAAGGCATGCCACGCATGAAGCCGCCCTTTCCTGCGGGGGCGGGGCTTTATGGATGTCCGACCACGGTCAACAATGTTGAATCGATCGCCGTTGTGCCGACGATCCTCCGCCGGGGCCCGGAATGGTTTGCCGGATTCGGTCGCCCCAATAATGCAGGCACCAAGATTTACGCGATCTCGGGTCATGTGAATAACCCTTGTGTCGTGGAAGATGCCATGTCGATCCCCTTCCAGGAATTGATCGAAAAGCATTGCGGTGGCATCCGCGGCGGATGGGACAATCTGAAGGCCGTGATCCCGGGTGGGTCGTCCGTGCCCTGCGTGCGCGGCGAGAACATGAAAGACGCGATCATGGACTTCGACGCGCTGCGCGATGTCGGCTCTTCGCTTGGCACGGCGGCGGTGATCGTGATGGACAAGGATACCGATATCATCAAGGCGATCTGGCGGCTGTCGAAGTTCTACAAGCACGAAAGCTGTGGCCAGTGCACGCCGTGCCGTGAGGGCACGGGCTGGATGATGCGGGTGATGGACCGCTTGGTGCGCGGCGAGGCCGAGGTGGACGAGATCGACATGCTGCTGGATGTGACCAAACAGGTCGAGGGGCACACAATCTGTGCGCTTGGGGATGCGGCCGCGTGGCCCATCCAGGGGCTGATCAAGAACTTCCGCGACGAGATCGAGGACCGCATCAAGGCGCAGAAGACCGGCAAGATGACAGCGGTGGCGGCGGAGTAGAAACGTGAGCGCAGTAACGCTAACAGTCTTGATTTTGCTGATCGCATTGGCGGTCGGAGCGTTTGCTATCGAACGTTTGGCGACGCGCACAGGACATGGTGTTGTTCTACGCGCGTCTGGGGCTTTGGCGGCTGGTCTTGGTTTGATCGTCTTTTTCTATGGCTCTTCTGTTTTGCCTCTTGAAAAGACGCGGTACATATCTTCGCTCGCATTCGGAACGGCGTATTGCGGCCAAGCAGTTTTCTTGCTTTTCCTGTCGCTGAAGGGGTGGCCAAGCATAAAGCGCTCTGCAGGAGGCACATTGTAATGCACCTGGCCCAGTTCAATATCGGTCGCATGACCTACGATCTCGACGACCCGCGGGCCGCTGATTTCGTGAATGGAATCGAGATGGTGAACCGGGTGGCTGAGCAAAGCGATGGCTTTGTCTGGAAATACGAAACCGGCACGGGCGGTGTCGTGCAAGAGACTGTGGACAGTGATCCGCGGATGCTGGTGAACCTGACTGTGTGGGAAAGCGTGGAGGCGTTACGCCGTTTCGTGTGGAAGACGCTGCACAAGCATTTCGTGACGCGCAAGGCGGAGTGGTTCAAGCCGCTGGGCCGGGCGCATTTCGTGATGTGGTGGGTGTGCAGGGGGCACCGGCCAGGGTTGGCAGAGGCACAGGGCAAGCTGGCTGATCTGCGTCATTACGGATCGACTGAGGCCGCGTTCGGCTGGGATTTTGTTCCCGCGCACGCGGAGCCCGCGCAATGACCGCGCCAATGAAAAAGTACGAGGAAGGCCGGAAGACGTGAAGATTATGAAGATGATATCGACAGGGCGGATGCTCAACACGGCCATGCTGGCGTTGTTGGCCTGTGTGATGCTGGCCGCGTGCGGGGCGCGCAAGGACCGGGTGACGTTCAACGGCGTATATTACAAAGCCAAGGCGAAACCGGCCTCGGATGACCGTCAAAGCTTTGCACTCAAGGTGCCGCGGGTGGATCGCGGGTTGCCCGGCGCACTAGAGGCCGGCCGGTATGAGGCGACGCGCTATTGCATCGAGAATTTCGGCACGTCTGAGCTTCGCTGGGCCCAGGGACCGGACGGGGTCGATGGCACCTTGCCCCTCGAAGGCAACACTCTGAATTTCACCGGGAGATGCGTCACTTGGTAATTTCTTCTTTCATAACAAGGGAATGGGGCACGTGTTATTGCATATCACGTGGGCCAAAGACCATCTGCGAAGCAGATGGGCTTGGCATGACACCCATGACCCATGTGACTGTGAAAGGAGTAACCAAATGAAACGCGTATCGAGCATCGTATTGAGCGCAGCTTTGACCCTGACGGCGATCCCGGCCCAGGCTGAACTCGCCGACGAAACGGCGATCAACACGGGTCTTCTCTATATCGCTGCGGCAGACAAGATCCGCCGCGAGTGCGGGTCCATCGGCGGGCGCCTGTTCAAGGCCCAAGGCTATGCCAATGCGCTGAAGGCCGCCGCAACCGAGCGCGGCTATAGCGAGGCCGAAGTTGACGCTTATGTAAATAACAAAGCCAATCGCGCCGCCATGCGT
>JBCBTE010000092.1:0-12537 GCA_039818805.1 Pseudomonadota bacterium
TGGCCGACCTGGCCAAGTTCTACTGCCACGATGAGTTGCGTATCAGCCATGAGCAGAACGTCATTCTGCCCCATGTGCACAAGTCGCACCTGCCCACGATCCACGCCATCCTGAAAAAGCATGGTCTGGCCACTGCCAATATCGGCCTGATCAGCGATATCATCGCCTGCCCGGGCATGGATTACTGTGCGTTGGCCACCGCCCGCTCGATCCCGATTGCACAAGAGATTGCCACGCGGTTCGACGCACTGAAGCTTGAGCATGAGATTGGCGAGCTGAAGATCAAGATCTCGGGCTGCATCAACGCATGCGGGCACCACCACGTAGGCCATATCGGCATTCTGGGTCTCGACCGCGCGGGGGTCGAGAACTACCAGATCACCCTTGGTGGCGATCACACCGAAACGGCGGCCATCGGCGAACGCACCGGCCCCGGCTTTTCGGCGGATGAGATCATTCCTGCGATCGAGCGGATCATCGCGACCTATCTTGAGTTGCGCAACGACGACGAGCCATTCCTCGACATGTATCGCCGTGTTGGTGTGGCCCCGTTCAAATCCGCGCTCTACGACCGGGACGAGGCCTATGCTGCAGAGTAGGATAGACGCCGATCTTCCCGTTCGGGTCTCCAGCCTGAACGAATGGTACCGCCTGAATTCGGCCACCGCTGTGTTGCAGCATGCGCTGACCAGCCCGGAAGCCGGCAAACTTGCGCTGGTCTCCAGCTTCGGGGCCGAGTCGGTGGTGCTTTTGCACATGGTGTCGGTTATTCGGCGCGACACGCCGGTGATCTTTCTGGACACTCAGATGCTGTTCGCCGAGACGCTGGTGTATCAGCAGGAATTGAGCGAACGGCTGGGTCTGAGCGACGTAAGGGTCATCCGCGCGGAGGCCAGCGCGCTGGCCTCGCAAGACCCAGACAACAGTCTGCACCGGCGTGATACAGATGCCTGCTGTGCTCTGCGCAAGGCACAACCCTTGCAGCGCGCGCTGACCAGGTTCGACGGCTGGATCACCGGGCGCAAGCGCTATCACGGTGGCACGCGTACCGAGCTAGAGTTCTTTGAACAGGAAGACGGCACCGGCCGAATGAAGGTCAATCCCCTGGCCCATTGGACCCGTGATGACGTTCAGACCTACATGGAAGAAAACCGCCTTCCGCGCCATCCACTGGTGGCGCAAGGCTATCCTTCGATCGGCTGCATGCCTTGTACGGCACCGGTGAAAGAAGGTGAAGATATTCGCGCAGGCCGTTGGCGCGGAACAGAAAAAACCGAGTGCGGCATTCACTTCGTTGATGGCAAACCCGTCAGAACAGGAGAAAGAGCATGAGCATTATAGTCACCGACAAAGGCTTCTCATCCGAGGACTGGGACGGAACGTTCGCGGCGCTGAACGACGCACATCCCGGCGTGGCCATAGACCTGGCCTCCTCGAACGATCCACACGAGTTGGCCGGACGTCTGGACGAAACCCCGATGATCCGCGTCGACTTTCCCAGCTTTTCCGACGGTCGCGGTTTCACCATCGCGCGGCAACTGCGCCTGATGGGTTACAAAGGCCGCCTGCGCGCCCGGGGTCACGTGATCGCCGACCAATACGCCATGGCGCGCCGGTCCGGCTTTGACGAGGTGGAAATTTCCGAAGAGCTGGCCGAACGGCAGCCCGAGGAACAGTGGCTGTTTCGCGCCGATTGGCAGGCGCATGACTACCAGGCACGCCTGCGTGGCGCATCGGCAGGCAAGATTGCCGCCGAATAAAACCTTCACCTGACCTGAATCAAAGTATACGAGGAGTTGCCGGGGCTAAAAGCCTCGGCAAATGATGCTTATGAACGAGACCGTACCCGTGACCGAAGCGAAGCCCGTCAAAGTCCCCACCCTGCCCGACGCCCAGACCGTGACCGAGGTCAAGCACTGGACGGACCGGCTGTTTTCCTTCCGCACGACGCGCCCCGCAAGCCTGCGGTTCCGCTCGGGCGAGTTCGTGATGATCGGGCTGATGCAGACCGACGAAAAGACAGGCAAGGAAAAACCACTTCTGCGGGCCTATTCCATCGCCTCGCCGTCGTGGGATGACGAGCTGGAGTTCTATTCGATCAAGGTTCAGGATGGCCCGCTGACCAGTCGCCTTCAGCACATCCAGCCGGGGGATGAGATCATCCTGCGGCCAAAACCCGTGGGCACGCTGGTGCATGACGCCCTGCTGCCGGGCAAACGGATCTGGTTCTTTGCCACCGGGACCGGATTTGCGCCCTTCGCATCGCTGCTGCGCGACCCACAGACCTATCATGACTATGACGAGGTGATTATCACCCATACTTGCCGCGAGGTCGGTGAACTGGACTATGGCCGCCAGGTGATCGACGAAATCCGCAATGACGAGATGCTAGCAGAGCTGATCGGCGAAGGGTTCCACGACAAGCTGCGCTATTACCCCACGACCACCCGCGAGGAGAGCCCCAAGATGGGCCGCATCACCGATCTGATGCGCAAGGGCGATGTGTTTGACGATCTTGGCGTCATGCCACCTAGCCCGCAAACCGACCGCGCGATGGTCTGTGGCAACCTGGCCTTCAACCTTGAAATCAAGGACATGCTGGAAGGGTACGGGCTGCGCGAGGGGGCCAATTCGGATCCCAAGGAATACGTCGTCGAAAAGGCGTTTCTCGACTGATACCCCTTACGCGCTTAGCGGTACGCCCTGCACAGTGATCCGGTGCATCAGGCGGCTATGGCCCTGGTAATCGGCTGTTGCGAAATGCTGCACCAGCCGGTTGTCCCAAATCGTGACCATGCCCGGTTTCCACGCCACCCGCGCCGTGAACTGCGGCTGTGTGACGAACCGGTAGAGATGGTCGAGCAAAGGCGCGCTTTCCTCTTGCGTCCAGTCCACGAAATGCGTGGTGAAGTCACCGTTGACATAGACGGCCTGGGCGCCGGTGACGGGATGCCGGATCAGGACCGGATGCTGAACCGCACCACGATAGGCGCTGTCATCCTGTTCCATCTCAAGCTCTGAGCCCCTGAAACTGGCGTCGCTGTGCCAAGCCTGCATTTGGCCCAGCACCGTTCGCAACCCCGGTGACAGCGCTGCGCAGGCCGCTGTCATAGAGGCGAACTGCGTGTCGCCCCCGAACGCAGGCAACTCACGGGCGACCAGGATTGAGCACATTGCCGGTGCGGGATCATAAGAATGATCCGTGTGCCATGTACCGCCGACAACCAGCCGGTCTTCGGGGCGGGTGCGGACCTCGGCAATCATCGGAAACGCGGGAACAGGCGTGAAAAACCGGTTTACGTCAATCGGCCCGAACCGCTCGGCCAGGGCGATATGGGCGGTTTCGCTGAGCGCCTGATCCGGCAGCACAATCACTCCGTGCGCATAAAGCGCCGCCTCAAGCGTGTCGAAATCGGTATCGCTGAGCGTGTTCAGATCGACGCCCGTCAGGCGAGCGCCGCAATGACCTGTCAGTTTTTCAGTTCTCCACCCCATGGGCGGTACATGACCGAGCTATCCGCGCATGCGTCAAGAAAAAACCGCGCCCGGTGGATCCGGACGCGGCGCATCATGTCAGAGTTTGGCAGACGCGTCAGAGACCAAGCGCCTCTTTGACCGCATCCAACGCCCCTTTCAGCAGTTCGGGGTTGTCCTGTGCGGTCTTCAAGCTGGTTTTCAACGCCGTTTTTTGCACGCCACCCAGGTCTGATCCGTCAATGTAGTCCGACACCTTGTCGAAATCGAACCCGTCAACTGTCAGCAATTCTTCGATGCCGGGCGTGCTGTCGACGGTTGCGTCGGCGGCTGCGCCTGCAGCGGTGTCTTCGGTAGCGTCCGCCGCGGCCACATCGGTGTCTTCCACCGCATCGGTTGCTGCATCTGCCGCATCAGACGCGGCATCGGCGGTTGCGTCCGCGGCGCTGTCAGCAGCTTCGGCAGCCGTATCAGCTGCGTCAGCGGTGGCATCGGCTGCGTCTGTGGCGGTGTCGGCGACCGCATCGGCGGCGTCGGATGCAGCGTCGGCCGCAGCGTCAGCGGTATCCTCAACCGCTTCGGTTGCGGCATCAGCAGCTTCGGCAGCCGTATCAGCGGCAGCGTCCGCTGCCTCGCCGGCGGTATCCACCGCACCCTCTACTGCTTCGGTTGCAGCATCGGCGGCTTCGGTCGCCGTGTCCGCCACGGCATCCGCGGTGTCAGACGCCGCATCGGCCACGCCTTCGGCGGCATCGGTGGCGGCGTCGGTTGCAGCGTCGACTGCTTCGGCTGTCGCATCCGCGGCGTTGTCTACGGCTTCGCCTGCCGCGTCTGCGGCACTTTCCAGCGCTTCAGGCGCGGATACGGTTTCGCTGACAGTTTCAACGATTTCCTGCGGTGATTTGCCCGTGAACAGCATGTAGCCCCCCACCAGCACAACCGCCGCAACGATAAGCCACAAAAGATTTCTCATGGTCGTCCCCTCAACTCAATGGGTCGTTTGCACATGCAGCGACCCGCCTTCATGTTGCTGTCAGATGGCGCTTCGAAAGAAAAGGTGCAAGGGGAATTTGACCGCAGATCGGCTCAGAACAGCCGATCGGAGAACGGCATGCTCTGCAACGAAACTTTGCCCATAAACACAGGCTTTGCCTAACATTGCCGCTTGAAACACCCCCCGTGCGGGGTTAGTTTGCGGCCTCAATCAACGTGAACGTCATAAAGGACCAAAGCCATAGCCCGCAGACCCCACAATGCGCCCCCAACGCGCGAAACCGGCCCTCGTATCAACGACCGCATCCGCGCAAATGAAATCCGCCTTATCGGCGCTGACGGCGAAAATGTAGGGGTTGTGACGCCCGACGAGGCTATGGGCATGGCGGAAGAGGCCGGCCTGGACCTTGTTGAGATTTCCCCGAATGCCAATCCACCGGTCTGCAAGATCATGGATTTCGGCAAGTTCAAATACGAACAGCAGAAGCGCGAATCCGAGGCCCGCAAGAAGCAGAAGGTCATCGAGGTGAAGGAAGTGAAATTCCGACCCAACACCGACACGCATGACTATGACGTGAAAATGCGCAACGTGTTCCGTTTCCTGGAAAACGGGGACAAGGTGAAAATCACCCTGCGCTTCCGCGGACGCGAAATGGCGCATCAGGATCTGGGTCGCGACCTGTTGGAACGGGTGGCCGGAGACGTTGAAGGCATGGGCAAGATCGAAAACATGCCCAAGATGGAAGGCCGTCAGATGATCATGATCATCGGACCAGCCGGTAAGTAACCAAGACAGACAATTCACGCGACAGTTGCACGCACGCGGGGTCATCCCCGCGCGCGAATTCTTGCCATTTGGCCTGTCGAATGGTCAAATGAGGGTTCGCGAACAGTGTCACGCCATATACCTTGGGTTATGGTGTATTTGACTTGTTTTACTAGTAAAACCACAGGCAAGAGGTCTTAAGACCCACCCATTTGGGAGAGAAAAATGCACAAAAATCTGGGGATGGCCGCCGCGTCAGCGGTGTGGATTCTGGCATCAACGGCGCAGGCCGAACGAAGTGCCGACGGTCAGGTTAACGTCATCTACTGGCAAGCACCGTCCATTATGAATCCGTATTTATCGGGTGGAACCAAGGATTTGGAAGCCGCAAGCTTGGTTGTCGAACCACTGGCGCGCTATGACGAGACCGGCGCCATCGTCCCATGGTTGGTAGATGACGTGCCGACGGTTGAAAATGGCGGGGTGGCGGACGACCTGACCTCAATCACATGGGTTTTGTCCGAGGGGCTCATGTGGTCCGATGGCAGCCCGGTGACGTCCGAGGACGTGAAATTCAGTTGGGAGTATTGCACCGCGGACGGTGGTGGATGCGCGCAAGTCGAGAAGTATGGCGGCATCACGGGGATCGAGACACCCGATGAGCGCACCGTTGTGGTCAATTTCGATGGGCCGAAACCGTTTCCCTACACCGCCTTCGTGGGGGCGCAATCGCCAATCCTGCAAAAGGCACAATTCATGAATTGCTTGGGCGCCAAGGCGCCGGAATGCACGCAGGAAAACTTTTACCCGATCGGCACGGGCCCGTTTGTCGTCGATGACTTTCGCACCAATGATGTCGTGTTGCTGTCCGCGAACCCAAATTACCGCGACCCTTCGAAACCCGCCTTCGCCAGCTTGCTGCTGAAGGGCGGCGGCGGCGCCGAGGCCGCGGGCCGCGCGGTTCTGGAAACAAGCGAGTTCGACTACGCCTGGAACCTGCAACTGGCCCCGGACGTGCTGGCCGGGATGGAGGCCGCCGGCAACGGTAAGGTGGTATCGACCTTCGGCACGTTGGTGGAACGGATCATGATCAACCTGACCGATCCCTCGGCCGAGCATGGCGCGCGTCGCGCAACCGTGGACCATCCGCATCCTGTCCTGACCGACAAAGCGGTGCGGCAGGCACTGAGCATGGCCATCGACCGCGCCTTGCTGGTGGAAATCGGTTATGGCGATGCAGGTCGGGTGACCTGCAATGTGCTGCCCGCACCCGAGATTTATGCCTCGACGGCCAATGACGCCTGCAAGGCACAGGATATCGCCGGGGCCAACGCGTTGCTGGACGCCGCGGGCTGGATCGACAGCGACGGCAACGGGGTGCGCGACAAGAACGGTGTCGAGCTACGCCTGCTGTTTCAGACGTCGACCAATGCTGTGCGGCAGGATTTTCAGGCCGTGATCAAACAATGGTGGTCGCAGATCGGAGTTCAAACCGAGCTGCGCAACATCGACGCCAGCGTATTCTTCGGGGGTGATCCGGGCAGCCCCGACACGTTCCAGAAATTCTATGCAGACGTGGAAATGTACGCCAATAACTTCGACGGGACCGACCCCGAAGCCTACATGGCCAACTGGCACTGCAACCAGATCCCAAGCCCGGAAAACCAATGGCAGGGCAACAACATGCCCCGGTTCTGCAGTGACGCCTACAATGCCCTTGTGAGCCAGATGCAAAGGACGGGCGAACTGGAAGAGCGCGCCGCCTTGGCCAAGGCGATGAACGATATGCTGATGCAGGACTTCGTGATCCTGCCCCTGGTGGATCGCGGCCGGGTGTCGGCACATGCCAATACGCTGGGGGGCGTGCGTCTGAACATATGGGACAGCGAGCTATGGAACGCCGCGGACTGGTATCGTAAAGACACGAATTGAAGACGGTCGCCCGGTGTTGCCGCGGCCGCTTTCAGTTTTGTCTTGGGAAGGCTTGTCTGAATGCTGACTTACACCATCCGAAGGCTGGTTTTGTCCGTTCCGACACTGTTATTCATCGCCCTGGTGATTTTCCTGTTACTTGAACTGGCCCCCGGCGACCCAATGGCGCAGGTCCCGCTGACCGTCCCGCCCGAAGTCAAGGCGCAGATGCGAGAGGCGTTGGGTCTGGGCGAGCCGATCCATATCCGGTTCTGGAAATGGCTGGTCCAGTTCTTCTGGATCGAGCCTCAGGTCCTGATCGACCATGTTTTCGGCACATCCTTCTCCGACGGCAAGCTGCGCGTCATAAGCTGGCAACATCGCAGCCCCGTGATGGATGTGGTGGTCGAGCGCCTGCCGCAGACGCTTTGGGTGGTGGGCACGGCATATGTGGTGGGCGTGCTGATCGCTTTGCCGATCGGCATCTACTCGGCCTACCGGCAATATTCTGTTTTCGACCAGGCGGGCACATTCGTCACCATGGTGGGGTATTCCATGCCGCCGTTTTTCACCGGCCCGCTGGTGATTTTTATCTTCTCGGTTCAACTGGGGTGGTTTCCCTTCATCTACGACACCACGCACCGGGTCACCGACTGGGACAGTTTCATCGTTCAGATCAAGCAGATGATCATGCCGGTGATGGTGCTGGCCCTACAAACCACCGCGCAGATCAGCCGCTACATGCGTGCAGCCATGCTTGACAATTTGGGCCAGGACTACGTGCGCACGGCCAGGGCCAAGGGTCTCTCCGAAGGAGTGGTCGTGATGGTGCACGTATTGCGCAATTCGATGATTCCGGTGGTGACCGTCATCGCCCTTGGCATGCCTGCGATTTTTGGCGGGGCGATTATCACCGAACAGGTGTTTTCCGTGAACGGTATAGGCGCGCAACTGATTGGCGCGATCAAGGCCAACGACCTGCCGACCGTGCAAACACTGACGTTCATCTTCGCAGTTTTGATCGTCGCCGCAAACCTGCTGGCCGATGTGCTGTACGGGCTTTTGGACCCGCGGATCCGATATGACTGAGCGCCCTGTACACCCTGCCCCGTCACGCAGCCAATGGGCGGACGTCTGGCACCAGTTCAAGCAGCATCGCGGCGCGCTCGTGGGTGCGGTGGTGTTCTTCATCATACTGTCGGGCGTCTATCTCGGTCCGTTCCTCTGGCGTGTTGACCCGGCGTTTATCGACGCGGGGGCGCGCAATCAGGGACCAGGCTGGACCCATCCGTTTGGCACAGATCGTCTGGGCCGAGATACGCTGGCACGGGTCATGGAAGGCGGACGCACGTCGATTGCGGTGGGGCTGACAGCGATGCTGCTGGCCCTCGGGCTGGGCGGTCTTGTCGGGGTGCTGGCCGGGTTTTTCCGTTGGCTCGACGGGCCGCTCATGCGACTGACCGATCTTTTCCTCTCGCTGCCGCTTCTGCCACTGTTGCTGGTGATGATGATGCTCTTCAGCGAAAGCCTCAAGGCCATCCTCGGCCCGGAAACGGGCGTATTCGTTCTGATCGTTGTTGCCATCGGCATCACAAGCTGGATGCCGACGGCGCGGGTGGTGCGTGGCGACGTCCTGGCGTTAAAGGAACGCGAATTCGTACTGGCAGCGCAATCTATCGGGACGACGAATTTCAGGCTGATCACGCGCCACATTCTTCCCAATGTGCTGTCGCCGATCATGGTCTCGGCCACGCTGGGCATCGCCAACGCCATCATCACCGAAAGCGCGCTAAGTTTTCTGGGGCTGGGGTTTCCCCCGGACTTTCCCACCTGGGGGCGCCTGCTGGCGGATGCGACGGTTTATATCAAGGACTACCCCGAACGTGTTTTCTGGCCAGGGCTGGCGATATCGTTGACGGTGCTTAGCGTCAACTACCTGGGAGACGGGCTGCGCGACGCGCTTGATCCGCGCATCCGGGGGCGTTGACGATTGATCCGGATCAAGGTGGCTTGGCACCTGATCCCCTAGCCTGACTTGAGAGGGTAAGGAGGCTTTGAATGAATCTGGACTCGCGAAAAAACACCTTGCTGAAGCGCCGCAAGGCGCTCACAGCGCACCTGAACGAGGTGGAAGACAGCCTGGACGAGACACCGCCCAAGGATTGGGAAGATCGCGCCTCGGAACGGCAAGGTGACGAGGTTCTGGAATCTCTTGGCAATGCCGAACTGACGGAACTTCGGCGCATCGACGCGGCCTTGCAGCGGATCAAGGACGGGAGTTACGGGACATGCCAGCAATGCGGCGAACCGATCTCGGGTGCACGGCTTGATCTGCTTCCAGATACGCCGTTTTGCAAACGCTGCGCGCGATAGACCACAAAAGCTTTACAGCAAAGCTTTTGCCAAATCCTTTTTGAAAGGATTTGCGTGTCAGGTCGGCATGCGTTGTTCCACCACTTCGGCCCACCAGCTGCATCCGGCTGGAATGACCTCATCGTTGAAGTTGTATTCCGGATGATGCACCGGCGCCGAAGCGCCGTTGCCGACCAGGATATAGGCCCCAGGGCGTTCTTCGAGCATGAAGGCGAAATCCTCGCCTCCCATCACCAAGGGCGCGTGGTCACACTGGCCCGACACGGACCGCGCCACATCGGCGGCGAATTCGGTCTGCGCCTCGTGGTTGGCCATGACAGGGTAGTTGCGCTCGTACTCAAGCGTGATCCGGGCCCCGAAAGCCCCACCGATGTGATCGCAAAGCGCTTGCATCCGGGATTCCGTCAATTCCCGCATCTGCGCGCTCAGCGTGCGCACCGTGCCCATTAGGGTGACCCGCGACGGAATCACGTTAAAGGTATGTGACGAGGTTTGCATCGATGTCACAGACACCACCGCCTGTTCGATCGGGTCTGCATTGCGGCTGACAATGGTTTGCAGCGCGGTGATCAGCTGTGCTGTAACAACCGAGGGGTCCACCGTTTCATGCGGCTTGGCGGCATGCCCGCCCTTGCCTTCCACAACGATGTCGAACTTGTCCGTGGCGGCAAAGAAAGGACCAGGGCGGATGGCAAAGGTGCCCGGTTCCACCCCCGGCCAGTTGTGCATGCCATAGACCTCCTGAACGCCGAAGCGCTCCATCAGCCCGTCATCGCACATCTCCTTGCCGCCGCCGCCGCCCTCTTCGGCGGGCTGAAAGATGATCACTGCGGTGCCATTGAAGTTGCGCGTCTCGGCCAGGTACTTCGCCGCCCCAAGAAGCATCGCCGTGTGCCCATCATGGCCACAGGCATGCATGGCACCCGGTGTCTTGGAGGCGTAGTCCAGCCCGGTTGTCTCGTGGATTGGCAGCGCATCCATGTCTGCGCGCAGACCCACCACCTTGCCAGACGACGTACCGCGCCCCTTGATCACGCCGACCACACCGGTGCGGCCCAGTCCGGTAACCACCTCGTCACACCCGAAGCCTTGCAGTTTTTCCGCGACCAACGCGCTGGTTCGATGGGTTTCAAACAGGATTTCGGGATTTTCATGAATATCCCGACGCCAAGACGTGATCTCATCGTGCAATTCTGCAAAGCGGTTCTTGACGGGCATGGGGCGCGTTCCTTTCAATAGCCACTGTCTGAGATCAGCACGAGATGCCCCGGTGCGACCTCGGTGTAAACCGATGGCCCCGGATCGAAACCGACCTCATGTATAGGTGAGGGGATCGGCCTGAAATTCAAATCACTTTCCAGTTTTCGCTGGTTGGGGTCGGCCACCGGCACAGCCTGCAACAACGCCTTGGTGTAAGGATGTTGCGGGTTCTCGAAAATCGCGGCCCGGGGGCCATGTTCGACGATCCGGCCCAGATACATCACAGCAACGTCATGGCTGACGCGTTCGACCACCGCCATGTCATGGCTGATGAAAAGATAGGACAGGCCCAGATCGGCCTGCAATCCCAACATCAACTCCAGCACCTGTGCCTGCACGCTGACATCCAGCGCGCTGACGGCCTCGTCGGCAACGATAAGTTTGGGATTGAGAGCCAGGGCCCGGGCAATGGCAACGCGCTGACGCTGACCGCCGGACAGTTCGTGCGGGTACCGTGTCAGGAAACTGCGCGGCAGTTCGACCGAGTCAAAAAGCGCTGCAACCCGGTCGTCGATACTATACACGGTGCCCGAGTGAAAATTTCGCAACGGTTCCGCCACCTGGTCCTTCAGCCGCATTTGCGGGTTGAGGCTGGCGAACGGGTCTTGAAACACCATTTGCATGTCCGCGCGCGCACGACGCAGGGCAGCCGGGCCCAGACCAAGGATATCGGTCCCGTCAAGATCCACCGTACCTGACTGCGGTTCGACAAGGCGAAGAATGGACCGACCAACCGTGGACTTACCACAGCCGGATTCGCCCACCAAGGCCAGCGTCTGCCCACGTTTAAGGGTGAACGAGACATCTTCGACCGCATGAACCTGGGCCACGGTTCGGCGCAGAACGCCCCCTTTGACAGCAAACCGCGTTGTCAGGTTCCTGACGCGCAGCAGCGTGTCCGGATAACCGGGTATCGGCTTGGGCGTGGCGTTGGATTGATCCAAACGCCGGTGTTCCGGGAAGGGTTTGCCCCGCATCTCGCCCAAGCGCGGGACGGCAGTCAAAAGGTTGCGCGTATAGGCATGCTGCGGCTTGGAAAAGATGTCTTCAACACGTCCTTCTTCAACCTGTCTGCCGCCGGACATCACAACCACGCGGTCAGCAATTTGGGCCACGACCGCCATGTCATGGGTGATGAACATGACCGCGGCGCCGGTGTCGTGCTTGAGCCGGTCGATCAGCGCCAGGATCTCGGCCTGCGTCGTGACGTCCAGCGCGGTGGTCGGCTCATCCGCGATCAGAAGACGCGGTGCGCAGGCCAGAGCCATGGCGATGACCACGCGCTGACGCATTCCGCCGGACAGTTCATGGGGATATTGGCGCAAGCGCCGCTCAGGTTCGGGAATGCAGACTTGTCTCATTAATTCCAAGGCTTTGTCGCGCGCTTTTGATCTTGTTAGACCGATGTGTAACCGCAAGGCTTCGGTCAGTTGACGCTCGACCGTGAAAACCGGGTTCAGAACGGTCATCGGCTCCTGAAAGATCATGCCAATCTTGTTGCCGCGCATGGCGCGCATACGATCCTGGCGCAAACCGGTCACATCGACCGCCCCGCCCGAGCCTACATCGAACAAAACGCGCCCACCCGTGATCGCGCCGCCCGAAAATTCGACCAGGCGCATCAGGGATAGGGCGGACACCGATTTGCCTGCACCGGATTCGCCCACGATCGCAACCGTCTCGCCGGGGTGAACATCGAACGAGACATCTTCGACCCCCAGAACCGGGCCATTGCGGGTCTGGAAGGACACGCGCAGGTT
>JBCBTE010000093.1:0-12296 GCA_039818805.1 Pseudomonadota bacterium
GCCGCCTGCCGAGCAATCGAGGGCGGCCCAATCATTTCAAGAGCGGCCCGGTCTGGTCCAGATATCCCGGATCGAACTCGGTAAGTTCTACCAGCCCGTCATAGTCGTGAAACGTCACATGTCCGTCCCGAAAGGTCACCAGTCCACTCTCGCGAAGCTGGCGCAGGACGCGGTTCACATGGACCGCGCTCAACCCCAGCGTATCAGCGAGATGATACTGCGTCAGCGGACAGGCATAACCATCCTTGCTCCCCAGTCCGATTAGGGCAAGCCTGGCGCCGATCTCCAGCAGGAAATGCGCCATGCGCTCTGCCGCATCGCGGCGTCCTACATCCACTAGATGCTCGACCACCATCGCCTCGTCGCGGGACGCGGCCCACAGAACCGCGGTGGCCAGCCGGGGCGTTTGCGCAAATGCGTCCAGAAGGTCGGCAACATGAAATTCCGTCACCTCGATATCCGTCACCGGCTCAATGCTGTGATCCGACACATGCAATAGGACACTGCGAAGCCCCAGGAAATCGCCAGGGATCTGGAAATCCACGATCTGCCGCTGACCATCCTCAAGAAGCTTGTAGGAACACGCCCACCCGGAGAAGAGGATATATGCGGCCTGATCTGTTTGCCCCTGATGAACAAGATCGCGCCCCGCCACGAAAGTACGGCGCCTCTTGTACAAGGACGCAAGCACCACAATTCAGGGTCCGACAGGGCGACGAATGCGCCGAGCTTTCGGACAAGCGGAGTGTTTTCCATTGTTCGCCTTTTTCACTTCTCAGCGAAGTCCTAGCAAAGAAATCGGACCTGTGACTGACGTGTATCAGTCCATCATAGCAGTTTTTTTGAAAGTCTGCTCAGTAAGCAGCAGGCGCATTCCCCGCGTCGCACTTATCGGAAAGGTCAATACCCTATGACGGACGACCAAATGTATTCAGGAATGGCCGCACTGACCATCTGCGAAGCCTTGCTTCTCGCGCTGAATGACGCGCAGATACTACCTGAGAAAGAAATCATGGGCGTTCTGACAGACGCCGCAGCAACCCATGAGAACGCGGTCGGGTCCGAGGACGATGCTGAAAAACACCGCGCCGCTTCAGCACTGATCCGCCGGATCATCGCCGGAGGAAACTCTGTCCGTAGAGCGTGATTTTTCGCATGCCGCGTTTGGATCAGGCGATCATGGCGCCGTCCCTTGGGGCTGCCCCCCAGGCACATGAAAGGAGACCTCCAAGAAACATCCCGAAAAACCAGCCACTTCGTCCACACCCAAGTCGCAAGAGATGACGCGTGATGCCAATAAGAAAATGGCGACGAGGTAAAGAACTTCGAAGCGTGGCCTTGTGCCCGATGCAAAAGCCCGGACACGCACCTCGGCAGGGTCCGGACCACGCGGTCGATAATTTCGACAGAAAGGATACTGCAATGAAGTACACGATCAACCGCACCTTCGAGGGGGTATCCTACGAAGACATTGATGCCCGAACACGCTCAGCGCTGGCCGACAACGGCGTTGGCGTGCTGACCGAGATCGACGTCAAGGCGACGATGAAGAAGAAGCTGGATGTCGATATGCGGCCCTATCGGATCCTCGGAGCCTGCAATCCGAAAATGGCCTATGAACCCATTGGGATGGAGCCGCGCGTCAGTGCCATGTTGCCCTGCAATGTGATCCTGCGCGAGGTCGACAGTGGTGTGGAGGTCAGTGCCATCGACCCGGTGGCATCGATGCAGGCGATCGAAAACGCCGAACTGACGGCGGTCGCGGGCGAGGTTCGCGATCTTCTGGCAAAGGCCGTCGAGGCGATCTGACATGAGCCTGCGCGTCGTCATCCTTGCGGCGCTGGCGATTGGCGGCAAAAAAGTGAAAGGAGACAGGTTTCGAGGTCTGCAGTTCCTGACGGACATACCTCAAAGGAAATATAGTTCCGTTGGCTATTGCAGAGACCGATCAGGATAGCCATTTTTCATGCATTGGCACTCAGGTGTGGCGAGTGCCAATGCGTCCTTAAGCATGCCACCCCTACCCGGAAATCCCGAAAAGGAGCATTTCCATGATGTTTACCCCACTACATGACCGCGTCTTGGTCCGCCGTATTGAAGGCGACGAAAAGACCTCGGGCGGCCTGATCATCCCTGACAATGCAAAAGAAAAACCGCAGGAAGGCGAAGTCGTATCCGTCGGTGCCGGTGCAAAAGACGAAGCTGGCGCACGTATCGCAATGGACGTCAAAGCTGGCGACAAAATCCTGTTCGGCAAATGGTCGGGTACTGAAATTAAGATTGATAGCGAAGAGCTGATGATCATGAAGGAGAGCGACATCTTGGGCATTATGGCCTGAACGACGCGTCCCCTTTCACACATCTTTCATTTAGGAATATCGATATGTCTGCAAAAGACGTCAAATTCGGCACGGACTCCCGTGACCGCATGCTTAAGGGCATCAATACACTCGCCAACGCCGTCAAGGTCACGCTTGGCCCCAAGGGCCGCAACGTGGTCCTCGACAAATCCTATGGCGCGCCGCGCATCACCAAAGACGGTGTTACGGTCGCCAAGGAAATCGAACTCTCGGATGCGTTCGAGAACATGGGCGCACAGCTCGTCAAAGATGTCGCGTCCCGTACCAATGACGAGGCTGGCGACGGCACGACCACCGCGACAGTTCTGGCGCAGGCCATTGTCAAAGAAGGCATGAAATCAGTCGCAGCGGGCATGAACCCGATGGACCTGAAACGCGGTATCGACAAAGCGGTCACCGCCGTTGTTGCCGAGGTCAAGGCAATGTCACGGCCTGTGGGCGATACGGCCGAGATCGCCAAAGTCGGCACCATTTCGGCAAACGGTGAAGCTGCTATCGGTCAACAGATCGCGGACGCCATGGCGAAAGTCGGCAACGAAGGCGTCATCACCGTCGAAGAGAACAAAGGGTTGGAGACCGAGACCGAAGTGGTCGAAGGCATGCAATTTGATCGCGGCTATCTCAGCCCGTATTTCATCACAGATACCGCCAAGATGACGGCGACCCTGGAGGACTGCGTCATCCTCTTGCACGAGAAGAAACTGACGTCTCTGGCCCCCATGGTGCCTTTGCTTGAGGCTGTCATGCAGGCGAACAAGCAGCTCTTGGTGATGGCCGAGGACATTGATGGCGAAGCGCTCGCAACCCTTGTGGTGAACAAACTGCGCGGTGGCCTGAAAGTGGCCGGTGTCAAAGCACCTGGTTTTGGGGATCGCCGCAAAGCGATGCTGGAAGATCTTGCCGTCCTGACGGGCGGACAAGTGATTTCCGAAGAAATGGGCATCAAGCTCGAAAACGTCACGATGGACATGCTTGGCGATGCCAAGAAGATTACAATCACCAAGGACACGACAACTGTGATCGACGGCGCAGGCGACAAAGACGCTATCGCTTCGCGTGTCACCCAAATCCGCGCTCAGATCGAAGAGACCACCTCAGATTACGACAAGGAAAAACTGCAGGAGCGGCTGGCCAAATTGGCGGGCGGCGTTGCGGTGATCAAAGTTGGTGGTGCGACCGAGATCGAAGTGAAAGAGCGCAAGGATCGAGTTGATGACGCCTTGAACGCAACACGTGCGGCTGTCCAAGAAGGCGTCG
Organism: Pseudomonadota bacterium; assembly: GCA_039818805.1. GTDB lineage: Bacteria > Pseudomonadota > Alphaproteobacteria > Rhodobacterales > Rhodobacteraceae > Roseovarius. The sequence continues at coordinate 3,618 of JBCBTE010000093.1, forward strand.
TACCAGGCGGTGGCGTCGCACTTGTCCATGCGGGCAAGGTTCTGGAAGGTCTCAAAGGTGACAACGCGGATCAGGATGCGGGTATCAAGATCATCCGCAAAGCCCTTCAGGCACCGTTGCGCCAGATCGCAGAAAACGCCGGAGTTGATGGCTCGGTCGTTGCTGGAAAAGTACTTGAGAACACCAGCAAGACGTTCGGCTATGATGCGCAGCTCGACCAGTACGGCGATATGTTGAAGGCCGGTGTCATCGATCCGACCAAGGTCGTTCGCATCGCGCTGGAATACGCGGCATCGGTTGCAGGCCTGCTCGTTACCACCGAAGCGATGGTGGCTGACAAACCTGTCAAGTCAGGCGGCCAGAGTATGCACGACATGGAAAGCATGGGTGGTATGGGCGGCATGATGTAGAAGCGAACTTTTGCTCGCGGCATTGGAACCACTCTTTATGAGCCGCGAGCAGCATATTTATGAAGACGGCTCGCACCAGCGACCTTGCTTTTTTGGTCGCTCTGCCCCCTGAGCAGGTCATGTCTGAAGGCTCCGCTTTCTGACGTTAAATTGCTCCAAGCTGATCTGTGAAAGCGTCGAAAACTGGAATGTAAGCAAGCTGGAGAATGCCTGCTGAAAATTCAGCAGGAAGTGTGTTGTCGAGTTTTTAAGCGGCGCGCAAGTGGCAGTTCCCTAAAAAGAAATTCTTCTTTCGCGCGCCGCTCTTTCTCGAAGTGCCTAGGAAAGGACACCCAATGAAACTCAACCCCAATACCATCTCGGAAAAGATGAAGTCCGTTAAAGCCAGCTGTGGAGGCGCACCCTTCGGTGAAAAACGAACGCAGGCCTGGAGGCATTACAACGCTGCTGAGGCCGCGCACAAAGCGAATGACGACATCAAGACGAAATACGAACTCGACGCTGCCAGTAAAGCCCTTGCGTAATCAAAAACGGCCGCGTGAAAACGCGGGCCAGTTTGAGCAAATGCAGAATGCAATACGCCGGGACCTGAACCGCAATCCATGATGGATTGCCCTACCTTGATTGGAAACAACGTGAAAAATGTAACTCTCGTAGCTGCCCTCATGACATCCGTCGCATTCTCCGCCCATGCAATGTCCGCGGAAATTGATACTGACGGCGACGGCATGGCATCCTTCGCTGAGCTTCAGGTTTCATATCCTGAACTTACCGAGGAAGTGTTCGGCGACATTGACACAAATGGTGATGGACTTTTCGACGACGAGGAAATGGCTATCGCCGTCGAGCTTGGCAATCTCGCGGATCCTGAAACCGACTCCTGAAACCAAAGTTTGGAGTATGAGCTATGCAAAATCGTGAAGCTTTCAGATGGACCTTCACAGCGTCAGGGCTTTGGCTCATCTTGTCGCCATTCATGCTTCTCGGCGGCCAATCGGCTCTTAGCAATGCCCTCGTTGGCGATGCAGGACTGCTCATTCTCTCGGGGCTTCTGGCTTTGACCGTAGCGGGTTACGGCCACAACAAGCATTACCTGGTCCAGACCTATCTGGGAGTGTCCTACGGTTTGATTTTGGTAGCGGCGCCTTGGCTGTTCGGATTCACCGAACCTGTGACCGCCTGGAATGCCGGCGTCGTCGGAACGGCTTTGGTTCTGGCGGGCCTTTAGGTGGTGTTTCAGAAAGTGCCGAAACATCACGCATAGTGAAAAACACTGTGTGGGACGGCAAACGCCCCACACTTCCAATCGTTGTCCTTTCCAGTACTACTCACCCTGCATCACTTCCGGAGATGGCCAGACGGACCGGATTAGGAGATTTCAACTTCAAATATGCCATCGAGGATCTGTCAGATGACAATCAAACAACTACTCAAAGGAATTGACCGTCGGGTCATGACCATCAACCCTGCTGCCCGGATTGTCACAGCCATTTCCAGCCTTGCGCGTGATGACACATCCGCGCTCATTGTGACGATCGATGATCACCTTGTTCTGGGCATCTTGTCCAGCAGCGACGTCGTCAAATATCTGAACGAGCACGGTAACCTTGCAAATCACCTATTGGTCAGTGATCTGATGACACACGATGTGATTTCCTGCGAAACAACTGAGAAAGTTGAGCGGCTTGAAAGTCTCATGATCGAGCATCAAGTTCGTCACATTCCGATCACAGATCAGGGCACACTTTGCGCTGTGGTAGGCACTTTGGATATCGTGGCCTTCCGAATGGAAGCTGCGGAGAAAGAAGCGGGGCAACTTCGGGACTATGTGTCCGGTGTTGCTTGAGGCGCTTGGGCGTCGTCTGACGCGCTGTTTTGCTCCCGGTCCGAACCAAGTTCCGCCACATCCGCAGCAAGTGCAGCCGTTTCCGGGGTGGACACAAGCACCATCGGTGTCGACTTGAAACTGCCCTTATCGAGCGGTTCAACAGCGGGTGTGGATTTCTGGCGGAAGAGTGCGAATAGAATGAGCAATACGTGGGCGCCCCCCGCCACTGCAAATAGGCTTGGCGGGCCATAGCGCGACATCACAAACCCAGCCATGGCCGGACCGATGATTGATCCAACGCCATAAACGAGCAACAAACCTCCGCTGACTTGAATGAACGTCCCCGGATCCGCGCGGTCATTGGCATGGGAGACAATCACCGGGTACATCGAATAGATCATCGCGCCGAAGATGGCTGATAATCCCATGAGCATAATCGGATCGGTAAAACCTCCAAAGAGAAAGACAGCATCTGCCAGGACAGCAATCAGACCGATCACGATCAGGACAATCCGTCTGTCAAATAGATCTGAGATAATACCCACCGGGATTTGCAAAGCTGCCGCGGCCATAATCGGGATACTTGCGAACAGGGCGATGTCGCCCAGCGTCAGCCCCATCCGGGCTGCATAGACCGCTGCGAGTGTGCCGAAAGCTGCATTCGATACACCGACCATGAAAACGGCAAAGAAAGATATCGGCGAGTTTTTCCAAAGGCCGCGTAAATCCAGCGATACGCTGGTCAGGGGTTGTGGCGTCTTGGTGGCAGAAATTGCTGTTGGTAGGAGCGCAAGGCAGTAAATCATCGCCGCAAGCACGAAGAAGAAATACCCAATGGCATCACCCAACGTCAGAACCATTTGCCCTGCCGTGGTGGCAGCCAGATTGACCATCGTGTAGATGCCAAAGATACGGCCACGTGAGGCTTTTTCCGAACGTTCACTCAGCCAGCTTTCGACAATCATCGCGGCCCCGGCAAAGCAAAAACCAGAAACCGCCCGCACGGGGATCCAAACCCAAGGGTCAATCACAACCAGCGACATCAACACGGCAATGGCCGCGAGCGCGCACATCGCCCCGAAGGCGCGTATGTGCCCCACACGCGCGACAAGTATTGGCGTGCGCAAACATCCCGCGACATAGCCAAGCGCCCACCCGGTGCCCAAAAGGCCGAGCGAGATAGCGCTGAATCCCTCGGCTTCTCCCCTCACAGGCAAAATCAAACTGTTCACACCGCCGGCAAACAGCAGGAACGCCGACCCCATCATAAGAGCAGTCAGCGGCAAGAGGCTTCGCATCATTGCTCAAACCCTCCCCATCACAACCACTTGGAAAATTTGAAGATCAGGAACAAGGCGATCCCGATGACCACGGACGCAACTGTCAGAACCCAAAAGGCCTGTTCCGCTCCGATCCCCGGCATGCCACCAATATTCACGCCAAACAGGCCGGTCAGAAATCCCAAAGGCAGAAAAATGGCAGCAACAATAGAAAGCACATAGCTATTGCGCCCCAGGGCAGAGCTTTGCTGCAATTCAAGATGATCATGCACAGCCCGCAACCGATCAACGGTCGCATCAAGTTCTTCAATGGTGCGAAGTGCATGGTTGGCGGCTTCCCGCAGTATCCCGGCACTTTTGGTATCAAGCGGCCAGGCGTGACCCTCGGACAGTTCAATAATGGCCTCCGCTTGCGGCCGAACGAAACGGCGCAGCTTGATCGCACTTTGTCGCGCCGACGCCAATTCTGCGGATAACCCGCGGCTCATGGCAAAAGACCGTTCTTCAAATTCATCGGTGTTTTCAACCAGCTCGAGCGACACTTTCTCGATACGCTTGGTCAGGCTATAGGTCAGCTCCGCAAGGAATGACGCAATCGATGGCGGACCTTTGCCGACTTCCACTCGCTGACGTATATCTTCAACAGCCCAGACTCTCCTTGCGCGCGCGCTGATGATAAGGCCATCACGGACCCAAAGCCGGAGTGAAACCATATCATCTGGGTTTGCACCCGGGTTCAGATTGACGCCGCGCAGGTTCATGATCAGACCGCTATCCAAAAGATCACACCGCGGCCGGGTTTCCGACTGTGTCAACGCCATTGCTGCCGTTTGTGGGAGTGTTCGAAGCGCCCACGGCTCGAATTTCGGATCATTCAAGTCAAAGTGCAGCCATCGGTAGCCAACTTTCGGGTCGTTTTGTTGGTCGATATCTGAGAGATTTATCGCGGCTACTTGCGCATCAGAACTGATCAAAAAAGCACAGACAGGGATTGGCTCGTCCATTGGATGTCACCGATACTTACATTGCACCACCCTGATGCAGTTGAAGCGAATTTGATATCTAATTCGGCAACGTAGTTGCTTGCGCCCAAAGAAAGGGAGACCAAGCTCTGTCGCGACCAATGGCATGGCTACTTAAGAAATCAGGCAACCGTATCCCGCAGGACAACGCCTTCCTCTAATACTGTCGATGTGCAACATAAGCGCGCTTTCGCGCTTCTTAGATCACATTGGGCGCATTCTTAGTTGTAATGTGCCACATCCTGAAGCGCCCCTGCCCCGTCACTTCGCGAATCAGGCCTTGTTCGTTCAGCGGCGGCGAGATGCACCAGGGCTGACGGGAACGGCGTTCCGCCAGGCGCTCAACCCCTTGCAGCGCCGACAGATCCGTTCTCCAAAGCCTTCACTCCAGAAAACACCATCGCATCTCAGACAAGGACGCTCTTGAGGTACGTCGCCAAAGGCCCTGCCGCGGGCGATGTCCGAAAATGCTACGTCGACCGAGGTTTTGTTCGTGATCATGTCAAATCCGCGCTGATTTCCATGCGCATAGCCGACGTCTCTGTCGGTCGTGGAGGCATGCCCTCGTTTTCAGCAGCATGGATTGACGCAATATCACGTGCGCCTTGTCGCGCCGGGTTCCGCTCCAGGGCATCCCTGTCAGACTGGGGCGTCCCATGCCCGGAGTAAAGATGTCTCAGATGCGCCTCGGAAACCCCGTCGGCCTCCATAACGAGGCGCACCATCGGATCAGCCAGCATTTCCTCAAGGAAGACGTCGGACAACTCCCTGCCCGTCAGCTTGTCCCTGGCGCGGGCATGGTCCAGTTCGGCAAGGGAAACGGTCAGAGACCGCGTAAGCCCCGGATGCGATGTCCGGGGATGAAGCTTCACCAGGACGGCGGCTTTCCAGGCTGCGGGATCCTGTTTATCCGGGGGTGAAACCAATTCCGTTTCGATTTCGTACTCTCCCGCCGGAAGCGTCTCGTTGAAGTTTGGAACGGTGAACGGGCGGGAAAAAACCGCAACGGTCTTGCTCGTCAGTTCTTCCATTGGCGTGATCCTTTCCCTTGGTGCTGTGGGTGGTCCGCGCCCCGATTCCGAACAGCGGGGGGCGTGGCCTTTCTTCGCCTCAAGATGTCTTGGGTTTCGCGGGCGCTTCCGTGCCAGCGGTCTTGGGCTCGTTCTTCTTGGCAGGGGTCTTGGCGGTCTCCGCAGGCTTCGGCTTCATTGCGGCCGCAGCCCTGGCGGTCAGGTCCTTGAAGGACATGTCATCAATCCTTTGATTGGCCGGTGCCAACTCCTCATCCATTATGGACCGGGATGTTTGGCTCCGGTCCTTTATATATGGGGATTGGCGACGTGATTTACGATGGTGTATCGAAAAGGAGGCCAAGATTATTCAGGCCAGTTCATCCGTCCAGACCTTGAATTCCGTTAACGTATTTTCACTGAATGTCTGGGTCAGCGGGACATCGGCGGCATCGTGCCCGCGTGCAATCAGAATTCTCGCGAACCTTGGCTTATTGTTCCGCGGGTCGAACATGTGCCATTCGCCAGAGAGAAAGACCTCCATCCACGCGGCGAAGTCCCCCGGCGGATGAGGCAGAGGTTCACCGATGTCGCTCAGATATCCTGTGCAGTAGCGGGCCGGAATGTTCATGCAGCGACACAAAGCGATGGCAAGATGGGCAAAGTCGCGGCAGACGCCCTGTTGCTCGGCCATTGCCTGCGATGCGGTACGCGTTGCCCTCGCCTGCATGTAGTCGAAGCGGACATGTCCGTGCACGAAATCGCAGATCGCCTGCACGCGGGGCCAACCGGGGTCCGTGGTCTCGAACAGGCGCCACGCCTCCTCCGACAGAAGGTCGGTATCGCAATACCGGCTTCCCTGCAGAAACACGAGGGTCTCGAACGGCAGATCCTGAACCGCGTGCTGCCGCGCGCCGGGCATGGAGGGATCAGGCTGGCCCGTGTCGCGGAAGATGCCATCCGTCGACAGGCAGAAGTCGCCCTCCGAGGCCACCATCCGCGTGCACCAGTTGCCGAACCCGTCGCGGTAGCTTTCCAGCGGCACACTCGGCTGCGTTACGAGACAGTCGGCACGCTCCAGATCGCCAAAGCGCGAGTAGTGGACGTTCAGCATCGCAATCAGTGGCGTCGGCTGCGGGAAGCTGTAGCGCAGACGGCACCCGATGCTGACGCGCATGCCGGACCCGCCACGACGAGAAAAATCCGCATCACCGTGCAAGGACGCACATCCCGTCAGAGAGCCGGAAGCCTCGATTACAGCTCCACCGGTTGCCGGATCGGTCGAGATAGGCGTTCTCCGGCAGATCGATAGAGACGCAGGAACCGCTCAGCGGCTCGTACCCACGATCACAGCTCCAGCCCGGTCCATAGGATGCTTGGTCGAGAAACGCGTTGGCAGGCAAAACAACGGCTTCGCATCGGTCGTCGATCTTGACGAAGCCTCGCTCGCAAACCCAGGCGGCGCCATAGTTTGCGTTGGTCAAATATGCGTTCGCTGGCACGGCAATCGGCGAACATGTCCCTGTAACGGCCGCATAGCCACGATCGCAGGTCCATCCCGTCCCTGAGCTATCTTCTGTCAGGTAGGCACGCTCGGGAAGAACGATGGACACGCATGTCTCGTCCTCCTGCCGAAACCCGCGTTCGCATTGCCAATCGTAGCCGGAAGACCGGAGGAAGGCATTGGCGGGCACCGGGATGGGATTGCAGGAGGTTCCGTTCACCTCCTCATACCCGCGGTCGCACTCCCAACCCGTCCCGTAGGAGCGCCCGGTTGGATAGGCATGCTCGGGGATGTCGAGCGCAAGGCATTCGGTGCCCGCCACCCGGTAACCAAGATCGCAGACCCACCCGCCACCATAGCTGCGCGGCTGGGCGTTCTCAGGCATTGGGCCGGTGCCATCCTGCGCAAGAACGGGGAAGGCCATGGACGCGATCACACCGGCTACAACTGCCGTCCTCGCGATTAGCCTCGCGAGCGGATGTCTCATCGCCGCTTGCTCCTTGGCGGACCAGAGTCCGTCGGTGGCCGCGCGTGTCTTCGATGGCCCAAGCGTGAGCGTTCCGGTCAGCCGTGGAGTGGGCGCGGGCGGCGGCGGGGAGCCCCCGGAATTCGATCTCGATGGCATGCCTTCGTTCTCGGCCACCTGGATCGAGAAGTCCTGTGGGACTGTCGGATGAGTACGACCGGTCATCGGGGCGACAACTTGTGCAAGGCCGCAGCGGCAAGAGCATGTTCCTTCTGGTGGTAGTCGCCGCGGAACTTGCCATCGACCTGCACCTCCCAGATGCCGTTTCTTTCGTGTACCTGAGCTCCGCCTCGCTGCTTTGGCCGGTTCATGGAAGACTCCTGTGCTCCTTTGCGTTTCGGCGGCACGGATTGCTTGTCGGTCACTTCCGGCTCCTTCGCGTTGGGCGCGCGCACTTCTCCGAGGAGCATCACGGCGCGAATGAATTCTTCCGCATAATCGTCGGTTTCGCGGTGGTCGTGTTCGTGCCGGACCATGCGCATCGGTTCCACAAACCGTTCTCTGAGATGATCGACGAATCGCGGCTCCGTGCGTGCCATGAAGGCAATCAGGGCCTGCAGGATCCGTTCATGGGCCAGAACGCGCCGTTCAAGATCGGTCGTCTCTGCGGCCGTCATGGTTAGATGTTTGGCTGATGTCATAGCGTATTGTCCTCCTCGCTGCGCGGTGCTGGATGTCGAGTGCTCGAGCGTGCGTAGGCAGGCCCTCGCCTCATCGCGATCCAACTCTTACCGTATACCTACCAGCCAAGCGTAAATCGTGCGCTGACCCAGGTTAGGGGCACGGGAATAAAGCGGGTGTGTCTTGCTCAGAAGTGGAAAAAAACCGACCTCGGTGGTCCAGATGTCATTGAGGTGCTTCCCGATTGATACCCTCAATTCATGCTTGAAACCTTCCACCATGTACCTATCGGCCTGCTTCGACCTCCGTCTGTGTCACGATTGGCGTCGCGGGGTCTTGCGCTGGTCGGGCCCTGCCGATTGACGCCACGCCACCGTCGCCTGGGACGCTGCCTGGATCGCGGATTGGGCCTGCCTCGCCCTGCATGCCGCGCAGGAACTGGAACAGATCGCTATCCGTCGTCAGGACAAGCGTCGTG
>JBCBTE010000094.1:0-12040 GCA_039818805.1 Pseudomonadota bacterium
GCCCGAAATGATCGGGATGATGCGCCCTTCTGTGGTGCCGCCAAACTTCAAGATCGCCGCGGCCACTTTGGACATCAGCCCGGTCCGGTCAAGCCCGGCACCTATGATCATCACCGCGATGATCGACACCACCGCATTCGAGGCCAAGCCGTTGAACAGTTGGCTGACATCGGCCAGCGACGTCAATTGCGGGTGTTGGCTGAGCAGGCCCAACAGGACCATGATCAGGATGGCAGCAAGATCTATTCGGACAATCTCGGATACAAACAAGAAAATGGTAAATGCCAATAGTGCAAGCACCACTGACATTTGCAATGTCAATTCAATAACTTCCATGCGCCCTCCGCCATCCACTTTTACGGCTTTTTGGAAGTCAGGCAAGAAATGCTTTGGCTCACAACCCGCGACAGAGCGCTGTTTGCGCACAGCATTGTCTTGATGAGATGCGTCGCATGGCTCATGAATGGTGGCAGGCAAAAGGGGAAAAAGATGCTCCGGACGGTCACAAAGATCATCGTCGCGGCAACCGCGTTCAGCGTCTGGGCCGCGCCAATGGTCGCGCAGGGCACCGGCACGTTGCGATTGGCGCACGACGTGGGCTCTGGCGCTTTATCAAGCCTCGACCCTGCCGATCCGGGGCGCGTCTTGCAGATCACTGAAAAGATCATGAACCGGTTGATCCGGCCCGGGGCCGATGGCCGCCCGATCCCGGATCTGGCCACGGATTGGACCACAAATGACAGCGGCACGGTCTGGACCCTGACGTTGCGCAGTGACGTAATGTTTCATGACGGCAGCGGTTTTGACGCTAGCGATGCAGCCTATACGCTCAATCGCGTGCTGGATCCCGGTGAAGACAACCCCGCCCGTGCCGTGATCAAGATGATCGACAAGATCGAGCCGATTGGCACGGACACGTTGCGCCTGACGCTGAGCAAACCCTTTGCGGATCTGCCCCTACAATTGATGGATCCACGGTTGCGCATCATCCCTGATGGCAGCGGCGATACCATCGCCGAGACCGGTATCGGCACCGGGCCTTTCAAGGTAACGAAGTTCGATCCGGACGGAATTAGCGTGCTGGAAGGCAACCCCGACTACTGGGAAGGCGTGCCAGAACTGGCCAGGATCGAAATGATCGGCATACCGGATTCCAACACGCGGCTTCAGGCTTTCCTGGCCGGACAATTGGACATGGAACGCGGGGTCAAACCGCTGATGCGCCGTGCTCTGCTACGCTCGGATCGCTACGTGATCCAGGATATTCCGACCGGTAACTGGTCCGGCATCGTCTTCCGAACGGATGTGGCGCCTTATGACGACGCCCGCGTGCGGCAAGCCTTGCGCATGGTCGTAGACCGCGAAGAAATGCTGAAACTGGCTTTGGATGGCGGCGGCGTGGTCAGCTGCGACACGCCGGTCGCCCCGAACGACCAGTACCGTGCCACCCAGATCTGCCCGCGATCGGTCTCAACCGCGCGCGCGCTGTTGGCACAGGCCGGTTATCCCGATGGCATCGACGTCAAACTATATGTCGCGCCTATTGACGGCGTCTGGTCATCCATGGCCGTGATCTTTCAACAACAGGCCAAGGCGGCGCGCATCCGGGTGAAGATCGTGAATGCGGCCGCCGATGGCTACTGGTCTCAGATCTGGATGAAGAAGGACGCGTTTGTGACATCATGGGGCGCACGTCCGGCGCACCAAGCGTTGAGCGAGGCATTCCAGTCCGAGGCGAAATGGAACGAAAGCTATTTCAGTGATCCAAACTTCGACAGGCTTTTGGAAGAGGCACAGGGTGAATTGGCCTTCGACGCCCGTCGCGCGGCGTATATAGAAGCGCAACAATACCTTTCGGAAACCTCGGGCACCCTCATTCCGTTCCACCGCAGCCAGCTTGTGGCGCTGTCGCCGCGTGTACGCAACATGCCCGCCGTGAAAAGCGACCGCATCATGTGGCACAACGTGAATGTCGAAGATGAGGGGTCATAACAACACTGCCGAAGACCATAGCCCCCTGCCCTGCAAGACCAGTCTGAAACACGAAACCTGCTAGTAGTTCCCCGCCACATACTTCGCGATAGCCGCCCCACGGGAATTCACCTGCAATTTCTGGTAAATCGCCTTGAGATAATACTTCACCGTATTCTCGCTCAGGCCCAAACGCGCAGAGATCTGAAAGTTGGTCAGACCATCGCCCAAAAGCGCCAGGATCTCATGCTCGCGCCGTGACAGGCTGTCAGAGTTTTCGGACGTCAGCTTGCGCAAAATGTCCGTCGGCACGATCGAATGTCCCTCGATCAGCTTGCCAAGGATGCGCGGCAGACTGGTCAGGATCTGCCCCATCATGCACACAGAATTCGCGCCTGACTTGATGGCCGTTCGGATGAAGGCAAACTCGGTGTCCTCGGCGACGACCACCACCATCACCTCGGGGTGGTCCTTGCGCACAAAATCAAGGACCTGCGTCAAGTCACCATCGGCCAGCCGAACCCCAAGGATCAGGATCGTTTTGCCCCGCGCCTGCGCCAAGCACTTTTTCAGGCTGGCCTTGTCAGTAGCATAATCACCAAGCCGGACTTCCGGGATCTGCGCCACCAACGAGCCGATGCCCTGACACACGATCTGTTGTCGGTCGGCCACGATCACCTGCGGCAGATCGGAGGGATGAGTTTGGGTATCCAAGGTGGTTGCAGTCATAGGTGGGGCAGGTCTCATGCCGAATCTTTCGTCAGAGTGTACCCGCCAGCCCCGTCACAGGCGGTTCATATTCCGACATAACACCACCGGAAGCCGATGAATTCAAAGGAAATTTTCGTATGCCAAAGTATGCCGGGCGTGATAATGCCGGTATTTCTCACCCGGGCGGGTAGGAATTGCCCACCCTTCGGGCGGTTTGAACGGTTCTTGACGGAAAAGGGACTTCTCAGATTCGTTTCACATGCTAGGTCCCTCTGCCAAAGCGATTTAACAGGGAGCGAGACACTTATGAACGGTTACCAACACCTTTTCATTCCGGGGCCGACGAATGTGCCGGAACAAGTTCGTCAGTCGATGAATGTGCCCATGGAAGACATGCGCGCTCCCGATTTTCCGGATTTCGTAGGCAGTATTCTGACCGACCTGAAAAAGACCTACCGGATGGAACAGGGACGGATCTTCGTCTTTCCGTCGTCCGGCACCGGGGCCTGGGAATCGGCCATTCAGAACACGCTGCAAGCCGGAGACAAGGTGTTGATGTCGCGCTTTGGGCAGTTTTCGCTGCTGTGGGTCGACATGGCCGAGCGTCTGGGTCTGGACGTCGAGGTGATCGACGTGGAGTGGGGCAAAGGTGTCCCGCTCGAGGATTATGCCGCGCGCCTTGAGGCCGACAAGGACCACAAGATCAAGGCGGTGTTTGCTACGCAAAATGAAACCGCAACCGGCGTAACCTCGGACATCGCGGGCGTGCGCAAAGTACTGGACGCCGCAAACCACCCTGCAATGTTGTTTGTCGACGGGGTCAGCTCGATTGCGTCGATCGAATTCGAGATGGACAAATGGGGGGTCGACCTGGCCGTTTCCGGCTCGCAGAAAGGCTTCATGCTGCCTGCCGGTTTGGGCATCCTTGGCGTCAGTGAAAAGGCGCTGGAGGCGAACAAACGCGTGGCCGAAGCGGGCATGGCGCGTTGCTACTTCAGCTTTGAGGACATGATAAAGTTGAACGACACAGGATACTTCCCCTACACCCCCGCCACGCAGCTTTTGCGCGGTCTTCGGTGTTCGCTGGATCTTATGCTGGACACCGGTATGGAATCCATCTGGGCGCGTCACAAGCGTCTTGCGGAAGGTGTTCGTGCGGCCGTCGACGCGTGGGACGGTTGTGAATTGGTCGCCCGTGGCCCGGAATGGCATTCCGATACAGTGTCAGCGATCTACGCGCCCGAAGACGTGGACGCGCGCGACGTGATCTCGACGGCGTACTACAAGTACCAAACCTCGCTTGGCACCGGCCTCAACAAGTTGATGGGCAAGGCGTTCCGTATCGGTCATCTCGGCTCGCTGAACCCGGTCATGCTTTGCGGGGCTATTTCGGCCGCCGAAATGGCGTTGGTCGATGCAGGCGCGCAGATCGAGCCGGGCTCAGGTGTCGCGGCGGCGCAGGCCAAGTTCCGCGAAACCACGCCCAACGTGAATGCCCCGGCGGCAAAAGCCGCTTAAGAGACTGAATATTATGAAAATACTTGTGACCCGTGCTTGGCCCAAGGCCGCCGAAGACCGCCTGACGCAGGCGGGTCTTGGCGACGTATCACTGCGCCACCCTGACAGCGCAATGAGCCATGATGAATGGATGGCGGCGGCAGACACCTTTGACGTCATCATGCCCACCGTGTCGGATAAGATACCGGCCGACTTCTACGCTGCCGCCAAAGGCAAATTGAAGATATTTGCCAATTACGGCGTGGGCTTCAATCATATCGATATTGATTCGGCCGCGGCCAATGACATTGCGGTCACCAACACACCCGATGTGCTGACAGACTGTACCGCCGATCTGGCGATGGGCCTGCTGTTCGCCGCCGCCCGTCGGATCGGCGAAGGAGAGCGCGAAGTGCGTGCCGGCAACTGGGCCGGTTGGCGTCCTACGCATATGATCGGCAAGAAGGTCACAGGCGCGACCCTGGGGATTATCGGGTTCGGGCGTATCGGTCAGGCAATGGCGCGACGCGCGCATAACGGCTTTGGAATGCGTGTTGTGTTTCAGGATGCGTGGCAAGTGCCTGACGACATTAAGGCCGCCAACGGCAACGCCCAGCAACTCGGCTCGATGGCCGAGGTCGCAGCGCAATCGGATTTCCTGTCGCTGCATTGCCCTGGTGGCGCGGACACCTACAAGATGATCAACGCTGACGTCTTTGATGCCCTGAAGACCGGCGCCATCCTGGTGAACTCCGCGCGCGGCGACGTGGTAGATGAAGATGCGCTTTTTGACGCGCTGGATTCGGGTCGACTGATGGCGGCGGGGTTGGATGTGTATCATAACGAGCCCGCGCTGGACCCGCGGTTCCTGCAATACGACAATGTCGTTCTGGCCCCTCATCTGGGCAGTGCCACGGATGGTACGCGCGAAGCGATGGGCTTTCGTGCCATCGACAACCTGACCGCCTTCCTGAACGGCACGCGCCCCGGCGATCTGGTGACGCCAGGATAATCTTACCCGCCGTTTCCCGAAGATCGATCTGGGGCCGGGCCGGGCCACAAAGTCATGGCCCGATTTTACTTGGAACGCCAGCGATAGGCGACGTTCGCACCGCTCGTGCGTTGCGGAACGCACCGTTGCGCTTGGAGCCTGAAGTTTCCGATCATAAACTTTTGTTTTTCTTACGGTATTCCGTACCGCAGCGACGGCATCCAACGGCATCCCACATTGCATGAGATGGGTAGGAACCCCCTACCCGTTCCGCGGGTCGCACCACCCCGCATCCGGTATTGTTTACCCAACGGAAAGTACCGCATGCGCGGCACGATCAGCACATTAGCACCATGCATCCGTGTGATACGTGCAGCGCGCGGCAGTTTGGAGGAGACACGATGGACATCCATGAATACCAGGCCAAGGAGCTTTTGAAGAAGTTCGGCGTGAACGTTCCGCGCGGGGGGATTGCCTACAGCCCCGAACAAGCGGTCTATCGCTGCTCGGAGCTGGCGGGCGACAAGTGGGTCGTCAAGGCGCAGATTCATTCCGGCGCCCGGGGAAAGGCGGGGGGTGTGCGCATTTGCTCCTCTGAGGAAGAGATCGCCGACGCAGCCACATGGATGCTGGGGCGTCGTCTTGTCACCCACCAGACCGGCCCGCAAGGCAAGTTGGTCAGCCGCCTTTACATCGAGGAAGCCACAGATATCGCGCAAGAAATCTACCTCGGCTTCGTGATGGACCGCAAACTGGAGCGCGTCGTGGTTGTGGCATCTGCCCAGGGTGGCATGGAAATCGAGGAAATCTCGGAAGACGAACCCGACTCGATCATTCGCTCCGTCGTCGACCCTGCGGTCGGCATGCAGTCCTTTCAAGCGCGCGAGATCGCCTTTTCGCTGGGTTTGGAACCGTCAATGATTGGCCAGGCGGTCAAAACCATCATGGGCTGTTACCAGCTGATGTCCGAAATGGACGCCAACATGGTGGAAATCAACCCGTTGGTCGTGACCGGCCCGGGCGAGATCGTCGCGTTGGATGCCAAGGTAAGCTTTGATGAAAACGCCCTGTTCCGACATCCGAACATATCAGAACTGCGCGACAAAAGTCAGGAAGACCCGCGCGAGACCTACGCCGGCGACCGGGGGCTGAACTACATCGGTCTCGACGGGAAAATTGGCTGCATTGTGAATGGTGCGGGCTTGGCCATGGCCACGCTGGACATGATCAAGATGGCAGGCGGTGAACCTGCGAACTTTCTGGACGTGGGCGGCGGCGCCAGCCCTGAACGCGTTCTCAAAAGCTTCAAGGCGGTGCTGAACGACCCCAATGTCGAAGCGATCCTGGTCAACATCTTTGCTGGCATTAACCGCTGCGACTGGATCGCCGAGGGTGTGATCCTGGCCGTGAAAGAGCTGGACCTGAAAATGCCGCTGGTGGTGCGTCTTTCAGGCACCAATGTCGATGAAGGCATGAAACTTCTGGTCGACAGTGGCCTCAAGATCGAAACCGCAAACTCTCTGGCCGAGGCCGCCGACAAGGTGGTGGGCGCTTGGAAAGACACACACCCCACATTCGCGGAGGCAAGCTGATGGCGATTATCATCGACAAAGACACGCGCGTTCTGGTCACCGGCATCACCGGCCGTATCGGCAGTTTCCACGCCCAGGACATGATCAACCATGGCACCAACGTGGTGGGAGGCGTGACCCCCGGCAAGGGCGGCAGCACGCATCTGGGCCTGCCGGTGTTCAACACGGTCAAGGGTGCTGTGGCTGAAACCGGGGCCGACCTGGTGGTCAGCTTCGTGCCCCCGCCCTTTGCCGCCGACAGCATCATGGAAGCTGCGGATGCTGGCATCAAAACCTGTGTCTGCATTGCCGACGGCATCCCGGCGCAGGACATGATCCACGTCAAACGCTACATGCGCCGCTACAAGGAAGAAAAGCGGATGCGCCTGATCGGCCCCAACTGCGCCGGCATCATCACACCCGGTCAGGCCTTTGCCGGGCTGATGCCGCCACATATCTACAAGCCCGGCCGCGTGGGTATCGTGGGCCGGTCGGGGACCCTCGGCTATGAGGCCGCCAGCCAGATGAGCGAGCGCGGCATCGGCGTCAGTTCCTCAATTGGTATCGGCGGCGACCCCATCAACGGGTCAAGCTTCAAGGACATACTAGAGCTTTTCGAGGCCGATCCGGACACTGACGCGGTGGTTCTGGTGGGCGAGATCGGTGGCCCGCAAGAAGCGGAAGCGGCGGAGTATATCCGCGATCACATGACCAAGCCGGTGGCAGCATACATCGCGGGACTTTCGGCCCCCAAGGGGCGACGGATGGGACATGCCGGTGCGATCGTTTCCGCCTTTGGCGAGTCCGCGCAGGAAAAAGTGGATATCCTGAAAGAGGCCGGTGTGGCCATCGTTCCCACCCCGTCCTCCTTCGGTGACGTTGTTGAAAAGCTGGTTGCCTGACGCGCTATACCGCGCCATTCCTGCAGAAATAAAACAAACCCCGGCGCGACCATCGCGTCAGGGTTTTTTTGAATTTATCAAGCCCTTTCAGTGCAAACTTAAAGCCTAGGTGGCTTCCACCTGATCTGCCAGCGCCTCGGCACGTGCGGCAATCTCGGCCATCGCTTCATTCACAGACGGGGGGATCACCGGCACCTCGATGCGTTGCGCCTCTGGTTGAGGTGCATTGCGCAGCTGTTCCAGTTCGGCCTCTTTCTCGGCCATTTTGTCTTCTGCCTCGCGCAGCTTGTCCTGTACGCCAGCGGTTTTGTCGGCCAGCATCAACCCCGCCATCAACAACATCCGCGGTTCGGGAATACGCCCGATCTGTGCAGACAGAACGGCTGCTTCCTCGTCCAGCATCTTGGCAGCGGCGTGCAGGTAATGCTCTTCACCCTCTTGGCAGGCCACCTCAAAGGTGCGGCCCCCGATTTCAATCTCGACCTCTGGCATCAGGCGTTCTCCTGCTCGGTTGCATCAGCCTGACCTGCGCTTTCAATCGCGACGGTCAGTTCCGACAGGATCGCGCTGGTTTCGGCGCGATCGGCGGCGCGGGAGGCACGCAGGCTCTCCAGTTCGGCCATCATGGATTTGTTGATCAGATGCGGTTCGCCCACACCTTCGGCATTGGCCGTGCGCAGCGCATCATTGTTGTCCCGCAACTGTTGATTGGCGCGGCGCAACGACTGTAACTCGCTGTCCAAACGCGACAGTGCCTCGGAATTCTGCTCGCGCAGCGCTTCAAGTTCCTCTTCCAGCGTGTTGCGTTTCACGCGCAACGCCTTGATGCGTTCCTCAAGCTGTTCGTTGGCCAGTTTCTCGTCTTCCAGCGCCTGCTTCAACTCCGTCAGTTGGGCAGTATCGGCACTCTCGCTCGGTCCGGCTTCAAGCCCCTGCCCGATCCGGTCAAGGGCGGCATTGATGCGTCGTTGAAATTCTTCGATGTCGCTCATGTCCTCAGTCCTTCGTGTTCTTGCCGGGCCTCGTATCGAACCCTTGTCATCCCCAGTCCGCCCCGGCCCACGCGAATCGCGTCGAGGCGGCGTCGACCTCAAGTCTACCCAATGGTTTCGGAAAATGCGCCCCCTTTACATTTGCCCGCGGACCCGCGCTTGATCTTTGAGACCGGGCTGATATGCAGCCCTGACCAAGAACCACATGCCAAAGGACGCTGCCCCGTGGATATTGCTGCCCTGCGCTCTGCCCATCCCGATCATTGGAACAAAGCCGCTGCCATTCGTGCCTTGACGCTGGATGCCGTGCACGCTGCCAATTCCGGCCATTCCGGCATGCCGATGGGCATGGCCGACGTGGCAACCGTGCTTTTTGAAAAGCACCTGAAATTTGACGCCAGCGCACCGGATTGGGCGGATCGCGACCGGTTCATACTGTCGGCGGGTCACGGCTCGATGCTGCTTTACTCCTTGCTGTACCTCACTGGCTACAAGGGCATGACGCTTGATGAGATCAAGAACTTCCGCCAGTGGGGCGCGATCACGGCGGGCCATCCGGAGAATTTTCTGCACGCCGGGATCGAGACGACAACCGGCCCTCTGGGCCAAGGCATTTCCAATGCTGTGGGATTCGCAATAGCCGAAGAGGCCCTGCGCGCGCGCTTCGGTCGAAAAGTCGTAGATCATCATACTTACGTCATCGCCGGTGATGGCTGTCTCATGGAGGGCGTCAGCCACGAAGCCATCGGTCTGGCCGGCCGTCTGGGCTTGGGCAAGCTTATCGTGCTTTGGGACAACAACAACATCACCATCGACGGCACAGTCGACCTGGCCGACCGCACGGACCAAAAGCAACGTTTCAAAGCGGCAGGCTGGCAAGTGCTGGAATGCGATGGGCACGATCCCGAACAAATTGACGCGGCCCTCACCCGGGCGCGCAGAGGCAGCAAGCGCCCGGTGATGATCGCCTGCAAGACGCATATTGCGCTTGGACATGCGGCCCAGGACACGTCCAAAGGCCATGGCGCATTGACCGATCCCACGCAAATGCAGAACGCAAAGGACGCCTACGGATGGACCACCGGTCCTTTCGAAGTGCCCGCCGATATCAAATCGGCTTGGGAAGCGATCGGCGCCCGCGGCGCCGAGGAACATTCCGATTGGGCTGCGCGCCTGGCCGAGATGAGCGAACGCCGCCAGGCCGAGTTCGCACGCGTCATGGCAGGCGACGCTCCAAAGTCGCTGTCCTCGCGCATTCGCGCGCTCAAAAAGCAAGTGTCCGAGGAAGCGCCGAAGGTCGCAACCCGCAAATCCAGCGAAATGGTGTTGGAGGTCGTGAACCCAATCTTGAAAGAGACCATTGGCGGCTCGGCTGATCTGAGCGGTTCGAACAACACCAAGTCGGGCGACATGACCGTGTTCGACGACACCAATCGCAAGGGCCGCTACATCCACTACGGCATCCGTGAACACGGAATGGCGGCGGCCATGAATGGCATGGCACTGCATGGCGGCATCCGCCCCTACGGCGGCACGTTCATGTGTTTCACAGACTACGCCCGCCCCGCCATGCGGCTGGCAGCGTTGATGAAAACCCCTACGGTCTTCGTGATGACGCATGACAGCATTGGTTTGGGAGAAGATGGCCCGACACACCAACCGATCGAACATCTGGCGATCAGCCGCGCCACCCCCAACACGATGGTCTTCCGCCCCTGCGATACGGTGGAAACGGCCGAGGCTTGGGAAATTGCGCTGACCTCGAAAACCACGCCGTCTGTTCTGTCACTGACCCGTCAGGGCCTGCCAACCTTGAGAACCGATCACAAGGCCAAGAACCTGAGCGCCCAAGGTGCCTACGTTCTGGCCGATGCCGAAGGCAAACGCCAGGCGTTGCTCATGGCCACCGGCTCGGAAGTCGAGATTGCCATGGCCGCCCGCGACATCCTGCAGGCCGAAGGCATTGGCACGCGCGTCGTTTCCATGCCGTGCTGGGAATTGTTCGAGGAACAGGATGAAGCCTATCGCCGCCGCGTGCTGCCCGCAGGCCCGGTTCGTGTCGCGGTCGAAGCGGCAATCCGTTTTGGCTGGGACAGATGGCTTTATGGCGAGCGCGGCAAGCGCGAGAAGTCGGGCTTTGTTGGCATGCACGGGTTCGGTGCCTCGGCCCCGGCGGAGGTGCTCTACCAGCAATTTGGGATCACACCCGAGGCCGTGGCCGATAAAGCCAAATCGCTGATGAAGTGAGGCAGACCACGGTCCTTCTCAAATCACAGCAAAGCATGGTTAACCGATGGACCGGTATTGGGATCACGATTCCGTTCCATCGGCACGTTCAGCGTGATTTTCGCCGCGGTAATGTCCCCGTGGGCAAGATTGCGCAAACGGTTATCGCTAACACCCTGTTTTGACAGCTTTTAAGCCTTTCAGGTCCACGCATGGGGGTCTATATGCCGGGCAACATCCCTTAGGAGGACGCCATGACCATCACTGTCGGCATCAACGGGTTCGGCCGTATTGGCCGCTGCACCCTCGCCCACATCGCAGCCAGCACACGCAATGACATCAAAGTGACCAAGGTCAACGCCACTGGCCCGTTGGACACTGCCGCGCATTTGATGAAGTACGATTCTGTCCACGGTCGCTTCCCCGGCGAGATTACGTTGGGCGATGGCACAATGGATCTGGGTCGCGGCCCGATGCAGATGTTCTCGACCTATGACATGGACGAGCTGGACTGGTCCGGCGTCGACGTGGTGCTGGAATGCACCGGCAAGTTCAACGATGGCGAAAAGGCCGCCAAGCACCTTGAGCGCGGTGCCGGTAAGGTCCTGCTGTCCGCGCCGGGAAAAAATGTCGACCGTACAGTGGTTTACGGCGTGAACCACGAAGACCTTCAAGCCGGAGAGCGGATGATCTCGAACGGGTCGTGCACCACCAACTGTCTCGCGCCAGTCGCAAAGGTTCTTCATGAGGGTATCGGAATCGAAAGTGGCATCATGACCACAATTCACGCTTATACCGGTGACCAACCCACGCTCGACCGGCGCCACAAGGACCTCTATCGCGCCCGCGCTGCGGCCATGTCGATGATCCCTACATCAACCGGCGCGGCAAAGGCCCTGGGCGAGGTGCTACCGGACCTGAGAGGCAAGCTTGACGGGTCGGCCATCCGCGTGCCGACACCAAACGTATCCGCCATTGACTTGACCTTCATCGCCAAGAAGGACGTTACCGAGGCGGATGTGAACGAGATCATGGCCGAAGCCGCAGCCGGCCCGATGAAGGGCGTGCTGGGCTATGACCCGGAACAGAAAGTGTCGATCGACTTCAATCACACCGAAGAAAGTTCGGTCTTTGCCCCGGATCAGACCAAAGTGACCGGTGGACGACTTGTGCGCGTTC
>JBCBTE010000095.1:0-11834 GCA_039818805.1 Pseudomonadota bacterium
GCGTTTGGCGATTTGTCCAAGATGAAGTCCGTGCTTGTCGAGGCCGAGAGATACACACAATTCAATTATCAAGGTGCAGATTTCGTATCAACGATCATGCCAACCATGAGCGCTGAGCTGCCCTGGACAATTGCGGTGTATGCACCCGTTTCCGACTTTGTCGGTGCAATTGTGGAAAACAGGACCCGCAATATATGGATTGCTGCGCTGGTGTCGATTGTAACAGGTATCATCGGCTTACTTTTGGCCAATTTGATAAACCGCCCAGTACGCGCGTTTGCGGTACGTGCAGCTTTGATTTCGCAAGGCGAGATAGATCCGTCTGAACCGATGCCCAAGACCTACAAAGAACTTGAACAGGCCAATGACACGCTCACAGCTGAAATCAAACAGCGCAAATCCGCTGAGCACGAATATGGGCAGACCTTCGAACTTTCTTCGCGCGGGATGGTTCAGATCGCGCCTGAGACTGGGACTTTCATCCGGGTGAACTCAAAGTTCGCAAGTATTACAGGATATGAAGTTGACGAGCTTTTGCAGATGAATGCAGCAGATTTGCTCGCATCAGATGATTCCGCAAGCTTCACCGAGATCGTCGCCGAAACGCTGGTCAGTGGCGATTCCAGCGTTGAGCTGAAATGCCAGCGTAAAGACGGTCAACATGTCTGGGTCAGGGTGAATACGATCTTGATCCGCGACGATGCGGGCATGCCACTTCATATCGTAGCTACCATAAATGACATTACGAGGATGAAGGACTCTCAAAAGAAGATTGAAAAGCTGAACCGGGATCTTTCGCATCTCGCACGCGGGAAACTGCTTGGTCAGATGGCCGCCAGCCTGGCCCACGAGCTTAATCAACCTTTGACAGCAATCACCCAGAACGCGGATGCCGCCTTGATAACTGCGGCTGATATCGCGGAAAAGAAAGACGCGTTGCTCCCGATCCTTCAGGACCTCGATCAACAGGCTCACCGTGCTGCTGATATCATAAAGGCGCTGCGAAGTTTTGCGCGCAAAGGTGAAGAATGGAAAACTCCGTTCGACCTCGAAGAGTTGATCGAGCAAACACTGCACCTCGTGCAGGCAGAAGCGACCGAACAAGGCGTTACAATCTCGGTTGCACGCAAAGATCTTCCGCAAGTTCTGGGTATTCGCATCCAGATTGCCCAGGTGATTGTCAACTTGCTGCGCAATGCGATCGAAGCAATCGCAAGCGCGGAAGACGACAGGAGATTGGTCCAGATTAAGGCCGATGTCGTTAATCGCTTTGTGACAATCGCAGTTAACGATACTGGTCCAGGCGTTGACCCGGAGATCGATTTGTTCTCTCAATTCGAGACGACAAAGGCGAATGGCATGGGTCTGGGGCTATCAATCTGCCGATCGATCGTGGAGACGGGCGGCGGGCAAATGTGGCATGAAGCTTGTGAAGACGGCGGTGCGCGGTTTTGCTTTACGGTTCCGGTGGCAGAGAAATGACGAGCGACACAGATGTGATTTTTATCGTGGATGATGACGATGGCATTCGGTCATCGCTCAGCAGATCCTTAAGCATGCGCGGGTTCAACGTCGAAACTTTCGCATCAGCGCACGCTTTTCTTGAAGCATATGGGCCGGATCGATCAGGCTGTATCATTCTTGACTACGGTATGGCGGGCATGAATGGCCTTGAGCTTCAAAAGAAACTCATCGCGGAGGGACGCGCACTTCCGATCATTTTCATCACGGGTCACGGCGGTGTTCCAGAATCCGTGCTGGCAATGAAAGCAGGCGCTCTTGATTTTCTCGAAAAGCCATTTCGCACAGACGTCCTTGTCGAACGAATAAAGCAAGCCTTGAAAAGCAATTCTACAGCCAACAAAGCGCGCGAAAAGGCGATGCGGGCCAAGATGATGCTGGACACTCTGACAACCCGCGAACGAGAGATCGTCAACATGGTCGTCGCCAATCCAGCAAATACGACGAGTAAGGAAATCGCACGGGTACTCAAGATCAGTCCCCGCACGGTTGACCACCATCGGGCGCGCATTTTGGAGAAAATGCAGGCCAGCTCGATGGTAGAACTCATCGATTTGGCCATTGCGTCAAGGCGATATCCTTCTTAGAGCAGGCACTATTTTGTGAGCGGTGAATGCAACTTTGCACAGGTGATTGAGCCGATATGAGCGGCCGCGCCAATTACTATTTTGCTTTTGAAGATGTGTGTCGAGCTTCGGGCGCTCCGGGCGGTGCTCCATAAGATCAGCTGCGGTGCGGGCGACTTTTCAGAGATCAGAAGTTCAACTTTCATCCCTTTTGACTCAAGATGCGCCAACTGCCGGTTAGTGAAGCTTGGAGATTGGTCGTCGTTTTTGCCTGTCTCTTACTGTTGGTGAAAAAGCAGAATCTCGTACGCCACTCAGAAGCGCTCACTCTCTTCTGGAAGCGGTCTTTCTTTGCGCGTCAGCATCCTGCGGCTGTTCATGTCGATCACCAAGGCGGCCCAAAGCCGGCCTTCATCAAACGTCTTATCGCGGCGCTGCAGCATACCCCGAAGCACACATTCAATACGCTTTGCAATTGCTTTCCTTGTGAACTGGTTTTCGACGTCAGCGAATTGAAACACGCAGCTTTGACGCGTCAGGTTCTTGGAAAAAAGCGTGCAATTCGTCCACGAAGATTTTGACAAGTCGGCGTGGATTATCGGGAAGATAGCCTAGTACAATTTTGAATGGCGCAATAGGTGGCAACAATGGCACCGCAGTGACCTTATCCCCCGCGTATGTAAGTTCGTTCGCAGTCGCCATATGAAGCAAAGAACACCCCATACCATTGCCCACCAGGCTTCGCACCATTTCCAAAGATGTTGCGGTAGCAACGATTGTCGGCGTGATGCCCACGCGATCGAATTGGGTGGCGTAGTATTCGCTTATGACCGGAAGATCGAGCAGCACAAGCTTTTCGGCAGACAGGTCTGTAATCGCGATACTGGGTCGCGCGGCAAATGGATGGGATGCAGGCACCAGCGCATAAGCGGGAACCTCTAGCAAGGTTTCATAAGTGATGCCGGGTTTCATCGCGTTCGCAACGCAGATGATCACGTCAAAGGCTCCGGACATCAGACCATCTTGGGCGCTTTGATTGTCGCGTTCCACGAATTTGACGGTGAAATCGTTGTTGTCAGACATCATCCGGTTGATGACCATCGGCATGAATGCGGGGGTGGCCGGGGCATAGTATCCAACACGCAATGTGCCGGTCGGTTGGGTCCGCATTTCGTTGCCGTCCCGCATCAGGCTTTCGTAGTCGTCCAGAAGGCTTTGTATCTTGGCCTGCATCTGCTGACCGGTCGCGGTCAGCGAAACACCTTTGGACCGGCTTCGGACAGTCAACTGCAGGCCAAAGGCGGCTTCGACCTGATTGATCGCCGTGTGCACTGCTGATGGGACGACGTTCACTATTTTTGCGGCCTCGGTGATGCTGCCTGCACGGATAGCGGCCATAAAGTAACGCAAAGCCTTGAGGGAAATGTCGCTGTTCATGGCCCATCCTTAAGTCTGATTTTTCGAAAACACTATTTCAATAATTCTGTTTTGCGAAAGATTGTTTCTCGCCGACACTACGCCGGAAAAACGTGGCAAAGAGGCTTTTCAAGATGCGCAGCGCAGCACGGGCCGTGATCGTTGGTGGTGGTGTCAGCGGTTTGTCCGCCCTGTATCATCTGACTCAGGAAGGCTGGACCGATGTTGTCCTGTTGGAGCGCAACGAGCTGACTTCGGGCACAACCTGGCACTCGGCTGCGCAGTGCCCACAACTCGCCTTCAACCAGCTGCTGCTGCTTTTGCGCAAATACACCATCGCGCTGTACAAAGATCTGGCCGACAATCCCGATTATCCGATCAACTATCACCACCGCACGGGTGGGATGCGACTGATCACCGATCAGGACAATATGGATGCCTCGCACCACATCATTTCGGTCGCCAAAGGGCTTGGTATCGATTTTGATCTGCTCGATCCGGCAGAGGCTGTCCGGCGCAATCCGCTGGTCAATGATGATGGCCTGTTGGGCGTGCTGTGGGATGATCTGGACGGGGATATCGATCCGGCGCAACTGTGTCAGGCCTTGGCGCGGCGCGCGCGCATAGCCGGAGCAGAAATTAACCGGAATTGCCCAGTGACCGCGCTTACGCAAAAGCCGAACAACGAATGGATCGTGCACGCGGACAAGGGGGATATCACCGCCGAACATGTGGTCATCGCCGCAGGATATCGCGCGAATGAAGTCGGCGAGATGTTGGACATCACCTATCCGGTGATCGCAATGGAACATATGTATTTCGTCACCGAGGACATCCCCGAACTGGTGGCGCGGGACGCCCGCGTACCAATGGTGCGCTGTCCGCGAGATACGTTTTACATGCGACAGGAAAAGGAGGGACTGTTGGTCGGGATTTATGAAGAGAACCGCAAGACCTTCGGGATGGACGGGATTGATCCAGACTTCGTAAATGCACTGTGCCCGGACGATCTGGACCGCTTGTTGCCCAAGATGGAGCCGATCTTTGACAGGCTGCCTTGCTTGCAGGAGGTCGGGATTAAGTCTGTCGTAAACGGCCCCATTGCCTATGCCGCAGACGCCGGTCCCTTGGTTGGGAAACAACCCGGACGGCGCAATCTTTGGTCGATGAATGGCATACGCGTGGGCATCGGTGAAGGCGGCGGATATGGCAAGATGCTGGCCCAAATGATGGTGCATGGCGAAACCGAATGGGACACATGGCAGCTTGATCCGCGCCGGATCACTGGCTTTGCCAACACAGAATATACGGCGCTGAAATCGATCGAAGACTACCAAATGGAATTCCAGTGACACATGCCGCATGAACACCGTCCTGCCGGTCGTCCCGCCAAAACCACGCCGCTCTACCCCGTGCTGCAGGCCAAAGGTGCCGCGTTTGGTGTCATCAACGGCTGGGAAAGGACAAGCTTTTACAAACCTCACCCCGATTTTGTCGAAGAGCACAGTTATCAGATTTGCAATTGGCACGACGTGGTTGCGGCCGAGGTCGAGGCGGTGCAGACCCGCGTCGGGGTCGCGGAACTCTCCGGCTTCAATCGGTTCGAGATCACGGGGATGGACGCCGCTGAATGGCTCGACAGTCTGACCTGCGCCCGACTTCCGAAAAGCGTGGGACGTGTCGGCCTGTGCTATTTCCTCAGCCATAATGGCAACATTGATGCCGAAGCCACAGTGGCGAAGTTGAGCGATGATTGCCTTTGGTACTGCTCCGCCGCCGCCGCTGAATATCACGACATGGATTGGCTGACGGAACGGCTGCCCGCCGGGTCAGACATCCAAATCACAAGCCTGACCAACAGCCACACGGTCCTGATCGTCGCAGGCCCGCAGGCGCGCGCGCTGACGGGCGCCGCTTGCCCGCGCACCGGATTTGCGCAGGCCGACTTTCCGTGGATGACCGCCAAACCCTGCTTTGTCGGGTATGTCGAGACGATGGTCATAGCCGTCAGCTTTTCCGGAGAACAGGCGTTCGAAATTCATATCCCAAACATTCAACTGCACGCGGCCTATTTGGCGCTCACCCAGGCTGGCGAGGCTTACGGCCTGTCCCACTTCGGCATGTACGCAATTGACTCCATGCGCTTGGAAAAGGGGTATGGCCATTGGAAGGGTGATTTATCACTGAGTTCAATCCAATCGAGGCTGGTGTTGCGCGTTTTGTCGATATGTCCAAGCTCTTTCCGGGCAAAGACGGGCTCGAACGCCAGATCGCAATGGGAAACAGACGCAACAGGATGTTGATCGAAATAGACAGCGCAACCGCAACCGCCCATGCGGGCGAGACTGTGTTTGATGGTGAAACACCCGTTGGCACGATCACCTCTGCAGCGTGGGGCTATCGTGTCCAAAAGAACCTTGCCTTGGCATATATCAATCCGGACAAGGCATTGGTCGGAACAGAACTGAGCGTGTTTCTGGCGGGCAAGCAAACACCGGCAACTGTGGTCGATACCTGTCTATACGATCCGGACAACGCCATCCCGCGTGGGCAACTCTGAGGCTACGCTTTTAAGCAGATCGCAACATGGTTCAAGCTGGATAGACGTTCAAGCCAATCAGCGCCCAAACCAGATGTTCATTGCGGTCATGAACGCTGCGGCTCAGTTTCCGCAGAGTGGACGTTTATCGGTTTCTCAGAGCCTTAACCGAGCGATATCGTAGCAAACACGGGCTACCTGTGCGTTGCGGAAACCTTCTGAAATGCATGATGTCATTGATAGCGTTTCTGTGAGAGCCCTTGCTTAACGCAACGGCAGATTTATTTCACATAGCTATAACATCAATCAATAAAACAGTGTCATACTTATGCGCTGATCAGACAGGAGGACTTTATGACCATTGTGCAAAACCTCAAATCCTTTAAGGCAATTGTTCTTGCGGGTGCATTTGGCCTAACGGCGTCCGTAGCTTCAGCACAGGACAAGAGCGATTGGCCCGACAGTTTCTCGGTTGGTACGGCCAGCCAAGGGGGCACGTATTTTGTCTATGGCGCGGGTTGGGCGAACATGGTCTCTGAGGCGTTGGGCATTCCTGGCGGAACCGAAGTAACCGGTGGCCCAGTTCAAAACGCAGCGTTGGTTCAAACTGGTGATCTCGATATGGCGATGGTCACAATGGGGCCGGCTTTTGACGCAATCAATGGAAACAGCGCTCTGGCCCCCGGATTGAAGCATGACAAGATTCGCGCGATCTTTCCCATGTATAAAACGGGATTTCATGCTGTAACCCTTTCGAGCTCTGGCATCACTAGCTTTGCCGACATTCCGGATGGGGCCGTCGTCGGCGTTGGCCCGGCCGGTGGTACACCGGGCACCTACTGGCCTCGCATCCTCGAAGGCATGGGCAAGAACGTTGAATTCCGCAATGGCGGCGCGGCAGACCTGGCCGGTCAGCTTCAGGATGGTTTGATTGACGTCTACACTTGGGCGGGCGGCCTGCCATACCCGGCGTTCAGCCAACTCGACGCGCAGACCGACGTGACATACTTCGGCTTTACTGACGAAGAACAGGCCGCGGTTATCGACACACAACCCGTGTCCACTTTCGTGATCCCGGCTGGCACTTATCCGTCACTGGAAGAAGATCAATTGAGCGTGTCCATGTGGAATTTTGCGATTGCCCATGCCGATGTGCCAGAAAGCCTGGTGTATGAAGTGGTCAAAACGGTGATGGCCAACAACCCAAAGATGCTTGAAATTCACAAGGCTGCGACCGAGACGCTGCCAGAAAATTTCGACAAGAATACCTTTCTGCCTTGGCACCCCGGTGCTGTGCGCTGGTTCGAGGAAAACGGCTTCGATATTCCAGACGAGCTTGAGGGCTGAGGCCCGCAGTCAACGTAAGCCAAAAGGCATCCTGCCCATTGTGCAGGGTGCTTTTGTCTTGAACACAAACGGATAAAGCAGATGACTGAAAGGCGCGCATCGCTAGAGGGCCCGGTTCCATCGCAACCAGGGGAAGCCGTCACCGAGCCGTTACGAGAGCTAACAAAGATTGGGTTCTTTCTTTGCGCGCTCTACAGCGGTTGGCATCTCTACGTGCTTAACATTGCGCCGCTGGAAACGTGGACATTCCGGATCATGCACATTGCCGGAGCGCTCATTCTGGCCTTTGGAATGAGCGCGGCAGTCTCGATGAAACCTCTTCGTGAGGAGGCCACGGGCCGGTTGTCGGTCTGGCTGGGCGGGGTTGCATTGGTGGGGACATTGGTGGCGCTTGGGTCACTCATATCCGCAATCTTTTTCATGCAACCAGGTGAAAGCGCGCCGCCCGACTGGACCTTAGTCGCCTTTGGTTGGGCCTTGGGTGCCGGAACCATGCTGGCAGTTGTCAGCGGTTGGTTTTATCCGGCGCGCGAAGGTAAATTGCCTCTGACGGATATCGCGCTGATCATCGCCACGGTCGCAAGCTGTGGCTTCATTTTGTTTAGCCTCGATACACTGTCGCTCAGACTGCGGGCGGGAACGCCCTTCGCCGATCCAAACAACGGCTGGGCGGCTTTTGTTATCGTAGTGCTGATCGCGGAAATGACCCGGCGGGTGGCTGGGATGGCGCTTGTGGCAATCGCGCTGATCTTCATCGCCTACGCGTTTCTTGGCCCGTGGATGCCCGGGTTTCTCGAACACAAGGGGTATGACGCGAACCGCTTCTTTTCATATGTCTTTACGGATAACGGCGTTTTGGGGCCCACAACGGCTGTATCGTCGACATACATCATCCTGTTCATCGTCTTTGCCGCCTTTCTGAACAGCTCGAAGGTTGGGGATTATTTCGTGAATTTCGCCTTTGCCGCGGCGGGTCGCGCGCGGGGTGGTCCGGCCAAAGTATCGGTCCTGGCATCGGGTCTAATGGGCATGATCAACGGCACTTCGGCGGGCAACGTCGTTTCGACGGGATCGCTGACCATTCCGTTGATGAAAAAGGTCGGCTACAGACCGCAATCTGCCGGTGCGATTGAGGCCGCGGCCTCGACAGGGGGACAGATCATGCCGCCCATCATGGGTGCCGGGGCCTTTATCATGGCTGAGATCACCGGCATCCCTTACACCGAGCTTGTCGTTGCGGCGCTGATCCCGGCCATACTCTACTTTGCGTCGATCTACTTCATGGTGGATTTTGAGGCCAGTCGTACAGGCATGCGCGGCTTACGCCCTGACGAATTGCCAAAATTGTCGGACCTCGTGCGACAGGTCTATCTTTTCCTGCCCATCGTGATCCTGATCGGTGCGCTGTTCAGCGGCTATTCCGTGATCCGGGCCGGTACGTTGGCGATTGCGTCAGCGGCCGTAGTGAGCTGGTTCACACCCTATCGTATGGGCCCAAAGGAAGTTTACGAAGCGCTTGGCAATGGTGGGCGAATGTCGCTTCAGATTATCATCGTCTGTGCCTGTGCGGGCCTCATCGTCGGGGTGATTTCCCTGACCGGTGTCGGCGCGCGGTTTTCCAACCTGCTCTTTGATCTGGCACAGCAAAGCACACTTCTGGCCCTGGTTTTTGCTATGATGATCTCGGTCATCCTCGGGATGGGGATGCCCACCACCGCGGCTTATGCGGTGGCGGCCTCTGTCGTCGCACCGGGACTGATTGAGATCGGAATCACGCCACTCATTGCGCATTTCTTCGTCTTCTATTTCGCGGTTGTCTCGGCGATCACGCCGCCTGTGGCGCTGGCAGCCTATGCCGGTGCTGCCATTGCCGGTTCAGAGCCGATGCGCACCTCGGTTACCAGCTTCAAGGTCGGACTGGCTGCCTTTATCGTACCGTTCATGTTCTTTTACAGCCCGGGCCTATTGATGGAGGCCCCTTGGTACGTGATCCTGCGCAATCTCCTGACGGCCCTGGTCGGCGTCTACATGCTAGCGGGATCCGTACAGGCGTGGTTCATCGGCCCAGCCGGTACGGTTATCCGGTTGATTCTGCTTGTCGGGGCGGTGTGCATGATTTCAGGCGACTGGCGTACGGACTTGCTTGGAATCGCTATTGGTGGCGCGCTCATGTTCCGCGGCTGGCAAAAGGGCAAACAAGCCGCATGACCGCGCTGTGCAGGTGCTTGCTATTCTGCCGCATAGCGCAACTCGTCACATGAGCGCACATAACCATCCCGTGTCTGTGGGGTCTTGATGCCCAATGCATTGCCCGCAATCTGGGTGCGCAGAATTTGCGCCGTGCCACCACCGATGGTGAACATGCGAACGTCCCGATACATCCTCTCCAACGGCTCGCGATCACTATAGCCCCGCGCCCCAAACATCTGTAATGCATCGCTGACCACTTTGATGGCCATTTCAGAAGCGAAAAGCTTGGCACGCGCAGCCGCTGTCATATCCGGGAACTGGCTACCGGCCGGTCCGCGGGACCGCGCCGCCTCATGCAGCATCAACCGAGCGGCATGCACCTGCGTGTCCATGTCGGCGACCATCCATTGCAGGCCCTGAAATTCAGCCAGCGGTCGGCCGAACTGCTCACGCTCCAGCAAGTACCGCTTGGCATGCTCCAACGCGCCTGCCGCGACGCCCAACGCGATTGTGCCAGCCCCCACGCGTTGCGAGTTGTACGCGTTCATCAGATCGGCAAACCCACGTTTCAAACCTGATGGCGGCAGGACAAGCCATTTGGCGTCAATTTCTACGTTCTCAAATCGCAGCTCGGCTTCGGGCATACCGCACAGACCCATCGTGTGCTCACGCCCTACCACCTGAAACCCGTTGGGAATGTCACCGCTGGCGTGATCGGCATAAAGGATAAACCCGCCAATGCCCTGTTCGCGTCCGGCCTCGTTCAGCACGCGGGCAAACACCAGATGAAGCTTGGACACGCCGCCGCCTGTGATCCAGTGTTTGGTACCGTTCAGTATATATATGTCACCGCGTTTTCGTGCTGTTGTCCGCATATCGGTTGCAGCACTGCCGGCCTCTGGTTCTGTGATGCAGATCGCAGGTTTGTCGCCCGCGAGTACATGCTGCGCACAAAACGCCTTTTGCTCGTCTGTGCCATATGCCATCACCGCACTGATACCGCCCATATTGGCCTCGACCACAACGCGAGCGGTCAGTGTGCAAGCCTTGGCGATTTCTTCGACCACCTGCACCGCATCGAGTAAATTTGCGCCTCTACCGCCGTATTCTTTCGGGAGTGTCATCCCCATGATCCCGGCTTCTGTCAGCTCATCGATGTTTTGCCAGCAGTAGCTTCGAGATTTGTCCCACTTGGATGCGCGTTGTTCAAAGCCAGTTGATAGCTCTTTTGCAGTGCCAACAAGCGGATGTGTCATATTGAAATCCCTCGATCCCGTTTTGCATAGGATAAGCTTGCTAAAGTTCATAACAATCGAATAAGATTTTATATCAAATTCAAGTATAGTGAATTTATGCAGACCCGATCCCTCAAAAGCCTGGTCAGGATTTCAAAGGTCGGCTCTTTTGCAAAAGCGGCCGACCAGCTCAACATGACGCTCTCTGCCTTGTCGATGCAGATGAAATCATTGGAAAAAGAGCTTGGTACTGATCTGTTTGACCGCTCAGTTCGTCCACCTCGCCTCACTCCGGTGGGGCGATCTGTTGTGAAAGAGGCGATATTGCTTTTGCAATGCGAAGCACACCTCATCGACAGCTGTCGGCCCAGCGACACGTTGGTCGGAAGATTCAGAATTGGGTTTGTCACGACCGCAGCGGTGCGATTGTTGCCCCGGTTTGTTGAAATGACACGACAATACACACCCAACGCTACGTTTGAATTTGAAACCGGGCTGTCGAAGGCATTACAGAACAAGGTGTTGAGCGGCCAGATCGATGCGGCTGTCGTGACGGATGCCGATGGGCTACCAGACGGTCTGTCGGCTCAGATCATCCGGGAAGAGCCATTTGTCTACGCTGCACATGAGGACCTTCTGGAGGATGGCGTCAAGGGCCTTTTGGTCAAACACCCGTTCTTCCATTTCATGCCTGACACCGGGATTGGCAAGCTTATTGCCAGCGAGATGCAGGCCTATGACCGTCCCAAAAGCGCACAGACAATCGTCCTGGATAATCTGGAAGCGATCATGGAATGCGTCACCAATGCACTAGGGTTCACCCTGTTGCCCGAGCCTGATGTCGAACGATACCGTTCTAAGTCTGAAAAAGTCATACCGGCACCAAGTCAATTGCGCCGGAAGCTTGTTCTGGCAACATTGCGTAACGGCCCCCTTGTGAAGCGAGAAAACACGCTCGCTGACTTGTTGCGCGGTGTCTGGTGCTAAGCGGGTTTCCTACACATCTTGCCAGCCGAGATG
>JBCBTE010000096.1:0-11683 GCA_039818805.1 Pseudomonadota bacterium
CACCGCCACATTACAAACCTTCGGCGTGCCCACGGATGCCGAAGCGTTTGTCATTCCGGACATCCGCAAAAACTTTGCCACTCTGGCGCTCGAAGACACCGTTCTGATCGATACTGCCACGCGTGGGCTTCGCCTGAATGCGCTGGCCACCATCACGCCGGGGGAACCGTACCGATTTGAAGCCAACAATCGGACATTGTCGGCAATTGGGACGGTTCAGGTAGGTGGTGGATTTTCTGCGGATGGCACAATTTTTACGTCGGACCAAACGTTCTTTCGCTTGTTCGGCACACGTGTTGCCGGGGCGGCCAATCATGTGCTGTTGAAAGTGGAGCAAGGCATTGATCCGGAGGTCGTGGTGGATCGCCTGCGCGATGTGCTGCCCCCGACAAGCGTTACGGTGAACACCATACAGGACGCGGCAGCCTCTGATTTGCGCTACCAAACCACGCAGCGCCCAACCGGTATCATCTTTGGGTTTGGTGTTTTGATCGGTGTTTTGGTCGGTATCGTGATCGTGTACCAAATCCTGTCCACGGACGTTGCCGATCACCTCAAGGAGTATGCCACCTTCAAGGCCATGGGATATGGCCAGCCTTTTTTCCTGGGGATCGTCTTTGAAGAAGCAATTGTACTGGCCCTATTGGGATTTGTGCCGGGCTTGTTGTTCTCGACTGGAATTTATGCCGGGTTATCCGTGGCCACCGGGTTACCGGTTGAGATGGGGATGGATCGTGCTCTTGCCGTGTTCCTTGGGACGCTTTTGGCCTGTGTGATTTCAGGTGCTATTGCCACGCGGAGGCTAGCCGGGGCAGATCCGGCGGATTTGTTCTGATGAACGATCAAACACCCACCGCGCCATCGCCAATTGTCGCGGCAGGACTGAATCATTGGTTTGGCACAGGTGACGCGCGCAAAAAGGCGATCTGGGATGTTGACCTGACTGTCACAAAGGGCAGCCTGACCATCCTGATGGGGCCATCGGGGTCTGGCAAAACAACGCTTTTGACCCTGCTGGGGTGTCTGCGGGACGTGCAGAAAGGAAGCGTGCGCCTTCTCGACACAGAGCTGAATGGTGCAACCGAGGCCCAAAGCGTTGCCTTGCGCCGGCGGCTTGGGTTCATTTTTCAAGCGCATAATCTGCACGATAGCCTGACCGCGACACAAAATGTTCTGATGGGTTTGCAAGTATACGGAAAGGGCGATCCCACGCGGCAAGAGGTAGCCGCACATCATGCATTGCGTTTGGTTGGTCTGGCTGACCGTTTGAACTACTTGCCGTCAAATCTTTCCGGCGGGCAAAAGCAACGTGTCGCTGTGGCCCGAGCCCTGGCGCCCAATCCAGACATCGTTTTTGCCGACGAGCCGACCGCCGCGCTTGACAAGGACTCGGGGCGCAATGTGGTCGAAATGCTGAAACTGCTTGGTCGCGAGCGTGGGACTACGACGGTGATGGTGACCCACGACAACCGAATTCTCGAACTTGCTAATCGCATCCTGACGCTTGAGGACGGCAGAATTGTCCGCGATGAGAAACGCTGAATATCACGACGCTCAACGGTCCGGCGATCGGTACGGCGTTGCGGTGTTGCCTGATCGCAGATCAACAAACGGGTTGCGTGACGAGTCATTGCGGAGCGGCAATCCACATATGGACAAACGCCTTTGCATTTTCGCAAGCGGTCGCCAAACCGAAACCCATTGCCAGGTTGCAGGCGATCGCAGTGGACAGGGCACAACCCGTCCCGCGCCGACCTTTTGAGAGGCGTTTTGAAGAGAAGCGGCGGTGGCCGAACTCGTAAACCAAGTGATCCACACTCTCAGAACCAACGCCATGCCCACCTTTGATCAACACGGAACGCACGCCCATCTGAAGCAGCACACTGGCCTGTAAAGTGATCTCGTCCTCTGCAGTTGCGAGCGCGGAATTGGTGAGTGCAGCGGCTTCGGCCAGGTTGGGGGTCACCAGCGTGGCTTGTGACAGCATGGAATTTACCTGGGAGGTTTCGGCAAGCGCGCTGCCAGAGCTCGATTTAAGGACAGGGTCCAAGACGATGGGGATATCAATTCCGCGTAACGCTGCCGCTGTTGAAGCGGCGATGTCTGGTGTGCCCAGCATTCCAATCTTGATCGCATCGGGAAGATGGTGGTCGAGGGCTGTTTCAATCTGGGCTTCTACGACTGAGGGCGGGACCGAATGAATGTTGTGCACGGCCAAATCCGTCTGGGCGGTGACATTGGTGATTACGGGTCGAACGGCGCATCCGAGTTCGGTTGCCACCGCGATGTCCCGGGTAAGTCCCGCGCCACCGCTGCTGTCGGAACCTGCAATGACCATAATGTGTTTCACGCGCTTGCCCTGGCGGCAACAAGGCGCACATTGGCATGCCCGGCTTCAATGAAATGTGACGCTGCCCACCATGCGCGCAATCCGGTTGCGCAGCACAGAACAAGCCTTTGATTTTGCGATATTTTGATCGAATTGACGCACTCGGGCAAGCACCGCTTTGCATGAGGAGTCAATAAAAAGGGCGCTTCATCTTCACCCCGTAAGTCGATTACTTGGTCTGTTGGAACGATGTCCTGGGTGGAAACGAAGGACGCAAAGCAATCCGGCTCAGGCGTATCGTGAAAAGAAAAGCCGCCGAACCGTAGCTCTTTCAGGTCCAGTGTCACGAGGTTGCCAAGAGGAGACGGCTGATGGTTCAGCAGGATCTGCAAGGCGATTTGTGCCTGCATTGCGCCGATCATGCCCACAAGAGGGCCCATTACGCCTGCGCTGGCGCAGGTGGCGCTGTTGTCGGGAGGATCTGGAAAGACCGCGCGTAATGATGGCGCGCCGCCGCAATACCCTCCGACGTAGCCAGATTGCCCCAGAGCACTTGCCGAAATCAAAGGCTTTTTCAGGCGATGGCATGCATCCGACAGTATGTAAGACACGGCATAACTGTCCGCGGCATCGACCACAATGTGCGCCGGTCTTGCCATGTCATCCGCGATGGCCGGATGCAGTGACCCGACCCGTGCAATGATCTCGACATCCGGATGCGCCATCAGCAAATGATCGCGCGCGGCCAGCGCTTTGGCCCGGCCCAGATCGGACAGCCGATAGATGGGCTGGCGGTGCAGGTTGCTTTCCTCAACCAGATCGGGATCGACCAACGTGATCCGCCCGATACCGGCACCGGCCAAGTATTGTAGGACCGGACTGCCCAGACCACCGGCCCCGACCACCAGCACATGTGCTGCCGCCAATTTGGCCTGACCTGCAGTGCCGACACCGGGCACTTTTATCTGTCGTGCATATCTGGTCATCGGGCGCAGGCCTTGATCCAAGCACAAGTGCGCGCTTCGGGGTCTTCGGCGGTCTGAATATCGGTCACAACGGCGGCACTGTCCGCGCCGGCGGCAAAGATGCCGGGCAAGCGGTCAATCGTCAGCCCACCAATCGCCACCAATGGAGTCTCGCCGGCCATGGCCTTCCAGCGTCTCACACGCTCCAATCCCTGTGGCGCCCATTTCATCTTCTTCAGCAGCGTCGGATAGACTGGTCCGAGTGCTATATAGGTCGGATCGTGGGACAGCGCGCGGTCAAGTTCGGCCTCGTCATGTGTGGACAGACCAAACCGGATCCCCGCTTGGCGCAGCGCCGGGAAGTCTGCTTTGTCCATGTCTTCCTGACCTAGATGCACAAAGCCACAGCGCAGGTCCAATGCTGCCTGCCAGTAGTCATTGACGACCAGCTGCGCGCCGTGGACTGCGCAGAAGTCGCGGGCGCGGGCGATCTGGCGGCGGATCTCGGGCTCGGTTAGATTTTTGAGGCGCAGTTGAACCAGTTTCACACCGTGAGGCACCAGCAGCTCCAGTCGCCCGACATGGCCGACGATCAGGTAAAATCGTTCCATTACCCGAGCTCCGCCAGGCCGAGTATCGGGGTCGATGGCGCGGCCATGTTGCGCGGTTCCATCGGATCGGCCTGATGCGCGTTCCGGCCTGCCTCGATCGCTTGCGCCATGGCGTGCGCCATGATTGCGGGATTGCCCGCCGTGGCCACGGCCGTGTTCAGTAAAACGGCCTCAAAGCCCAATTCCATCACCTGACAGGCATCCGATGGTCGACCGATCCCTGCATCCACAATCAGCGGTACATCAGGGAAATGCGCCCGCATGGTCTGCAAAGCCTCCGGATTGCGCAATCCCTGGCCAGACCCTATCGGCGCGCCCCAGGGCATCAAAACCTCGCAACCTGCCTGCATCAGGCGCTCGCCCACAACAAGATCATCTGTGGTGTAAGGAAAAACCTGAAATCCATCTTCGGTCAGCACACGCGCCGCCTCGAC
This sequence comes from Pseudomonadota bacterium, assembly GCA_039818805.1. GTDB lineage: Bacteria > Pseudomonadota > Alphaproteobacteria > Rhodobacterales > Rhodobacteraceae > Roseovarius. The sequence continues at coordinate 4,340 of JBCBTE010000096.1, forward strand.
GAGGGCGAAGACATCCGGCTGAAGCGTGTCAGAATGGCCGATCAGCTCCAGTTTGATCCATGTCGTATCAAAGAGTTCTCGCGCCATGTGGGCGGTTGTCACGGCTTCTTGCACGCTGTGACAGCCGGCGGTGTTAGGCAGGATCCGCACGTCCAAATCGCGCAGCATATCCCAAAACCCGGCACCGGCACCTTGCGCTGTCTCGCGACGCAGGGACACGGTGATGATCTGTGACTTGCTTGCGTGGACGGCGTCGATCAAGACCGCTGGCGATGGGTAGCTTGCCGTACCCAAGAGCAATCGCGATGTGATGTCGGTTCCGTAGAACTGCATGGCCGCTTATCCCCCTTGCATCGGTGCCAAAACTTCAAGCCTGTCGCCATCGTTCATCCGGGTTGTGGGTCGGCATTGCCGCGGCACGAACGTGCCGTTCAAAGCGGTGGCAATCGCAGGATTGTCGAAACCTAGTTCACTGAGGGCATCAGCCAGCGTGTCCGCAGTGATGTCACGCGGTTCGGCGTTCACGAGAATATTCATTTGTCTTGTCCTCCAGAAGGGTTCGGGCCAATTGGATGGCCAATGCCGGTGCCAGCAGAAAGCCGTGGCGGTAAAGCCCGTTGAGGTGAAGTGTCCTACCCACTTTGGTCAGGCGCGGCATGTTGTCGGCAAAGGCCGGACGCAGGCCAGTGCCGGTTTCGATCACGCGGGCCTCACCTAAAGCGGGGTGCAGAGCAAAAGCAGCGCCCAGCAGTTCAAGCATGGATCGCACGCTAACGGGTCCGTTGCCGCCGCTCTCGATCATGGTCGCGCCGATCATGTACCGATCATGTCCGCGCGGAACGAGGTAAAGCGGCAACCGGGGATGCAACAGGCGAATGGTGCGGGTGATATGGACCTCTGGTGCCTCGATCACGGCCATCTCGCCGCGCACCGGGCGCAAGCCTGGCAGATCCGCGGCAATGCCACGGCAATCCACATCGACTTTGGCCGGGGCAGGTATTCCGTACCGAATGTCGGCCCCTTGCGCCGCGGCGGCCTCTGCCAGATCATGCAGGGCCCGGCGCGGATCAAGATGCGCCTCTTCGTCGTAGTAGAGGCCGCTGCAAAACTGCCCGGCCAACGCCGGTTCCAACTGTGCGATTTCGACCTCGTTCACCGCCCTGTGCTTCTTGGTGCGACGCGCAAACCGGGTCAGCTCGGCGCGGTCGCGATGCGGTGCCACAACCAAAATTCCGTGCGATGTCACCTCGGTAATCCGCGACCACCACCCAAGGGCTGCGGCTCCCAACCGGACAACTTCGGTTGGTGCTGTTTCGCCTTCGCACCAGGGCGCCAACATGCCGCCAGCGTACCACGAGGCGGAGGCTGCACCGGGTTGTTCTTGTTGTTCGAACACTGTGACCGCCGCGCCGCTCCGGGACATTTCATAAGCACAGGCGAGGCCGGCAACACCGGCCCCGGCAATGGTAATCATGCCTCGGACTCCTCGACCGGCACGTAAAGCTTCCCGCCTTCGCGAAACTTTTCGGCCATCGCCTCCATACCTTCTTTCTGCGCTTCGGTGCGGATGTCGTGGGAAATCCGCATCGAGCAGAATTTGGGTCCGCACATCGAACAGAAATGTGCCACTTTGTGCGCTTGTTTCGGCAGTGTTTGATCGTGGAATTCGCGTGCCGTGTCTGGATCCAGCGAAAGGTTGAACTGATCCTCCCACCGGAATTCGAAACGTGCACGGCTCAGCGCGTCATCGCGGCGTTGCGCCCCCGGCAGCCCCTTCGCCAGATCGGCCGCATGAGCCGCGATCTTGTAGGTAATCACCCCGGTCTTTACATCGTCCCGGTCGGGCAGGCCCAGATGCTCTTTGGGTGTGACATAGCACAGCATCGCACAACCGAACCAACCGATCATCGCCGCCCCGATGCCACTGGTGATGTGGTCATAGCCCGGTGCGATGTCGGTGGTCAGCGGGCCAAGTGTGTAAAACGGCGCCTCGTGACAGCACGCCAATTGCTTGTCCATGTTCTCCTTGATCTTGTGCATCGCCACATGGCCCGGCCCCTCGATCATCACCTGACAATCCTTGGCCCAAGCGATCTTGGTCAGCTCACCCAGCGTTTCCAATTCGGCAAACTGCGCCTCGTCATTGGCATCCGCGATGGACCCAGGGCGCAACCCGTCACCTAGACTGAACGACACATCATAGGCCCGGCAAATGTCGCAGATCTCGTGGAAATGCTCGTAAAGGAAGGATTCCTTGTGGTGGTGCAGACACCACTTGGCCATGATCGAACCGCCCCGGCTGACAATGCCCGTCACGCGGTTCACAGTCATCGGAACCATGTGCAAACGCACACCCGCATGGATGGTGAAGTAGTCAACGCCCTGTTCGGCCTGCTCGATCAATGTGTCGCGGAAAACCTCCCATGTGAGGTCTTCGGCGATGCCGTTCACCTTCTCGAGCGCCTGATAGATGGGCACGGTGCCAATCGGTACTGGGCTGTTGCGAATGATCCATTCGCGTGTGTTATGAATGTTGCGCCCGGTGGAAAGATCCATGACGGTGTCTGCGCCCCAGCGAATGGCCCAGACCAACTTGTCGACTTCGTCTTCCATCGAAGACGTTACGGCTGATGTGCCCATGTTCGCGTTTATTTTCACAAGGAAATTGCGGCCGATGATCATGGGTTCGGATTCAGGGTGATTGATGTTGGCCGGGATGATCGCACGCCCCGCGGCGACCTCGTCGCGCACAAATTTGGGGGTCACATAATCGGGAATGTTGGCGCCCCAGTCTTGCCCATCCCTGGTTTCAGCCTGGACCCCGCGCAATTGGTTTTCACGGATGGCTACAAACTCCATTTCCGGCGTCACGATCCCGGCACGGGCGTAGGCCAGTTGAGTTACCGCCCGGCCATCTTTTGAGCGCATGGGGCTAGGGCGCACCGGAAACTCTGGTGTAAGCCGTTCTCCTTCGACAAATCCATTGTCCTCGGGTTTCACGTCGCGTCCGTCATAGGTTTCAACATCCCCACGCGCTTCGATCCACGACCGGCGCAATGGTTCCAATCCCTTGCGGATGTCCGTCAAAACACCTGGATCCGTGTAAGGCCCAGAGCTGTCGTAGACTGTCAGTGGCGGCTCACCGGCGGTGGGATGCAATGAAATCTCGCGCATTGGTACGTGGACATCCGAATAACGCGTACCGTCCACGTAAATCTTGCGCGATGCGGGCAGTTCGCCCGTTGTGATCTTTGGATTGGGTAGGTTCATTTTGGCGCTCCTCAAGCTCAGGTCTCAAAAAGACACCAGAAGAGTTTGGAGAGGAGCCGAAGGCATGGTCTGCCTTACCGTTGGGTGTACTGTCGAGTTGCGTTTCACCCTATGCTTCCTACGCCAGTGTCAACTGGGTCAGGTTCAAAGGGTCGCGTCACCGGACAAAAGTCCTATTCAGCCTCTCAGTCCCTTGGGCGGGACTCCCCTGCGTCTCTTTTGGCTATATGACACCCGACGATGTGACAAGCCTATTTTGTGACAGACGACTTTTCCGGCGTACGTTGTGAACAGCACCGGCAATAAGCTGCCACCACTCAGTCCTTTATGATTTGCAGCGCGGTCGATTGGGCCGACGTTTTTACGCCGGACACTGCTGATGAGCATGCAAAATGTCTTTGTCGGGTCGGAAACGGTTCCTTTGAGTGGGCAACGCACTGATGTGGCGCACTACAGGCATTTTTTGGCACCTGGCAATATTGCAACGCGGCCTTTTGCGGATCGATCAATCCTGCGCTGCACAGCGTCCTTGGTGGTTTCACCGGATGGCAGCGCAAAGGTCTTTCGTCTGACCACTGAAACCATCTGGTCAGTGTCTCAGTGTGAGCGAGCGTTCGACACAAGAGTGATAGAGCGATGAAATTTTCCGGCGGCTGCCAATGCGAAACAATCCGATAAGAAACAGACAGCAAACCGATTGTTGCAGATTTCAAAAATTATACGGACTGCAAACGACAATCTGGCAGGGCTCTTGGCATGTCTGTCTGCTTTCCTAAAGATGCATTCAAATAGACGTCTGGACTTCTGTCAAAGTGGAGAACCATGGGTGACATCGGACAAGAAAAGATCTGCGCCTTTTGTACTGATTGCGGGTCACGCATTCATCACGCTCTTGGCGTGGAGCCGTATACAATCAGCGCGAGGGGCGCGCTGGACGATGTCTGCCGGATAGCTTCCGTCGCACATATCTGGACAAGGCGTGCGCAGCCCTGGCTTTTGCAGTTCATTGGTGATGAATGTTGTTACGAAACAGAGCTGGATGACTTCGACGGACTTGTCGTCTGTTACCAAAGGAAATCCATTTAATCACATCGTTGCGCTTTAAGCCGTTACTCGCATACCGGTTTCCGCGTCCTACGATCGAGGGTTCAAGTTGATTCCTCACCTAGAACAACCGGCTCAGTTCGTGCCATTCGGCACAAATCGCAAATGCGAACAGCCTCGGTGATGCCAATCAATGCCAGGTCACGGAAGCTAGGCAAATCGAACGGGTCTGCGCCGCTGTAATCCACGTCGTAGCCGATATCCTCGAAGGACGCGACAGACAGACGGCTAAGCGGACGTTCGCCACCGGAAAGAAACCCCGTCAAAAGCTCATCTCCAAACACCAGTTCTCGCCAATGGCTCTCACGCGTTCCTGCTCCGCCGGTGTTAGAAATGGGAACAGCACCGTCATTGCGCGGCTCAAGGGCCGCGAATTCGCGCGACGCCGAGGCACCAGCAAAGCGTGGATCCATCGTGCCGGTGCCAACGATCAGGTCTTTCCTGCGCCACAGTGTTCCGAAACCCAGAACATGGGCCATTTCATGCAGAATGACGTCTTCGAAACGGCCGCTTGTTTCAAGGTTGATAACGTCCGCTTGGTCAAACTCCATAACACCGGCAAGCGGCAATTCGGAACCTTGGCGCAGAAGCGTAGGGCCGGCCTGTCCGAGAACCCCGTTCGCGCCGTCAATGGAACGGATCGAGACACTTATTCGCACGCCAGTCAGCACTTCCCCGTCTACGTCGATGGGGTCGAAGCCCGTGTTCACGACACTATCCCAACGCGCCGCTGACCGTTCGAAAACAGCGCGCCGGTCCGCTGAAACGTCGCCATCAAAGGTAAGTGCGATCATGGTTTTCATCCAAATTGCCGTGCATTCCACGATTGTGACAGATAGTAGGTGGCGCATGCCACCAGGGCTGGCCGGCTGCGCATCCAGAAGCCGAAAAGATGCACGCTGACCAGCCGATTTCCGCCGGTAGACAACTTGCGCGCATCACTTGTTTTCACGCTCGATTGAATTTCAGCATGTCGAGCGTCGTGGCGCAACACTGACCAGCTTCAGTCAGGTTTGCAGGATCGCATTCATCGAACGGCCAAGCGCATCGAAGTGATCAAGTGTAAGTGCTTAGTACTTAATCGACGGGTTTCAGTTAATTTTGGCGACCGATGCGCGCTTGATGATTTGTGCGCTGAGAAGCTGTTTTTGTAGTGGAACCCCACGTTCGAGATAGTCGATGATCTCTTCGGCAACGGCGCGACCCATATCATAGGCCGGTAGGTCAATCGTAGTGAGCGGTGGCACAGTTTCGCTAGCCCAGTCCAGGTTATCGAACCCCATGACGGACATGTCTCTCGGCACCGTCATTCCCGCCTCAGCCAGCCCAAAATATGCGCCAAGTGCAAGGACGTCGGAAAAGCACAACAGGGCAGTACAGCCAAGATTGCGCGACAACATCTCGGTTGTCGCGGTTTTGCCGCCCGATACGCTGAGTTGGGTTTCAAAAAACGAAAGCTGCATGTTTGCAGATGTAACGGTTTCAGCGCCCTGGCGCCGCGCAACTGTCCGGTCACTTTCTGCAAGAGGGCCATGGAGGATGCCGATTTCCTGATGTCCCAGAGATGCAAGATATTGCACTGCGTTTCGGGCTAGCTCGGCATTATCGTAGCCGATCGTTGCCACCGGATTGTCAGGGTCCCATACAGACGTAAAAACGTGCGGCACTTGCCGTCTTTCAAAGGTCTCCAACAGTGTCGGGCAGTGCGCTGTACCACTCAGGATGAATGCCTCAGCGCCCATCCCCAACAGTTTTCGTGCCGACTTCAGTTCTTCCTCTTCGTCGGCATTCGACACAGCAAGCACAAGAGAGTAACCCTGTTTCGCGAGTGCCCGCTCGATTGCCGCCGTGAACTTTGCAAATACGGAATGTTCCAACGTTGGAATGATTGCGGCGACCGTTTTGGACTTGCTCGTTGAAAGGGCGCGTGCGGCTGGGTTCGGCAGATAATCCAGCTTTTCACATGCATCCAAAACCCGCTGACGGGTTTTCGGACTGACATTTGAATTGTTGTTCATCACGCGGGAGATCGTGGCAATTGAAAGCCCTGTTTCAGTCGCAACATCCCGAATGCTACCGCCCGGCTTTTTCATACGCAGTGTACCAATTTTCGATTTTTCTTGACGAATCTACGTTCAATTGAAACTTTGAAACCGGTTACATGTCAACTTGCGGCGACTCGGGGAATTTCTTCGGAGCTTCGCCGCTTAAAAATGTAACCGGTTTCAGAGCACGTCGAGATGGGTCGGCGCATGGAAAAATGGGGACAAACTTGAGTGAGCTAGTCACCTCATGTTGAATGCTGTTTCAGCGCAGACTCTGCACCGCAGTCGATATTTCGGGCTGAAACAGTCGACACGCCTGCGCAAGGACGTTGGTTATGGCGAGTCTGGCGCGCTCCGTATCGTAGCTGGTTCGATCGTCTCGATCACCCATGTCGATGGAGGGTCCGAGGCTTGGTTGACAGCACTTGCAGATGATGCGCGAACATTCTCGACTGTAGCATTGGATATGCCAAACACTGTTGCGGAGCCTTTAGAGCTTTCAGGCGTTGACACCCGCCGGATGCTGGAACGGCTGAACGCGCGGGACATTGGTCTTGAGGCGGCCACCGGAGCTCGGGTCTTTGACGGCAAGACACCAGCGGGTGAGACTCACATTGTCAGAATGCGTCAAACAGCCGATTTGTTTGTGATCGTACCGGTTACCGCGAATTTCATCGAGAGGGGCGGCGGCGCCGCCCTTCAGATCACGGTACAGCCACCCGAGGGAAGGACTTCGGATTTAAGTCTTCCAGACCCACTTGGGAAGATAGTTGACGAATGGCGCATCGACCGTGGCACAGCGAAAGCTTACGATGTCAAAAAAGGCCAGTTTGTTCAGATCATTGATATCGATGGTCAGCAGTGTTCTGACTTCATGGCGATGCGAGCAAGTGCCTTGGACGATGGCATCGAACGCTACATCGAT
>JBCBTE010000097.1:0-11586 GCA_039818805.1 Pseudomonadota bacterium
AGTTCCTGGTTTTGCTGATAAATGCGTTGGTAACTTTGAAAGTCGCGCACGATGTTTACTGTGCCCGTCACCGGCGCCATCGCCCAATCGAAGCTGGGTAGAACCCGGTCGATCACTTGGGCACGAAAGCGCTCTACGCGTGGGCTGTCGATGCGCCAAACGATGAACAGACCAATCAGACATAGGATCAACAGGCCCAGAAGCAGGCGCTTCAAAGGCCCCGTGTAGTCGCTGCTCTGTGATCTGTCGCGGGCCAAAGTGTCTCCCTTGTAAAGTGTTTTGCAAAAAACCTGAATGACTGCTTTTCGCAAAACACTGCGACACGTTCATATGCTGCATGCGCTTCGCCCAAAATGAGTGCCTCAGGTCAAAAGCGGCGTGCTTTATCGAAGGGTGGGCAATTCAGCTGTCGTAGTCAATCGCGTGGCGCAGTTGTTTTTCGAACTCCAACGCCTTGCCAGTGCCCAGTGCCACGCAATTGAGACTGTCATCGGCGATTGATACGGCAAGACCCGTTTGTTCGCGCAAGGCGAGGTCCAGATCGCCCAGAAGGGCGCCACCGCCGGTCAGCATCACGCCGCGATCGACAATATCGGCCGCCAGATCGGGCGGGGTTGCTTCCAGCGCCGTCATCACGGCCTCGCAGATTTGCTGAACGGGCTCCGCCAACGCTTCTGCTACCTGGGCCTGGCTGATCTCAGTTTCCTTGGGCACGCCGTTCAAAAGGTCGCGCCCGCGGATCTGCATAGATGTGCCGCGTCCGTCATCCGGCATGCGCGCCGTCCCGATGGAGGTCTTGATACGCTCGGCCGTGCTTTCCCCGACAAGCAGGTTTTGTTGACGCCGCAGGTAGTTGATGATGGCTTCATCCATACGGTCTCCGCCAACGCGGATCGAGCGGGCATAAACGATGTCGCCAAGCGAAAGAACGGCCACCTCGGTGGTCCCGCCGCCAATGTCCACGACCATGTTGCCGGTGGGGTCGGTAATTGGCATGCCTGCACCAATTGCGGCAGCGATTGGTTCGGCCACAAGCCCCGCCCGGCGCGCGCCCGCGCTGAGAACGGATTGGCGAATGGCACGTTTTTCCACCGGCGTGGCGCCATGGGGCACACAGACGATGATTTTTGGTTTGGAAAAGGTCGAGCGTTTGTGAACCTTGCGGATGAAGTGTTTGATCATCGCCTCGGCGGTATCAAAGTCGGCAATCACGCCTTCGCGCATCGGACGGATCGCTTCGATGCTACCGGGTGTGCGGCCGAGCATTAGTTTCGCGTCTTCGCCGACGGCCAGTACTTTCTTGACGCCATCCTTGACATGATAGGCCACGACCGAGGGTTCCGACAGGATCACACCCCGTCCTTTGACATACACCAGCGTATTCGCCGTGCCGAGGTCGATCGCCATGTCCGCCGTAAAAAGGCCCGGGATTTTATCAAAGATCGACATCTGCCTGTGCGCCCCCCGCGGAATTCCATAAATATCTGGGTCCCCGACTCACCCCAATGGGAACCGCGTGCTCTTATAGAGGGGGCTTTGCATGTGCGAAAGAGTGGTTTGAAATCAACTGAGCGTCAATCTGCCAGATCGGACCACCCGCGAAATGTCTCCTTTTTTGAGTGTTTCATGCATGGTGCAAAAAATAACGACGCCATGCAAAGGTGTGATAGCCTGGTCGGAACGTCACATGGCGGTATTGGGGTCTTTCGTGGCTGTTTTACGTTCAAAGGATGGGTTTCCTTATGCGCTTGACACCAGTTTCTTGGGCGTCTTGGGCGGATTTTCGACTTCGGTAATAGACTTTTCGTCCCAAACGCGCATCAACGTCGTGATGTCCGATGGCGTTCAAGCAGTGTTGCGCGGGACATTTAGCTACGATCCGATCGGGGGATTTGCTACGTCCGGCACCATTTCCAAGATCATTTTGCGGGACAACGGCGGCGGGACACAGCTTTTTGACGGTGTGAACTTTGATGTGGCGGCGTTTGTGTCCGCCGCTGCAACGCAAAGCCGGATTGATGATGCGAGCTTGTTCAGCAGGGCATTGAACGGAGCAGACATGATCACGGGAACCGCGCTGGACGACATCGTGTCCAGCGGCAGGGGCAACGACACCATTCGCGGTGGCGCCGGAAATGACGACATCCTCTCGGGTGCTGACGACGACCGCGTTTTTGGCGAAGCCGGCAACGACAGCCTGAATGGCAAGAACGGTGACGACCTGTTGGTCGGTGGTGCCGGCGAAGACAGTCTGATCGGGGGGCACGGCAACGACAAGGTGCGTGGTGGTTCTGGCAACGACTATGTGCGCGGCGGTGCCGACGACGACCGCGTCAACGGGCAAAGCGGTGATGACAGCGTGTTCGGTGGCACCGGAGATGACCATTTGTTGGGCGGCGCTGGCAATGACACGTTGTTCGGTCAAGACCAAGACGACAGCCTTGAAGGCGGTCTAGGCGTGGACAGGTTGGTCGGTGGGCCGGGTTCAGACCAGTTTATCTTCAAGCAAGGCAATTCAGAAGGCCGGGACGTCATCGTGGATTTCGTAAGTGGCGTGGATCAGCTTGTGCTAGTCGGATTCGGGATGTCCATCACCAGCATCAACTCGACCAACGGTCAGCTACAGGTCGATATGGATGGGGACATTTCGAATGGGTACGATATCGAGTTGATCACCAATCGTGATGACATTTTGCTCACGGACATTGTGTTGCTGTGATCCGTTTTGGCGGCGGCGCTTTTTGTGCTGAACACACCACCCGCGACATCTAGGGAAATGGATGTGATCAGTGCGGTGCAGATGGTGCAGCTGGAGAGAAAGAGTTTGAGCTCTCTCCTTGATGCCCTGGAAGAGTCGGAACGTCATCTCGCATCTCTAGAATCTGAGAGTCTGAGGTGCGGTGATGACGAATTCACGCCGTAATTTCAGCGTTTAGCCCGAAGCGAGCAAAACAAGCCGGATAAGAAGAAATATCCGTCGCCTTTCTGGCTGCGTCTGACCTGTGAAGAGTGTGCCAGACTGGAACAAGACGCGGCGGGTCGGCTCCTTAGCGCCTACATCCGGGAACAGCTTTTCGGCGAGAATGTCTCTCGCCGCAAGAAGGGCGGTATGCGTTCCAGAATTGGAGTTTCATAGCGCCGATGCACCACAAGCTATTTTGGCTGCGACTACAGCGTCCGGTCGTCCAGTAGTTGCGAAAGGATCGGGTTAGGAAAACGGCGGGAAAGGGTGACGGCGAAGAAGGTCTCTCCGATGCCTGGAAGACGGTCTGCTTCTATCAACCTGCCGGTGCTGAGTTCGTCCTGAACAACAATGGGTGGTAGAACCGCCAACCCCACACCCTCGCGCGCCAGAAGGCGCATCATCGCCATGTCCTCGACTTCCGCTGCAATCTGCGGCCGGATGCCAAGCTGCTCGGTCAGGGCGTCGAACCCAATGCGCACACCCGTGTCGGCGGTGGGCAGTATGATCGGCTGACTGGCCAGCAGGTCATTCAATCCCGAAGTGTCGCCCAGCAAATCCGGCTTGCCGACAAGACTGACGGGTTGTTCCGACAAACGGTGCGAGACAAACGGCGTGACCGCATCGCGCGTGGGCGGACGATTGATCAGCACGACATCAAGGTTCAGCGCCTCGAGCGCCTGCAGCAGATCCGCGCTCGTCCCCGACCGCAGGATTATCTCCACATCCTGCCGTCCCAGGATCGGACGCAGGAACTCCATGTGAAAGTTGCGCGACAACGTGGCCAGGGCCCCGATCCGCACGGCCTGACGGCTGCGGCCCTGCTCTTGCAGCGTGCCGATCAACTCGCGCCCGGCGGCGAAAATCGCATCAGCATGATCCAGCGCGATACGGCCCGCCTCCGTCAGGATCAACTGCCGCCCCCGCCGTTCGAACAAGGCATGGCCCAAGGATGCCTCCAACTGCTTGATCTGAACCGAAACGGCGGATTGCGACAGGTTAAGCCGCTCTGCCGTCCGCGTCAGGTTGCCGTCATGCGCCACGGCCCAGAAATACCGCAAATGGTGATAGTTGAATTCCGCCATTTCCATATATAAATCAGAACGATTTCACACAAACAATGAATTTTTTTTCTTCTCGCCGCGCTGCTACTCAGCCCGGACGCCACAGTTCAGCCTAAAGGAAACCACGCCTTGTTCATCGCGTTCCTGCCTCTTATCGCTCCTGCCCTCTTTGTCGCCCTGGCATACATCGCCTTTCGCGGCCCGCAGATGCGCCCGTTCGCCGTGTTGCAACAGGTGGAAAACGGCGCGCTGGCCGCCCTTGGCATTACCGCGTTCTCGGGTGTAATCCTGATCCTCGCCGGCGCCGGAACCAGCCCGCTTATTGGTGCAAATGGTCTTGGCCTGTCGGTCCGGCTGGATGCGGTCAGCGCGGTGATGGTGCTGCTCGTGGCCTTTGTTGGCTGGGTCGTGTTGCGATTTTCGGCAACCTACATGGACGGCGAAGACCGGCAGGGGCCGTTCACCGGCTGGCTCTGCCTGACACTGGCGGCCGTGATGCTTTTGGTCATGTCCGGCAACATCCTGCAATTTGCGTTGGCCTGGATCGCAACCAGCCTGTCATTGCACAAGCTGCTGCTGCACTACCCCGACCGCGTCGCCGCACAGCGCGCCGCGCGCAAGAAATGGGTTACGGCCCGGCTCGGCGATGTCGCGATGCTGGTTGCCATGGGCCTGCTCTATATGGCCTACGGGACCGGCGATCTCGCCACCATCCTGGACACCGCGCGCAGCGGGCAAGACACCGATTACGCCACATGGATCGCGGCCTGCCTCGCCATCGCGGCCATCCTGAAATCCGCGCAGTTCCCGATGCACGGCTGGCTGACCGAGGTGATGGAAACGCCCACGCCGGTCTCCGCCTTGCTGCATGCGGGCGTGATCAATGCCGGTGGCTTCCTGTTGATCCGCTTTGCCGACGTCATGCTGCTGTCACCCGCCGTACTGGCGGTGCTGGTGATGATCGGTGGGTTCACCGCACTCTTTGGCGGTCTGGTGATGCTGACACAATCGGCGGTGAAAACCTCGCTGGCCTGGTCCACGGTTGCGCAGATGGGCTTCATGATCTTCCAATGCGGTCTGGCACTCTTTCCGCTGGCGCTTCTGCACATCGTGGCGCATTCGCTTTACAAGGCCCATGCGTTCCTCGCCTCCGGCGGCGCGGTCGAGGGCGTGGCGGCGATCCGGCGGCCCGGCCCCGTGGCCATTCCCAACGGGGTCGCAGTGGGCCGCGCCTTCCTGATCGCGCTGGTGATTTACGGCGCCGTGGGCTTTGTCTTCGGCCTCACCGGCAAGTCGCCACAGGCCATTGCCTTGGGCGCCATCCTGATCTTCGGCGTGGCTTATCTTCTGGCACAGGGTCTGGCCGACGCCGCCCCCCGCGTGCTGACACAACGCACCGCCGTCTATTCGGTCGCAGCAGCTGTGGGGTACTTTGCCCTGCAAACCGGCGCCGAATGGCTGATGGCCGGCACCCTGCCCGCCACACCAGCCCCCGGCCCGCTGGAATGGGCCCTGATTGTCCTGGCTTTGCTCAGCTTTGGCGTCGTGGCGGTGGCGCAGGCCATGTTCCCGCTCTGGGCCTATCACCCCGCCACGGCCGGACTGCGCGTGCATCTGTCCAACGGGCTTTACGCCAACGCCGTGTTTGACAGGCTGCTCGGCGGCTGGTCGCGCAAGCACACATCCTGATCCCGCGAAAGGATTGATCCGATGACGTCCAACTCCCCGCTCAAGCCCGCTGTTGTTACCTCAGCCAGTGACGCCGCCGCCCGCGCCATTCCCCCAGTCTGGCCGCTGGCCTCGTCGGTCGCCGTGAACCCCTATCTGGGGCAAACCGGCGAAAGCCTTGCCGAGGTGGGGGCACGTCTGGCCCGCGTCGGCGGCGTGCCGGTGACCATGCCGCGGGCGCATTACAACGCGTTAATCGCCGACGGCACGATCACCGATGCCGACATCACCGCAGCCCTTGATGCACTAAGCACAGACGACGCCCCCGATCTGGCAAAGGTGAAGCGCAGCGCCGCCGTTCCGGCCACCACACCTGCGCCACAACCCACCATCGCAGACCTCGCCGCCACGGCATCCGGCATCGACTGGCCCGGTATCCTGGCCGATCGGTTCGGGCACTGGGCCGCCGGGTATTTCGATCAGGGTCAGGCGCTTTGGGCCGCCCCACGTCGGCGCGGCGCGTATGACGCGTGGCGGCAGAACGCCACACATGATTTGACCGCCGAAATCGCGGGCCTTACGGGTTTTGCGCAATTCGTCAGCGAAACGCCTGACCGGGCCGAAGATGCGCGGTTACGCGCGGCCAACAATTTGGGGCTATCCGAAAACATGCTGGAGACATACCTGCACCAGTTGCTCTTCTCGCTGGGCGGATGGGCACAGGTCGCCCGCTACCACCTTTGGCAGGCGGAACTGGCAGACGGCACCGATCGGACGATCACCGATGTCCTGACAATTCAGCTGTTGTGGGAAGAGGCGCTCTTGGCCCAATACAAAGACCAGATCGGCGACAAATGGGACCAGACCAAAGCGGCCCACGCCTCTGCCGTCACGCCCGACCGGGACCTGACGATCAACGCGATCCTGCAAGAGGCATGGGAACGCGCCGTTCAGCGTGATCTGGCCACCACCTTCGCCGCCGCCCCGCCCGCACAGACCGAAGACCGGCCCACGCTTCAGGCCGCGTTTTGTATCGACGTGCGCTCCGAAGTCTATCGCAGGGCACTGGAAGCGACGAACCCCGGTATCCAGACGCTAGGTTTCGCGGGCTTCTTCGGCCTGACCGCCTCGCACAAGGGCTTTGCCTCGGACGTGGATGAATTGCGCCTGCCTGTGCTGTTGAACCCCGGCGTCACCTCCACCTCCGAAGGCGATAACGTCAACGCCGAACAGACCGCCCGCTTCAAGGCCCGCGCCAAGCGCGCCTGGGGCCGGTTCAAGCTGGCGGCAGTTTCTTCTTTTGCCTTCGTCGAGGCGACGGGGCCGATCTACGCGGGCAAGCTGGTCAAGGATGCGCTGAACATCGCGTCCGAGGCTGCGGGCAACGGCCCGGCACCCCGCCTTGATCCCCCATTGCCGCTGGATGCGCAAATCGATGCTGCCGAAACGATCCTGCGCGCCATGTCCCTGACGACGGATTTCGCCCGCCTTGTGGTGTTGGCCGGACACGGCGCCAATGTGGTGAACAACCCATTTGCCAGTGGCCTTCACTGCGGTGCCTGTGGTGGCTATGCGGGCGACGTGAACGCCCGGCTTCTGGCCGGGCTGCTCAATGCAAAGGACGTGCGGGCCGGGTTGGCCGACCGGGGGATCGACATCCCCTCCGACACGCTGTTTCTGGGCGCGCTGCACGACACCACGACCGATGCGATCACGCTCTTTGTCGCTGACCACCCGTCCGCCGCGCATGAAACCGAAATCCGTCAGGCCACCGACTGGTTTGCGCAGGCAAGCATCGTGACCCGCTCCGAACGGGCCTTGCGCCTTCCGCGGGCGCAAGGTGACGCCGACATCGACCTGCGAAGCCGCGACTGGGCCGAGACCCGGCCCGAATGGGCGCTGGCCGGTTGCAAGGCCTTCATCGCCGCCCCTCGCCAGCGGACTGCGGGCAAAAGCCTTGCGGGCCGTGCCTTCCTGCATGACTACGACTGGAAAAAGGACACCGACTTCGGCGTGCTGGAACTGATCATGACCGCCCCCGTTGTCGTGGCCAGCTGGATCAGCCTGCAATACTACGGCTCAACCGTAGCACCAGACGTGTTTGGCTCAGGCAATAAGCTTTTGCACAACGTCACCGGCGGCATCGGTGTGGTCGAAGGCAATGGCGGCACCCTGCGCGCGGGACTGCCCTGGCAGTCGGTGCACGAGGGGGAAAGATACGCCCACGACCCGCTACGCCTGTCGGTCTGCATAGAGGCCCCGCGCGAGGCGATGATAGATATTCTTCGCCGGCATGATGGTGTGCGTGCGCTGTTCGACAATCGTTGGCTGCATCTGTTCGCTTTGGATCAGAGCGGTCAGATGGCGTGGCGCTACACCGGTGATCTGAAGTGGTCAGAGATGGCTCGGGATGTCGAGCGTGAATTGGATATGAACGCAGTTGGTTAAATGACCAGATGTGACCAGAATAGGCGACCCGCGCCATCCCTTGGCCGATAAGTACCTCAACCTGCCGCATCTTCGTTAAAAACTCCTTGGGCTTGTGCTGTTTCGTAGCCATTCGGGTTCTACGTTTCCGAAACATAGTGGCGGACCACATCAGTGGGGGAACCTTTGGTTGACAATGCCGGGGTCTGCCCGTTCCTATCTGGAACAAGTCTTTTTGGTCTGACAAATGACAACAACCAACGACAAGATGCTCAAAAAACTCGTGGACACAGTAGGAGCCGCACTTCTCGGCGTCAGTTCAGAGGGCCGTATCGTCGTCGCCAATCCCGCCGCCGCGCGACTGTTTGGCTATGGTTCCAAAGAGTTGCATACTCTTCTGATCTCCGACCTGCTTCCCGCTTGGGGTTCAGAGAAATTTGACATTCCGAACCTTTCGTCAGATGCGGAAGCTGTGATGCGCCCTGTCGCTGGACGTCACAAAACCGGCGGCCAACTCGTTCTGGATGCGCAAATAACGCAGACAACGAGGCAGGCAGATGGTCTGTGCTACGCGCTGGTTCTTCGCAACATCGCTGCGGAACTGAAAGCGGAAGAACTAAACCGCAACGAAGTCCAGCGGATGGTTTACGCCGTGCAAGGCGCCAAGATTGGCATCTTCGAATTGGACATGCTCAAAGGCACTTCGGTCGTCTCCGGCGCGTGGCGAGAACTAATGGGCGTTGCGCCAGACGAAGAAATAGACACGCAGGCCGAGTGGCGCGCGCGCGTCCATCCCGAAGACCTGCCCCACGTTGAACGAGCAGATCGGGACTGTATCAACGGCCACTCTGAACGCTCGCTGACTGAGTACAGAATTCGAGCGCCATGCGGATCAGGCTGGCGGTGGATGGAATCGGACGCGATTGCCAACCGTAGGGATCGCAATGGCAAGGCAACGCGCCTTATCGGCGTTCAAACTGACATAACGGACAGAAAAAATGCCGAACAGGCCCTTCGGCAGAGCGAGCAAAAATTTCGATTGGCGATGGAAAACGCGCCTATCGGCCAAGCGCTGGTTGCGACAGATGGTCGATGGTTGGCGGTCAATGCAGCAATGTGCGCATTTTTGGGATATTCCGAGCAGGAGCTGCTGGCCATTGATTTCCAGACAATCACGCATCCAGACGATCTCGCCAAGGATGTCGATCACGTGGAACGTCTGCTCAACGGAGAGGCCCAACGCTATTCGATGGACAAGCGGTATCTACAACCCGATGGTCAAATCGTCTGGGGCCACCTCTGTGTTGCGCTGGTGCGGGACGAACACGGCAACCCTGTTCATTTCATCTCTCAGATCCTCGACATCACGGAACAGCGCAGATTGGAGCGTATGAAGCGGGATTTCACGACAACTGTGAGCCATGAACTTCGGACCCCTGTCACTGCAATGGCCGCTGCCTTGGATCTTATCGATCCTGTGACATTCGACGCGATGCCTGACAAGGCCCGGAAACTGATTGCCATCTCCAGGGAGAATTGCGGACATCTGCGTCTGCTTCTCGATGACATCCTGGATTTCGAGAAACTGTCGTCCGAAAAGATGTCCATCAATCTGGTAGACACAAACGTTTTCGACATCGTTCAACGTTCAATCTCTGTGACACAACCCTTGGCCGCAGAATTTGATGTAGAAGTTTTGCTGACGGCACGCGATCATGCGCTGTCTTGCAAAGCCGATCCTGCCCGTGTGCAACAGGTCATAATCAATCTGCTCTCCAATGCCGCGAAGTTTTCGCACGAGGCTGGGCTGGTTCAGGTCGGCTTGCTCGACGAAGGCGCTCAGGTTCGTATCAGCGTGGCGGATCGGGGAATTGGCATTCCAGCCGAATTCCACGAGACAATTTTTCAACCGTTTTCGCAAGTGGACCCGTCCGACATCCGCGAACGGAGGGGTACCGGGCTTGGTCTAAGCATCTCGAAGCAACTGATCGAGCGCATGGGCGGAGAAATCGGCGTCAAGACCTCTGAACATGGCGGTGCCGAATTCTGGGTGACGCTGCCTAAACAAGTTTAGGCAGCGGTTATTCGGTGCCTGCAGCGTTGCACGCTTGCCCCGTGTGCGGCTCTAAAGACCGACGCGCCTGATATTTACAGGTTTCGGTTGGGCGCGTTTGTCACTGGCGCGAACTTTCGCGCGTTGAATGGCTTGGGCTTCCAGAGCCTCCAGACGCAGCGGTTCTGTGAGTATTGGCTGTACTGTGGCGCCGATCGCAACCTCAATGTCGAGCGGTGATCCATCGTCATGGTTCAAATCCTTGTCATCAAGAAGCTCCTGAATTTCCGCTTCGATCTCATCCGTCATTTGCAAAGCTGTGGCGGATGAGCAGCACAGAAAGTTACCGCTGCCGACGTAGTACATGATCACCACACAGGCCTGTCGCGAAGCAACTGTCGCGTCAGCAACGTGACGAAGCGCATATTCAACCTCCGACGGCGTGCATCGATCAAATATCTCCCGCCCATCGTGAACATGAACCGAAAAGAAGGACGAAGACTGGAACCCTGCGCGCGACAATTGACTTAAATAATTCTCAAATGCCTGCCTGGTTACGAAGCCTTTTATACCGCCAAGGTCAAGGCGTTCGGCAAAGTCTGTCCCGGCACCGAGCTGCGTAGCATCGCTCGCAGTGCCCGTTCCGTTCGACAATTCAAGCACCCGACGTCGTTCTTCGACCAGCAGTTTTGCCATTCCCACCCGCGCACGCACCTCTGCGATTTCGAACGGCTTCGTTACATAATCCGTCGCGCCCGCCGCAAACGCCTCGTCGATATAGCTTTTATCGTGCATTGCAGTCAGCATGATGATGGGTGCTTTCCGATAGCTGGGCATTTTCCGGATACTGGCGCATAGATCAATGCCACTTTCGCCCGGCATCTGAATGTCTAGAAGAAAGCAATCGAAGGGCTCAGACTGAGCTGTAATAGAGTTCAATGCGTTTTCAGCAGAACTTGCGACAGTCACATCCGTGACGCCCGCTTCCGCGAGGATCATCGGCAGAAGGTCGCGGATAGATCGATCATCGTCTACCGCCAATAGCTTCATTTTTTTTGCACCTTTAGATGATGTCTTTTTACATCTTGAACGTATAGATTGTAAAATACTTCCGCTTCTGTCCATGCCAAAATGGATTAGGCACGAGCGCGCGCATTGCAACTCTTCAAGGTGTGGCAGGATTAACCAAAGCGCCAAAAAACAGGCAAAATTTGCTATTTAAACAACAACAGTTTCAGACTCTGACTCATACGCAAAATTTTCTTGGAACTTTACTGCGCACTATTAAGTTGTAATTAGTATATGTAATCGCGCAGAGCAAGAATATGATTGCTGGATACCTGATAATTGGAATGTTTACGGGCCAGATTGACACGCCAAGGAAAAGTGCAGTGGCGAAGGCAATCATGCCC
>JBCBTE010000098.1:0-10945 GCA_039818805.1 Pseudomonadota bacterium
GCGATAAAGTGGCAACAAGCCGATCAGCGCATCACCGCGGCGCGCAATGACATACTCGGGCGCCCACATGTCTGCCGTCAGCTCGCCCCACTTCAACAGGAAAAACGGCTGATGATATGCATCCTGATCGGCGCAATTCTGCGCCAGACCCTGCCATTCCTCGCGCAGCCGCTCGGGCTCGGTAACGGTGCTTACACTGATGGTCATACTGGCTTTCTAGGTTCCAAGTTGCATCCAGCGCTCTAGGCAATAAGCCACCCAAAGGGCGTAGGGTTTCGATTTTCCGGCCTGGAACGCCGCGTAGTTGGATTTCAGACCTTCCCAATCCACGAAATCATCGGACAAGCGGGATTTTGCGGCAAAGAGCGGATCCAGCCGTTCGCCGTAGTCTTTGCGCAGATGCGCATCCAACACCGGGTGAAAGTCCTTCTTGAGGTGATCACGCAAAATCGCGGGTGGCAGGAACGGACGCATGGCTTCTTGCTGCACATACCGGACGCGTCCCATGCTGATCTTCAGGCGGCGCGGCACACGGAACATGTACTCGATCAGCTTGCGGTCCAGCAATGGGAAGCGCGTATCGATCCCCGTGCCGTTCGACGCCACCGAATGATAGGTAATCGCGCCATTCAGAAGCTCGTAGTAGAACACCTCCCAGCAATCCTGCTGATAGACCGTATCGGCAAAGGGTGGCTTGGCCTTGGGCAACGACGATGACAGCAGCCCCTTGTCAAAAACATCCTCTTGGATCCAGGGCGGGGGAAACTTGTTGCCATACTTGGCCTGCCGCAAGTTCTTGAGCCAATAAGGTTCAAGCGGCGACGCCACATAGGCATTCAGGATCTTACGCATCGACGTGCGCTTGCCGGTCGAGCGGTCATACGGAAACACAGCCTTGATTTCCTTGGCCGCTGCCATCCAGTGGAACCGCTTGGTCAAATCCGCCAAAAAGTTCATCCGCCCCATAAAAAGCTCGTCACCGCCGAGCCCCGACAAGGACACCTCGTGCCCCAGGGCAGCCAACCGCGCCTTCTTTTTCCACAACAGCAGCACACCACTTTCAAGAATGGGCCCGCCATTGGACTGGATGACATCGTCAGTCTCGGTCAGAAAAGGGCTTTCCAGCACGTTGACACGATGATGTTCGGTATTGCTGGCACGTGACACTTCGTCGATCAGTTCTTCTTCGTCCGCCGCATCACTGCCGAAGTTGAACGAGATCGTGGTGAACAGGCGGTTGGCCGCCCCGTCAAGGTGGCGCATCATCGACACCACAGAAGAGCTGTCAAAGCCGCCGGACAGGGCGGCGGCCATGTGATCGCCCGTGGGCATGCGGCGCTCGGTTCCGTCCAGCATCAGTTGCCGCGCCGTCTCGACAATCGTCTGATCGTCGTCACGGATTTCTTCACCATGGCGCAAGGACGGGGTCCAGTAGCGCTGCATCCGGCGCTCACCGCGCTCAACAATCAAGGCACAGTTCGACGGCAGCTTTTCTATGTCCCTGTAAAAGCTGCGCGATACCGGAAGGTTGTACCGCGAACAGGTCAGAAACTCCGAGATCGTGACCGGATCGGGCTCTTTTGAAATCTGCGACAATTGCAAAAGCGCGTTCACGTCCGTCGCATAGGCCAGAAACGGCCCCGCGCGGTTGAGGTAGATCGACATCAGGCCGACCGGGTCGGCGGCCAGAATCGTCTTTCCCGAGGCCACTTCGCGAAACAGCACGACAAAGCGGCCATCGCTGCGCGCCAGGCCATCAAGACCTTGGGTGTCCAGCAAGCGCCCCAAGCGCGCGGCAGTGTTCGTTTCCTTGCCCGGATCGACCTCGCCCTCGATATCAAACAGGTGCCCGTAGAAATAGCATTGCCACTTTTCGGTTTCCGCCTCTTCAAACCGGCCCTGCGGCAGGTCCTGCGCCAGAACGCTGAAATCATCTGATATCTTGCGATGATCTATGCCCTCGAGCTTCGAAAAGCGTCGGGTGTCGGCCTCGGTCAGGCGACCAAGAACGCCCATGACTCCGTTCATTATCCAGTCCTTTCGGTCTTACTTTTCGCAGCGGCCTTCACGTCTCGTAACCACCCGCGCATCGTCCAAGCCCCCCGCCCGACAAATCCCGCGGCGGTGTTGGGAAAACCGACGACATTTTCAAGATGACGCATTTCGGTGGCCCACCGCACTTTGTATTCCCCGTGCGGGCCAACTGCGTCGAGATCAATCAACGCAACCTCGTCCTGTTCGAACGCGTATTGCGTCAAAACGTTCAGGATCGCGAAGCCGGGATATCTGTCGCTGATGTCGGGGTCATGCCCCAGCTTCAATCCAAAAAGGACCGCGTTGAACAGCAACATGAAAGCAAAGGCAACAGGCTGGTCGGCCTCGTCATAGATCAACAGCAACACCGGTTGAACCGGACCCGTCTCTGGTCCGGCCGTGGCCAGACCGGTGAAAAAACGCTGCACAGAAGGATCGGACGTGATCGCCGTTCCCGCATCGAACTTCCATGTCTTGCGCGATACGCTCAGCATGTCGTCGATATGGTCTTGAGGACGTTTCAGAAACTCAGCCCGAAATCCTTCATGTTTGGTCTTGGCCCGTTTCAGCGACTTGCGGAAATTGCCGGATTTGGCTGCAAGATACGCCTCCATGTCAGTGTCGGTCGAAATAACGGGCAGATCATAGCTTTGGCTGACCCGGGAATTCGGAACAAGCTTGTGCAATGTCTCAGACGGTGCAGAGCGGCCAATTCGGACAAGGCCAACGCTCTGCCCAGCGATCCATGTGCCGATCGCATCCAGTCCCGCTTGCGTGCCCACAATGGTAGAGCGATTGGCGTAAAGGTTTGTCAGCGAAGACAGGACCGGCATGCCGCGCTGTTTCGACCCCATGAAGGCCGCCTGCCCGATGACCGCGCCCGCGTCATCACGAACACACAGGATACGCGCGTCCGTGCCGGTACCAAATGCCTCAAGGTAGTTGATCAACCAATGCGACGTCAGCGCACATTCCAGCCCCCCGTCACGAACCAAGGCCGCATCCCAATCTGGCGCAATCTCGCGCAGCGCATCCGGCGTGGTTATCACGTCCAATTGGGTCATTTGCGCGCGCGCTCGGCCATCACCTTGGCCAGGACCGCCGCAACGCGGTCGATATCCGCTTCTTCCAGATCCTGATGCACCGGCAAAACCAGCACATTTGTCTTCAACGCCGTCTCGAACGGAAAGGCCTCGCGCGGGAACCCATCATGAAAGTACGACCAAAAATACTTGGTGCCCACGCCGTTCCGGGCCAAATCCAGTTGAACCTCGGGCGCGTCTTCAAGCTCGATCGGACAAAACAAAGGGCATGTGCCTTCCGGCAGGGCATCGAACAAGGGCCGGATACCGGGAATTTGTCCAACGGCGTGGACAAGTCGTTTGTAATTGCGCCGGCGGATGTCGCGGATCCGGTCCAGATCCAACCGTGCCATTGTCCCCGAGGCCAGCTTCGAGATCGACCAGTTGATGCGCGCAGGGTCAAGTGCCAGCACTTCCATCTCTTCGGAAGGGGTCAGCGTTTCGCGTCTGCCCTCGGCCGGGGGCGCCATCGGTTTCTTCTTGCCCTTAAGCATATGGATCGCCGACTTCAAAAGGCGCGCAGGCCCCCGGACAACCGTGCTGAAAAGCTTGGCCGCAAAGGCGCCGTTGCGTTTCAGCGACAGTTCTAGCTGAAACAAGAACCGCCCGATCAATTTGCTGATTGCCGGCGGCCTAAGCTGTGCGTCATGCACGTTCAACCCCGTCTTGTTGCTGACGCAGGCACCGCCATCGGTCAGCGGCAGGGTTTTCATATAGCTGAAGATTGCGATATCGCCCGTCCTGCCTACGGGTGTGCCATCCGGTGAGGCCGACAAGAAACCATGTGCGCAATCCTCGATCAGGGCCAGCCCGTGCTGATCGGCAAAGTGGCGCATTTCGGCAATCGGCTGTGCAAAACCGAAGTAATGGGTGACAAAGAATGCCTTGATCGTCTTGGTTTCGGCCAGTCGGGCGCGGCAAGCCTCCAGGTCCGGGCTCAGATCGGGCAGAACCGGGTAGTAGACCGGATCACATCCCGCCTTCACCACCGCGTCAACTTCGGAGCCGCAGGCATAGGCCGGCAATAGCACATGGTCCCCTTCCCCGAGGCCAAGCGCCTTTACACCCTGGAAAATTGCCACGCGTCCCGAAAAGGTTTGTAACCGCGACCGGTCTGTGAACGGCAAATCTGCCACCCGGTTCTTGGGCAGCAACCGCAACGACATCTGCGTGGGCATCGCCGTGATAAAACGCGCACCGCCGCGGCCTTCAACGTCGGGTGAGACTGGAATGGCACCGCTTTCAGACACACTCATTGGAGTTGCTTTCACTGAGGGAGGTAAAATTCAACGGATTACTCATGACCAGAACCGCCTTTCGCCGTCGTCGCAGGGGTCCCTTTCACGATATCGCGCAAGGCGCGCGTTCCCGTGACAGCCAGATGCGCCGCACGACCGCGGGCGGATTTGAAGAACAGAACGTCATCACTAAGAAACCGTTCCCGGTTGGCCCAAGGACGCGCATAGGCGTTGCCGGCCATCAACTCCATGCGTCGCGCACCGGCTTCGATCGCGGCTTCGACGACATGGTGAAAGGCAACAACGCTTGGCGACACATGTGAAAATTCTGGATCAAACGTGTTCTTGAAAACAAACTTCACATCGCCGAAATACAACGAATAGTACATCGAGATGGCCTGTCCCTCGAACGCCAAAGCGCAAAGCTGGCTCTTTTCGGGACTTGCGGCCAGCGCCGAGACGCGTTCGCACATTTGCAAAAGCATCTTTGGCGTTTCGCCTTCTTTCTCGTCTGCCCGCCACGTCAGAGCGTCGATGCGCGCCATTTCTTCAAACGTCCATGGGCCGTCCGGGCCGTCAGCAGAATACGTGTACCCACCCATCTTGTTCAGACGGTTTCGTGCCGAGCGAAAGTTCTTTTTGTAGTTCCGCCCCCGGCTATCGTAATAGGCGTCAATCGAGTCGAACTCGTCCAGATCGATGTAAAGCTGCAGCTTGGCCTCACGTTCCAGCCGCGGGCAGTCCTTCAGAAGCGATGTAAGGGCCGCGTAAGACGGGCTATCCGTTTTCAGCCCCATAAGCGAAAAGCCCGCCACTTTCGGCCATCGCTGCCGCATCGCGTCCAGAATACAACTCAGCGATCCTTCAATCGCGTCCTGCGGGCATGCAATGCCAACGTCGCTCAGCCTGGTCTGGTGCCGAAACAAACTGAAATACTCGCCAGGAAGGTTCTTTTCCGGGCCGATCTCAACCGGGAACATCGACACCGGCTTGCCGCCCTTGCAAACCAGCGCGTAAAGCACCTTGCGCGCCGCATCACGGTAAAAGTTCTCGACCACGAACACGAACTCAGGGTCAGCAATCAGATCGGGGGACGCCAACTCGGGATGCTTCTTCAGTTCAGCATGAAATGCGCGCACATCCTGCGCGTCCGCCGCCACCAAGGGATCTGCAAAATCGACGCTCAGTTCGTTGCCCGCTACGCTCACTGTCTGGATCCTACCTTGAAACGATACGCAAACGCTTCGGATCAGCCCCTACCAAATAGTCGGCCTGAAGTTTCCTGAGCTTGGGTTTGGTAATCCAGTGGGTCCAGCCAACGATATGACCCAGAATAGAGCCTGTATCTCTTGAAATAAGTGCGATCGGTAACAGATACGCCTGTTTCCAGTGCCAAGGCCGGATCATCTGCTGAAAAAGCTTTCGGAACCCGAAATACCAGATATGGGCTGCCGCAAGCAGCGCCGCGCCCAACCAGAACACGGGCATGAAAAAACCGGCGACCAGCAACAGCAAGAACACGCCATAGATCATGATCAACTTGCGCGTCATGTTGCTTAGAAGGCGCTGCTGACCAAAGCCCCTGCCATAGTAATACAGGTAGTTGAACACCTCCTTGGGCGACGACCTTACATGGTGATCCACAAAGGCATCCCATGCGATTGCAATGTTTTTGCGTTTGGCCCAGGCTTTGCGGCCAAACAGTTTGTCTTGGCCTTTGAACAACCACTCGGGGAACCCGTTCAATTCTTCCCATGTCGCCTTGGTGATGCCCGTGGCCATGCCAACGGGAACCGCAACTTCGGGTACAAGCTTCACGACGTCCTCATGTTTCATCGTGTGCAGCATGTAGTCATCCAGCATGTGCACCACGGCCACGCAATGCTCAAACTCGCTGGTCACCTTGGGTTGAAACAATCCGCATACGATATCGACGTCGGGATCATCCAAAAACGGTTTCGCCATCGCCTCGATCCAATTCGGACGGAACGTGTTGCCGAAATCCGCAATCAGAATGATCTCACCGGTGCACACCTCGATGGCGCGGTTTCGCGCGCTTCCGACCCAAAGCTTTTCATTGTCGACGATCTTGAATTCCACCTCGGGGTGACGCGCGGCAAAAACTTCGACCTCGGCGATCGTGCTGTCGGTAGACCGGCCATCCGAGATCAGGATCTCATCCGGCAACATGGTGCTTTTCATCAGCGAACCAAGCGTTTCCTCGACATTGCCCGCTTCGTTTCGAACGGGCAAGACAAGCGTAATCCGCCGGCTTCTTTGCGTCGCAGCAGCATTCATAATCGGTTACCTCGCCACCGATGTGAACATCCCGAACCGGGCGACCGAGCCAAACCCGGGCACACCCAGGGCGGTTTCCGCCTCACGCAGGTTTTCGACCGAGTCGTCGAAATACTCCCGGATGAAGGCAATTGCGAAGCCAAGGAACAAACCCAACGGAATCGACAGGATGATCAGGATCAATCGTTCGAACCGTGGCTTGTTCGGGGCCTGCGCGATATCGACCCGTCGCACGTTGCGCAGTTGCTGGTCCGCGATCTCCGACAGCTCGGCGTCATCCAACCGGGTCTTGAGACTGCGGAACGTCTGCGTGTCGGCTTCAATCAGCATGCTTAACTGGTCGGTGCGGGCCGTCAGCAGCGTCTCTTGCTCCATCCGGGCCAGCGTATCGTCCAGCTTGGCCTGAACATCGTCAATCCGCGCCTGCACCGACACGATCCTCGGATGCTCGGGCTGGAAACGGGTGGACAGCTCATCCAGTTCCCGGCGCACGGTGACCAACTCGCGGTTCAAACTGTCGGCCTGAAGGTCCAGGCTGCGCGCACCGGAGTCGCGGGACGTTTCGGAAATGGCGGCGCGTATGTCGTCCAACTCGCTGCGCCGGCTGGCAATGCGGGCGGTAACATCCTCAAGCTGCGCCGTGTAAAGCAGCACCTCGCCAGAGGTCCGGTAGATGTCATCTCGTGCTGTCAGATAGGCCTGCACGATGGCATTGACGATATCGGCGGCGCGTTGCGGATCCTCATCGAAATATGTGATTTCCAGGACATTGGAGTTGGGCACCGGCTTTGACACGACGCTTTTGCTCAGCCGCCGAATCCACCGGTCCCGCGGCTCCAGGTAAGTCACCAGCCCCGCCCCATCCATCTTCTTGCGAAAATTCTCAACCGCAATTTTGAAACTCGAAGGGGGCGTTGTGCGTTCATACGGTTTCAGCGCATCAACAGCGGCAACCAGAACGGTTTGCGATATGGCCAAATGCGCCTCGGTGTTGATCACTTCGATCATCTCGAGACCGGGCTGGAACTGTGTACGCATGTTTGGGGCGCGGTTGCGCTCAACAAGAACGGATGCGGTCGCCCCGAAGACGGGCGGTATCAGGTACAGCAATCCAACAGTGACGGATACGACCAAGGCGAAAGTCACAAAGATTGAGTACTTGCGCTTGAAAATAAAACGGAGGATTTCAACACGAGACATGAAACGTCAGCCTCTATTCAACAGCAGCGCGGAAAATGCGCGGCAAATATTCTTTTTTACGGTTCAGAACCACGCCATCCGGCATCAGACGCGCCTGTTCAAGGCGTTCGCGTAGCCGAGACAGTTCCGACCGGGTGATTTTGGTGCCGTCCACCACAAGCAGTGTCAGGTCGGCTTTCGTCGCCGCGGCAATGTGCGGCTCGGAACCCACCGTACCACTGTCAATAAAGGCAACCTGGTATCTTTGCGTGACTTCCGGCCAGAACGGGCTGTTGCGTTCAAACAAGCGCCGCATATCTTGCGCATCTTCTTTTGTCAGAACGTCAAAACCCTTTTTCGACTTTTTGACTTGTTGCAAAACGGCCGGCGTGTAGGCCGTCTTTTCTTCCATGTCGCCCGTGGTTCGGTTTGACGCAAAACCTGCGTCATTATTGGCCGGCTCCGGTGGTTTGGTCGCACGTGCGATCTTGTCGACGGATTTGCCATGCCCGGCAATCCCAAGAAGCAGGGTCTTGCCGCGCATTTCGGCTTCGTGAAAGGCGCGCGCCACGGCAACCGCCATGGTCGACGTGCCAGCGCGTCGCGTGGCCCCGACAAAGGCGACAATGAATGTTTTTTCTGGGGCGCGTGCGTACATCTCCGATTTTATTCGGAGACGCACATCTTCTATCTCTGTCCAACTACGTGTGGAAATCATCATTAAATAACCTGCGCTGGTGAAAGCGAAAAAAGTGTTGAAATCTTAGTTCAACGTGTAGCCGACACCAACCCCGAATGGAAGGTTATTCAATACATATTGCTGAACGATCGCATTGGTCAGCGCCACATTACTGCGTGGAACGTAGACAATATCGCGCGGCTTAAGAAGAAGAGGCGTTGCATCCTTCCCGCCTTCGATAAGGGTTTTGCGCAAATCAACGATCCAGCTGGTGGTGTTTCCGTGCGAGTCGTAGCGGATCACCGCAACCGAGCGCGGTGCTGCCGTATCGGCAAAACCGCCTGCGCTGGCAACAGCATGCAGGGTCGACATAGGTCCGGTCACAGGCACTTCGCCAGGCTCAACCACTGCGCCGGTGACGAAAATTGTGCGCGGCGCACGTTCGATCACGTTAACCGACGCGCTGTAGCGCGCGCCAAACTTGTTGTTCAACCGAGACTTTATCGAACTCTCCAGCGACGCGGGCGATGTCAGGGCATTGAATGATCCAAGCTGTGCCAGTGAAATCCGTCCATTCTGCGGAACGGTTACCGTGAATCCGTTGGAACGGCCGCTGTTCGACAGGCTTGAAAGCTCGGCCTGAGATACCGAAAACGCCGACGCCAAGGTCAAATTCAACAACGGATCAGAATACAATTTCTCAACGAAACGCTCTTTCAGCTCTTCATCAAGTTCTTTCATGGTCAGCCCGACCGTGCGGACCTGCCCAACGATCGGAAATGACGCAAACCCGTCATCTTGCACAAGGATCGAATTGGCCTGCGTATCGGGTTCGCCCACAAGGTTGAAGCTTAGGATATCCCCACGGTTCAACCGGTATGGTCCGCGCGAACCTTGCAGGTTCTCGAAATACGACACCTCGACCAGGTCGCCGGTCCGGATCGCCGCTGGTTCGCTGACCAAGTTCGGAGACAAATCTTGAATCGGCGCACTTTCAAACTGCGGCAATTCACTTGCGCAGGCAGACAATATGGCCATCAATGGCAACATCACAAAGATGCGCACAGAAAGAGTGCTAAACGTGCTCGCCGTCATTCGGTCCCTCAACTACTTTTAACTATAACTTGCCCACCAAACCGTCGCGCATTCCAATGTAATTTACCTGCAAAATCAACTGGTCACGTAAACTATTCCGCGAAGTGTGTGATCAAAGACACCCTTGGATCAGGATGGAATCAATTGAGCCTTTTTATAAAGGTCGATCACGGTGTCCGCCACTCTGTCAATACGCAAGTGAGCAATCGTTTCGCGACCGTTTGTAGGGGCGATACCACGGGTATGAAGCTTTCGCAAACCGGCTGTGAACTCTTTGGGGGCCAACCCGGTCACTTCGCATCCTTCTGCGCCGCCAACCAGCCAACGAATGTCGCCCACATCGGTCGCCACCAAGGGTAAATTGCTTGCCATCGCCTCTTTCAGGGCGTTCGGAGACCCTTCCCAGAAGGATGTCAGCGCAAGACAATCGGCGGCGCGCATGGCAAGTGCAAGGCGGTCTGGCGGCTGTCCGTGCACAACCAATGGCTCGATACGACGACCCTCTGCCTGCAATTGGTCGACAGCGCCTTTCAACAGCGCATAATTCTTGCGGGGACGGTCCGGATCGTAGGGAAACAGGACATAAAACACCTCTGGATCGAGGCCAAGGTCTTGGCGGGCCGCATCACGGTCCCCGGGGTGGAACCGGTCGAATGACACGCCGTTTGGCACGACTTCAGTCATCTTTTGAACCGAAGGCGGTAACAGCCCGACCATTTCCTGTGATTTCACGATCACGCGCCTTGCAAAACGCCCGGCCTGCCGCTGAACCCATGCCAAAGCCGCGCTTGCTCGCTTGGTGTTGCCATGCTCATCGGTGTGTCCGAACACATCCGAACCGCAATACGAGATCACCAGCGGGGCCTTGCGTTGAACCAGACAGGGAATTGCAGACAGGCCATAATGTGCGTGCACCACATCATAGCGCGTATCGCGGCACGTGCGCCGCACGCGACCGAATGCCTTCAAATACTCAAGCTTCGACCGATCGCCTTCGATGAACAGCACGTCAACCTCGTGCCCGGCATCGCGGATCGACTGCACTTGGCTGGCCACGAATGACCCATGCGAAGGCCGGGTTTCGGTCGGATACATATTCGTCACGACAAGGATCTTCATGGCGCCGTGGCACCTTTGGCAATCTGACGGGTTTGGTTTGACATCATTGTGCAGCCTGCGCCGTGGCCTGGGGTACACTTGCCCGCGCCCGGAACCGTTCCAACGTGATGGCAAATCGCGCCAGCCCGCCATGCTGCGAGACCCCCATCCGCGGCAACGCATACGGATGCGATGCCGCCGTGACAGGGCCGCGCTTGGACGTGACTGCGGCGACATACCCC
>JBCBTE010000099.1:0-10823 GCA_039818805.1 Pseudomonadota bacterium
GCCTCCGCCAGATATCGGACAAGATCAGCTGCTGGTCCCTTGGCACCGGTGATAATCCGCTGAAGTGCCTCGGATCTTCCTGCCATCGCATATCCAAGTGCTGCATGTGCATCCGCAAAACCCAAGCCGGGGTTTGGGAAGTTTTCTGCGGCGTAGTCGCAAACAGTCTGCCAGCGATCTTGAGGAACCTCGACACCCGAGAGTTCTGCCCGATAAAGTACCGCCGCCAGATCAACCATCACGTTCAATGGGGGGCCCCATGCACCGCGTGGATCGATATCGCTATCAACAATGCGCCACATCTCATCTGTATCGCCACGCGCTAAAGCCCACAGCGCAATGTGCCAAGCGATATGGCAATGCATCTGCCCCTCTTTGTGATAAGAATGCTGCCATTGCGTTATGAAGTCATAACCGGCTTCGGTCTGGCCCGTTTCATAGTAAAGATGCGATTTGAAATGCGCAGCATGTGCATTTCGCGGGTTGGCAGTTAATGACTTTTCGATGCTCTTTTCGGCACGATCGAATTGGCCAACTTCGACCTGCGCGAATCCCAACAAGCCTTGAAGCCACCAGTCATCGCCATAATGAGGTTCAAGTATTTCAGCGAGCGCAAGGTTCTCAGCTTCGCGACCCGGCTCGCCACTGAATCCGATTAGGCTCAGAACACCTAGACAGGCTTGCGCGACGATCACGTCGCGGGGGAATTCTTTCAGTTGCTCACGCGCCGCCAGATATCCAGCGGAGCTCTTGCCGTTGATCAGCAGGCCGATGATCTTGATCTGCTGCGCCTCGCGTTTCGTCAGTTGCCTGTCGCATTGTCTGGCGAGATTAAGGGATTTATGCGCACCAATCCTATCCCCGACAAGCTGGCGGTAGCGCGCCAGCACGATGTTCGGGAGGGCGAAACCTTCGTCTTCTTCGATTGCTAATTTCAGCGCAGCCTCAACGCCAACCTCCGCACCAAGAAACCGGTCAAGGCCAAGAACATACGAGTCTCTAGCCTTTTGCGAGTTCGTAGAAAGCGGATATCCGTATCTGTCCTTCATCCCGAGCACCATTCTTGAACCAATGCTACAACAGGACGCATGAAAAGTCTGCGGCTTTCGCCAAAGCGGTCATCTGAGGCTTTCAGCCGGGCTTTCTAGCTGTCTGAAAGACACAAAATTCGGCTATGCGGACTTTTCTGCCGTTGAGTTGTCTAATTTCAATGTTGGCTTGTTGTGGTGCACTGCGAAATCACTGAAAGCTCTCAACAACTTTCCAGAATTCGGCCCACGCCACTTTTTGTTCCGTGGGAACCGCACCTTCATCATCATTGACTAATTGCTCAGGAGTTACCCAGGCAACAGTTAGAGGTCGCGCGACATCGCACAATTGCTCCGCCTGGTCTTTCGAAATTTGGCTGCCCAAGACTTGTGTTAAGCCTTCGTCACCCTCTGAAATTTGCTGCAACCCGTCGATGTGACTTCGTAGCTCAGCACTCTCTGCATCTTCTGGGAACGCAGCAATGAGCCTCTCAAAAATAGCCAAATCTTGTTCGCGTTCTCCCCGGCACGCCCATTTAATAGCGATTGGATGCAAGACGAAATTAAAGCCGAAAAAAACATTGATTGCAGGATTTGACTGGGCGGAAGCAACTGAAGCCATCATGCCGAGGGAGAACGCAATTCGTTTTGATGCTCTAGTCATCGGAAAAACTCTTAGGAATGAATATTGGCTGCACCTTGCTGCTACGGAAGCACATTGGCAATCCCCAGACGCGCACGTCGAGATAGTAAAGCCGACGTTCGCAACGAGCGCAGCATTCGTTAAATGGGCTCTTTTTCCTCTTTCGCCGCGTTGGGAACGAACGGCGGCTAACCCGAACAGGACTTAGAGTGTCATTTCGCCCCCTCCTGCAAACGGCCCCCAGATGAGTGTTTTGCGGCGAGTGCCTCGCCTGTGATCTTCTTGCCCTTACCTGCAATCGCCCCGGCCCGGCGTGCACAACGGGGCATTGGCGGTTCGAAATGATTTGCCAAAACCGTATTATTTTGCCAAAACAGCATTATTGTCGAAGACTTTTCGCGCGCGAACCCAAGGAGGCCCTATGCTGAATACACTCAGAAATACAGCCTTGACCGTGGCAGCGCTGGCAGCAGCAACTTTCGCCACCGCACCGCAACGCGCCGAGGCTCAGTCCTATCAGATTGACTGCGCTATCCTTCTCTGCCTCTCGGGCGGCTGGCCCGCATCTGTGCCATGTGCCAGAGCCAGAGCCGAATTCATCCGCCGTATCACGCCTTGGCCCGTGGAGCCGCCGCTGCAAATCTGGCGGTGCCCCATGGGCGCAGCATATACGGTAGACCCGGACACTCTAACCAGCGATCGGATTTACGAAATCCTTCTTGAGCTCGATCAGTCCGCACCGCTGCAATCCTTCCCTGTGCATGAGGCAGGCAATCCGGTCACCGGCTCAGATGGTCGGCTAACCGGAGCCCCTGCCCCGACTTTTCAAGCGCCCACACTCGCGGACGTGATGGTGCCGCAACCCACTGTCGTTCGTATGACCGGTGGCAACGCGGCACCATTGCCCGAGGGCATCACAATGCAGCTTGTGCAAGATCGCGCTGACATTGACATCAGTGGGTCCGAGTTCAACTTCGTTCGTTCGATCCGAGTCTTCGATGCAAGCTATGTGCGGCAACATGAATCCGGTCGCGACGGTGATTGTAACCGCACGCAGAACATCCGGCTTGGCACCTATGGCACCCAAGGTGACTTTCGTTGGACAAGAAGCTCAGTTGCCGCCCTACCCGCTGCCCATGTGGGCACAGCGGGGTTCGGCAGCACCTGCCCGAGCATTTTTCACCGGTCGGTATTCGTTGAGTGGCGCGACTATGAAGGCAACTACGGCTTCGAGCAGGTGAACTACTAGATATGGTGATGTGCGTCCGCAACAAAACCGTATTTACGGCAGGCACCTATAAATAGTATGCCTGTTGTACAAAACAAGAATCGAAAGGGGGCAATAGGCGAGCAGCCAAAAAAGCAAACCCCCGCAAGGCGGCAACCTAGCGGGGGGTTTGATAAGACCTAGGGACGGCAATCCCGAAACGGCTCAATCTCTTAAGCCCGGTTTTATCACCCAAGACAGCATTACGGCAAGTGAAAAACGCATTTGTGCGACCAGCCTCTTTGCATCTTGGCCTAACTCTTGATGAAACCACAAGAATTAGCCCCAGACGCAATACCTTGCCAAAGCTCATGCACACGCCACGAGCTGTTGTATGCTAGGTTGAGGATGAGAACAGAATCGGAGGGAGAAAAGACCCATTAGAAAAGCGAAACCCCCGCAAGGCGGCGGCCTAAACGGGGGGGCTCAAGAACCAAGAAGCGCCAACTTCTCGATCAGCTATCGTGTTGATCTGGTTCTACCACCCCCCTGCCCTTTCGATCAAGAGAAAACGCATTTGTGCGAACAGAGGAAGTGCGTCTTGGCTTGGACCATCAAACGAGAATGGGACCAACCCTGGGTGCAAACCCAAACAACCCGGCAGCCAATGTCTGCCGACAGATGACAGGAGAAACTGAACCCTAGAAAAGCAAAACCCCGCAAGGCGGTGAACCTTCCGGGGGAGCTATGATCACAGAGCGCCAACTCTGACAATCGCTGAATTCGATTAGATCATAGCACCCCAAGAATCATGCAGGCAAGAAAAAACGCATTTGTGCGAACAATGAAGTTTTGCCTGTCGCCGCCTTGTCCATCGAGCAGAGACAAGGAGTGACAACAATGAGGACACAACCTCACCCCGCCCTCCCACAGGGCTATTCCCGGCGTGATGTCATCGCGCTGGTTGCTGACGTGGGCCGTGACATCGGCCTCAGCACCCGTTTGACGGATATTCTCACGCGCATGATCGGCAGCACCGATCAGGAGGCTTGGATCGATCCTGAGAAAGAACCCATCTTCTATGGGCGCCAGGAGACCTTCGCGCAGCGCTTGCGGATCTCGACCCGCCAGTTGCGATCACATGAGAGGGCTCTGCAGAAACGCGGGCTCATCCAGCGCCGAACCCTCGCCAATGGAGCCCGCTACGGCAGCGCAGGCCTGGGACTGGTTCTGACGCCTCTCATCGAACGCTTCACCGAGTTCCTGGACCTTCGAGAAGCGAGGAAGGCCCAGTTTGAACGGATGAAGCTGCTTAAAGCGCAGCGCAGCGTGCGCCTCGCGACGTTCCGCGATGAGCTGGCCCGACTTTCAGAGAGAGATGTGCTGTCAGATGAAATCCAAGCCATGATCCGTGAACGCGCGGCCTGGCCACGCACGGACACGCTCCTGTCGATGGGCGAAGCATCGCTTTCTCAGCATCTGGATGACGCCACAGACCTGTGTACAAGATTGGTTGATTGGATAGAAAACCATAGTGATTCCTCCTGTGAACCGGAAGAAACCTTCCGGTCCTATATACAAGAGGACATTCACCAGATTCATTCTGAAACTTGTAACGCTCACGTGGATAAGCGGAGCGCGGGCAAGCCCGCGCACTCTGATTTAATTATGTCGGAGCCTGACGGCCCCGACAATTGCAGAGAAAAACAGCTTCAGGCGGAAACCGAAGCACTTCAAGGGCTATTTTCCGGCTACTATGGACTGTCGCACGCAGTCTCTTTGGCGAGCGAAGAGTTCCAAATGGAGATGGAAGCACGCAGTGGTGAACGACCGGAATATGCTTTGGTCGAGGCCGCAGCAGCGCGGGTGCCGCATCTTGGGATCAATTTGACAGCCTGGGCCGCAGCCTGCGACCGTATGGGGCGCACCAAAGCAGCTATCTGTGTGTTGTTGCTTGACGCCAACCGCGATCATGCGGTCAATCCGGTCCGCAATCCCGGCGGGGCATTGCGCGGCATGATCAAGGCCCACAACCGTGGAAAGCTGAACATCGTCGGTAGCTTGATCGGCCTGCATCGGAGACGCGGTTTGTGACGTTTTTCCGAGATTCCTGTCCGGTTCAGCAGGGAATTGGCTGGTTGCTAAAGTTGTCGAGGTTGTCAAAGTTGACATTTTTGCAATCCTCGGCTATCTAAGGGCTGTGGAGATCTGATTGGGCAAATGGTTGTGCAGTTCCGATTTGATGAAGCAGGTCTCCGCGTTGATGATGGTATGCGGAGTACAAAGCACGTGTCTGACAAGGAAATGATGTCTGATCGTTTGGCGGTGAATGCTGCAAGTGTTCCTGTAGACTTAGGAATGAGCGATGCAAAGTTGGGCTCGATTTTCAGAGGGCTCCTGGCAAAATTGGCGAAAAGCCAAGCGGTGACGGTTGTGCCACAAGAGGGCAGCCTGCCAGTTTCTGATGACGTGCAAGCTGCTGCTCACGCGGGCAAAATCTCGCGACAGATGGCGGCGCACATCAAAAGTGGTCGAAGATCTCCGGGGCAATCTGTGTCCGTACGACTTCGAATGGCAGGTTTCGAAGCCAGGATTACGTCCCAGCCTGAACCTAGTGACCTAACTGACGCTTCAATCGCGGATGATTTTACCGGTGATGCACTCGATCAAGCCGTTTTGGCCGCTGAAGCACGTGGCCAGGTTGCTGCAAAGCTACATCTGGACTCCGAGGAGATGCTTGTAACGGCAGATGTCGCCGCACGCGTTGGAATCAGCCGTCAGGCTGTTGCGAAACGTCGCGACAGCGGAACGATCCTGGCGCTCAAAGCTGGACCGAAAGCGCTCAAATATCCCGACTGGCAAATCCTGCCCACAGGCGAAGTTGTACCTGGGATAGAAGACGTTTTGCGCCGCCTGGAGGGTGATGCTTGGACCGCCTATCGTCTTTTGAAGGAGACAGCCCCAGACGGAAGCGACCGACCGCTTTATGAGCTTCTCAGGGATGGTGACACCGAGACTGTACTTGCGCATATTGACGGCATCCTTGGAGGTGCCGGCACTTAATGAGCAAACCGAAGTTGAGTGCGAAGGACCTTCCTGGGAAGGATTTCAAGACGCGTAGGCTGGACCTCGTACCATACGAGGGCAGCTCGCTCTTTCGTGCGTTTCAGACGAAATACCCTGACCCGTTGGGGTTCGCCCCGGCCCGAAATCGGTTTTCTGACCCGCGTATCATGCCGGACCCGGCGGACAATCCAACAGACGTCTTTTCGACGGTCTTCTTTGGTGCGACCGTCGAAACCTGCGTCTTGGAAACCATCATTCGTGACAACGGTGTTGGTACATCAGGGGAAGCCATACCAATTTCCAAAACATATATGCAGAGCTGGTCTGTCGCCGAGGCCGAATGCGCTTCCCCTCTTCGCCTGCTTGATCTCCGGGGTGATGGTTGCATCAAAAACAAGATCCCTACAGATGCAGTGCGCGCAAAAAGTCATCTTCTCGGACAACTCTGGGCATTTGCCATTCATGAGCATCCCGACGCACCCGATGGCGTTCTTTTCTCGTCTCGGCTGAATGAAGAGGGAAATGTTGCTGTGTTCGAACGGGCAATGCCTAAAATGAGCGCTCTTTCACATCACCCTCTTTTTGATTATCGCACGGAGTTGGCTGCGATCTTGACCAAATACCAGATCGGTTTTGTCTGACGCACTGTTTCGGAACGTTTTCTTGGGGGCGTCGCCTGCGGCGACCAGCTCTAGTCGGTCGCCCGACCGGAGCCCAGGGTCTCCGCCTATTCAGGTCACAATCCTCGCCCAAGCGGCTTGTCGGCCGCATCAGCTGCGATCAAGCCTTTTCTTAATTTCAGCTTGGACTTCTGAAGGGGTCAGCTTGCGACCATAGCGTTTGATTTGGTCTTCTTCGATCATCTTCCTGATTTGGTCACGGCTCATGCGTTTTCCGCCCGCTCGCTTCAATACAGCTTCAAGATCTGCTCTGATTTCAGCAGAGGTTCTGGGCCCCGGCCTCCTCAACGACGAGAAAATGAAGCGCCAGCTTAGAGCCAGTCATGGGTGTCCTTACTCACCATATCAAGTGCTCCAACTCCAATTTTTGATCCCGATTGGTGTAATCCACACTATCTCTTCTCGCTGGCAACGCTGAGCGTCCCGCTGGCCAACCAGCAAAAGAGCGCGGACCACTCTCATACTTCGCCATGATGTGATGCCCTATGGCTTTCGGCCAATCCTCAGCCCGAACCATGACACACCGTCGCAGCCCCGCAAGGGCGCTGCCCTTCTCCACTGCGTTGCGACCCTGCAGGTGCGGGGCTTCTCCTCGGTGCGTCACTGAGGCTGCGTCATTACCCGTAACCAAAAGGAGATCACCATGACCAAATTGATGAAGAAAATTCGCTCTGTCCTGCGGAGCATGGCAGATAAAGCCAAAGTCAAACTTAGCGTCGCAATGTCTATTCCCGGCTTTCTGAAAGTGGAAGTTGAGTACGAAAAAACACTCACACCGCCCGACAAGCCCGATAAGGCATAGATCCACGGGCCCGCGACCAGGCGCGGGCCCTTTGCGTATCAGTTGCACCGCTGGAACAGACCGTTTCCTGTGCCCCATGCTTCGACATGATCTCCGCTTTGATCTCACCCGGAGCTCGATCGCAGCGTGTTGCAGGCGTACATGCCGATCTCGCGGCCTTCACGTCCGTAGGCAATCATCGTGCCTGCGAGCATTTCTTGACCTTCGGGAATATCCATTGCGCGTATCTCAACGGTGTCATCAATCGCCTGAAACGACGCCAGAGCTTCAACGTGGCACGCTTCCTCGCTGCCAAAACCCGAATTGGTATCCAGCTCTGATCCGGTCTCGAAGTTGAACACCACGATGATCAGCAAAACCTTCATGTGCGGCCTCTTTCTATGCGAAAACCGGAGCCTTTCAGCCCCGGCTCTCTCGTGAAACTTGCGTTTTCACCTTGCAGGATCATCGCCGTCCCCGGCTGTTTCCCAAGTTCCACAATAATACGGTACCGTTACGCAAACAAGTGTTTTGTCTGCATTTCATCTTGCCTGAAATATCCTCGGGGGAGCGCGCGAAGGGCGTGGGGGCAGACAGCCCCAATTCAGCCTGCGCGACGGTAGCGAAATTCCGGGCCGGTCTTGCCACGGCGCTAAAGTGAATCACGGTGGCCACAAAATCGAAACAAGAATGCGACCCTTGAGGGTTTTTCTAGCCTGTATGCCTAAGACGCAGTATCATTTGCACAAAGACCCATGATTTATTGATACTCTGGCCCGATTTGGCAGCCATGTCACTATCAATCCAAGGATGAACATGGTCTAGTCAATTTGACCATAGGGGAAGGATGACGTGTCCAATTCGAAGCAAATATTGGCCATGTTGAACAGCCGCGCGTCTGGCGATGATGAGCTGTATTATTCCATCGCCTTGCAGGTAGCTGCTTCAGAAGCTCGACAAGGCCATAAAACCACAGCCACTGAAATTCGCGATGCGGTTCAACGCGCTCGTGAAGGGGCGCCCCAGTCTCAGGGCGTCGCAATCCCTTTCGGGTTGCCAAAAGGCGATCTTGCAGATCTTCTAGAATTGCGAAGCCCTCGCTACAAACTGTCAGATGTTGTGCTCACCGATGGTATCAAGTCCAAGCTTGATGAGCTTGTGCGTGAGCAGCAAAAGCGGGATTGGCTTAGAGAGCATGGCAGAACTCCAAACCGACGCGTCCTATTTGTAGGTCCACCTGGATCTGGCAAGACAATGACGGCAGAAGCGCTTGCCAGACAGCTTAAACTGCCGCTCTATGTCATTCGTTTGGAAAGCTTGATCACTCGTTTCATGGGAGAAACCGCCGCCAAAGTTCGACTGGTCTTTGACGAGATTGCACGCAAACGTGGTGTATACCTATTTGACGAATTTGACGCAGTCGGTGGCAACCGGGCTGCCACTAACGATGTCGCTGAAATGCGGCGTGTACTCAACTCATTCCTGCAGTTCATGGAAGAAGAGAATTCGACAGACAGTGTCGTCGTTGGCGCGACGAACCACCCTGCCCTGCTCGATACCGCTTTGTTGCGCCGTTTTGATCTGGTGCTAGAGTTCACTCAACCCAGCCCCGAACAAGTGCAAGCGCTGATAAAGGCTAACCTCCGCCCAATGAAGTATCCCAACATCGCTTGGAAAAAGGTCTGCGCGGCAGCGGAAAACCTGAGCCAATCTGAAATAGTACGGGCAGTTGAAGATGCTGTAAAAACGGCCATCCTCGATGAGCGGAACAAGGTGACGTCTGGAGACCTTTTGCGACGTCTGGACGAGCGAAATGCGATGCGAGAGGCGTTTCAGAAACCAATCACTTAAGAAACAGGCAGTATGGCAACACGTTTTAATAGGCCCCACATCAATTTTGAAAAATACAGAGTTCGACGTGATTTTTCTTCCCCTAGCAAAGACATCAGTGGCAATGCTCCCCCCCGGACGCGGGCCGAACACGGTGTGCGGCTGCGACAAGAGATGCAGCAAGCTTTCCTCAATTTTGAAACCATCCGACCAGAAGCTTCTAATGTAGATGGCGCTTCTGGCGCAAAGGGTGCTTTTCTTGAAGTCGAGCTTCGCCGCGGTACCCCTATCGAGGCGCTCGAACGTAAAACCAAAGGCGTGATGCCAACATCTACAAAGCTTGAGCCTAACGAAAACCGGACTGTCGGACTGTTTGTGCCCGACACAGCCCGCGATTTTGTGCTCGATATGCTTGAAGAATATGCCACCGGGCCGCTCACGGCTGCGGGCAAGGCCCCCAAGAAAGGTTTCGCTGAGCCGATAGAAGTCATACGGGCTGCGAAGTTTGCAACGTACTACACGGATGATCCCGCTTTGTTGCCGGATGATCGTCAAGAACAGGTTTGGTGGGAGGTCTGGTGTCTACGTAAAGCCGAAACCCAGCTAGAAGCACTCATCGAGCGCATTGGCGGAAGGATTTCATCACAAGACCAACGGCTCTATTTTCCAGAGACGGTTATTGTGCCGGTGTTGGCCTCCTTTGAGGTCATTGAGGCGGTGCTGTTTGCACGGTTCACGATTACCGAAATTCGCAGATCGCGTGACACCCCCACTGTCTTTCTGGAATCTGATCGGACCGAACAACTGGGATGGACTGATGACTTGGCGGAACGGGTAGTATGGCCGGGCATGGATGCTCCTGCCGTTTGTTTGCTCGATACCGGCATCAATCGCGCCCACCACTTGATTGAACCTGCTCTCAACGAAGATGAGATGGACGCGGTTATCAAAGACTGGGGGCTATTTGACGATCGCGATGGTCATGGCACGTCAATGGCTGGGTTGGCTTTGCACGGAGATCTGACCCACGCCCTCGCACGAACTGGAGAAATCCCTCTCAAGCATCGACTAGAATCGGTCAAAATGCTGCCTCCCGCTGGGTTTCCTCCCACCGACAAGAATTTTTATGGACCTGTGACACTCTCGGCCATCACACTTCCTGAGATTGCCCGCCCAGAGCGGCCCAGGGTCTACTGTATGGCCATCAGCAATAAGAACGTCAGCGGATTTCAACCAACTGGCTGGAGTGCGGCCTTGGACCAAGCAGCTTCTGGTACAATGATTGGCGATACTGTCAAGACCAGACGCCTGATCCTCGTCGCTACAGGCAACGCGCCAAATTACATCGATGCAACCAAGGTGCAAAGTTCCGACGCCTACCCTATTGATGATCCTGCACAAGCCTGGAACGCCATCACTGTTGGCGGATATACCGACAAAGTTCTCGTCGATGATGCGGGATTGGAGGCCTACAAACCTTCAGCAGTAGCGGGAGATCTGAGCCCACACACGCGCACTTCCGTGCCATGGGTCGGCAAGTCTGCGTTTAAGCCGGATATTGTTATGGAGTCCGGCAATCGTGCGATCA
>JBCBTE010000100.1:0-10645 GCA_039818805.1 Pseudomonadota bacterium
GGATGCGCAAGGCCGGCTAGGCCCGGTCGTCCACCTCCGGGTGGTTGCGTTTCCCCATAACCCTGGCTCGGGCACGCGGATCACTGTCGAACAGCGCGGCCAGTTGTTCGGTCATGGCGCCAGCAAGCTGGTCGGCATCAGTGATGGTAACGGCGCGCTGGTAGTATCGCGTCACGTCATGGCCGATCCCGATTGCCAAAAGCTCGACCTGACGGCGTTTCTCGACCATCGCGATCACGTCGCGTAAATGCTTCTCCAAGTAATTTGCCGGGTTCACTGACAACGTCGAATCGTCGACCGGCGCCCCGTCCGAAATCACCATCAAAATCTTGCGCACTTCTCTGCGGGCGGTCAGACGGCGATGCGCCCATTCCAGGGCTTCACCGTCGATATTTTCCTTCAACAAGCCCTCTTTCATCATCAGGCCCAGGTTGGTGCGGGTTCGACGCATGGGTGCGTCGGCGGATTTGTAGATGATGTGGCGCAGATCATTCAGGCGGCCGGGCAGTTGCGGGCGACCCTCGTTGAGCCAGCCTTCGCGGCATTGCCCGCCTTTCCAGGCGCGGGTGGTAAAACCCAGAACCTCGACCTTGACGTTGCAGCGTTCCAGCGTGCGCGCCAGAACGTCGGCACAAATGGCGGCGATCGAGATCGGACGACCGCGCATCGAGCCGGAATTGTCCAGCAGCAGCGTTACCACCGTGTCGCGAAACTCGGTGTCTTTTTCGACCTTGAAACTGAGCGGGGTGGTGGGGTTGGCCACGACGCGGGCCAGACGCCCGGCGTCCAGGATGCCCTCTTCGCGGTCGAATTCCCAGCTACGGTTTTGCTGGGCTTGCAATCGGCGCTGTAGTTTGTTGGCCAGCCGGCTGACCGCCCCTTTCAGCGGTTCAAGCTGTTGATCAAGAAAGGCGCGCAGCCGCTCCAACTCGATCGGTTCGGCCAGATCCTCGGCATGAATTTCTTCGTCATAGTCGGTCTTGTAGACGTTGTAGTTTGGGTCCGCATCGGAAATGGGTTGCGGGGCGGGCGGTTCCAGCGGTGCTTCGCCTTCGGGCAATTCCGTCTCTTCGCCCATTTCCTGATCGGCCATGTCGTCCATGCTGACCTGGGCCTGGCTTTCGTCCTGCTGATCTTCCTGGCTCGACTCAGGGTCGGCATCCGCCTCGGCCTCGTCGCTGTCATCTTCGCCAGTGCTATCGGGCTGTTCTTCTTCTTCGGTGTCCTGTTCAGCCTCGGTGTCGTCTT
Organism: Pseudomonadota bacterium; assembly: GCA_039818805.1. Lineage (GTDB taxonomy): Bacteria > Pseudomonadota > Alphaproteobacteria > Rhodobacterales > Rhodobacteraceae > Roseovarius. The sequence continues at coordinate 1,249 of JBCBTE010000100.1, forward strand.
CGTCATCCATAGCGTCGGGGTCGTCCCCCAGCTGATCGCCATATCCAAGGTCTTCGATGATCTGCCGCGCAAACCGGGCAAACTCGGTCTGGTCCGACAGCTTGGCTTGCAGGTCTTCCAGCGTGCCGCCGGCCTGATCCTCGATAAAGCCCTGCCACAGTTCCATGACATTTTGCGCCCCCTCCGGCAGGGTGCGGCCGGTTGCAAGGTGCCGGATCAGGTAGCCCGCCGCCGTGGCCAATGGTGCCTCGGTGGCGTCGGTGATCTGGTCGTAGCCACGCCGTTTCGCCTCGGCCCCGATCTTGGCGTCGATATTGCCCGCCGTGCCGGGCATGTCACGCGCGCCCATCGCCTCGCACCGGGCGGTTTCCATCGCCTCGTAAAGATCGCGGGCCATTTCGCCGGGCGGTACGTAACGTGCGTGCAACCCGTCGTCGTGATACTTGTGACGCAGTGCAAGCGCGTCGGCGGTGCCGCGTGCCTGCAGGACTTCGTCGCGGGTCATCCGGCGGCTGACCTGAGGAAGGCGCATGCTGTCGCCCGAAAGCCCCGAAGGATCAACGGTATAGGTCACCGACAATTCGGGGTCGTCTGCCAGCACCTTGGTGGCTTCTGCCAGCGCCTTTTTGAACGGATCGGCTGGATTGTCGGATTGCGCCATGGCACGGGCCTTATCGAGGGTCTTTGTCAGACCCGCAACTTAGGGCGATCCTTGCCGAAAGGCCAGTGGGCGAGGTGCAGAAGTTTGGGGCGGTGCGACCTACAGGATCATGCGCCGACACGTGGTCAGTCGGCGGTTCATGTCACGTGCGGCCCGGTCTGCATGGGACAGGTCGGCCGCTGATTGCTGCATGCGCATCCGGTGGGCCATTTCCTTCCACCCGGCGACGCGCCAGTGGCGCGCCTCAGTTGGGTCAACGCCGGCATCCGCGGCAAAGGGAAGTGTCGCTTCGAGCAAGGCTTCGAAACTGTGTTCCATCCGTCGTGACACTTCAAATCCGGGATCATGCTCGGCGTTTTGGCGCGTGGCCACTGCGGAAAATCGCCCGGCGCATGTTGCAAAGGCTTGGGCCTGCTCGACCGGGGTCAGGCTGCTTGATTGGGCGGCTAACGTACTCGTTATCAGAAAAGCCGCCGCCGCTAGGGTGTGCTTTTCAATTACCATGTAACAAATTTATGACGATCGTATAGCGCGCGTCAATACCTTGTATATACAAAAAATGTGACATGACTGTCAGGATGTGTGATGAATCCTGACATTTCGTAAAGAACGCGTGCGGCGACAACTCACCGCTGGGTGCCTGAAAGTCTTGCGTAAAGGTGAACTGACCCTGCCGAGGCACGGCAGGGCAGGGAGGTGCTAGTCCAGTGCACCGTCTGGCAACAACCGCGTTCTGCCCCGCAGGTACGGGTGCAAAACCTCTGGCAGGTCCACCGATCCATCTGCTTGTTGGCCGTTTTCCAACACGGCGATAAGGCAGCGTCCCACGGCCAGGCCCGAGCCGTTCAGCGTATGTACGAATTGCGGCTTGCCACCATCCGCGGGCTTGAACCTGCCGTTCATGCGGCGGGCCTGGAAATCGCCGCACACCGAGACCGAGCTGATCTCGCGATACGTATTCTGGCCGGGCAGCCACACTTCGATGTCATGGGTTTTGCGCGCGCCAAAGCCCATGTCACCGGTGCACAGCACGATGGTCCGGTAAGGCAAGCCAAGCCGGTCCAGGATGCCTTCGGCGCATTTGGTCATGCGCTCGTGCTCGTCCAGCGACGCGTCAGGATGCGTGACACTGACCATTTCGACCTTCTCGAACTGGTGCTGTCGCAACATCCCGGCGGTGTCCTTGCCGGCACTGCCCGCTTCGGACCGAAAACACTGCGTGTGCGCCACGTAGCGTCGCGGCAGATAGCTTTCCTCGACAACCATGCCGTTGACGATATTGGTCAGGGTGACTTCGGCGGTCGGCACCAGCCACCAGCCGTTCGTCGTCTCGTAGCTGTCTTCGCCGAACTTGGGCAACTGACCTGTGCCGTACATCATGTCCGGCCGCACCAGAACGGGTGTCCACGTTTCGGCCAGGCCGTTATCCTCGACATGGGTGTCGATCATGAATTGCGCCAGCGCGCGGTGAATGCGCGCAACACCACCCGACATCACAACAAAGCGCGAACCCGATAGCTTGGCTGCGGTTTCGAAGTCCATGCCGGGTTTCACGCCGTCGATTTCAAAATGTTCTTTCGGCGTGAAGTCGAAACTGCGCGGCGTACCCCTGCGATAAAGCTCGATATTGTCGTCTTCATCCTCGCCATCTGGGACGTCGTCAAAGGCAAGATTGGGCAGCCCCATCAGCACGTCGGTCAGTTTATGATCCAGTGCCTTGGCTTCGGTTTGCATGGCACCGACCTCGGCCTTTTTCTCGGCCACGAGGGCACGCAGACGTTCGAATTCGGCATCGTCGCCCTTGACCTTTGCGGCACCTACCTCTTTGGCGGCCTTGTTCTGATCGGCTTGCGCGGTTTCCGCAGCCAGGATCTTGGCACGACGCTGTTCATCGAGGGCAAGGATATCAGACGACGCGTCCGACACCCCCCGACGGGCCATGGCAGCGTCGAACTGTTCGGGGTTTTCGCGGATGGCGCGTATGTCGTGCATCTTGGAATCCTTGGCTTTGGTGTGAGTCGGTCGCCCCGCTTGTTGTAGCAACGAACGCCAGAAAAATAACAGAGGGTTCAACCGGAATAACCCTTGGTGCGATCTGCATGTGACATCGCCGTGTCGAGGCCCGTTCGCGCCTTGCAAAACCCACGTCCGAACCTTAGGTTCGCGCCAATTCGCGGGGGCGCCCGCGGCACCCAACAAGGATAATACTCGCATGGAAGCTTTCGCCCAGTTCGTCCCGCTCATCCTGATCTTCGCGATCATGTGGTTCCTTCTGATCCGGCCACAGCAGAAAAAGCTCAAAGAGCATCAGGCGATGGTGGCGGCCCTTCGCAAGGGGGACCAGGTGGTGACCCAAGGCGGCATGATCGGCAAGGTTACCCGGGTCAAAGACGGTGAAGAGGTTGAGGTCGAGATTGCCGATGGCGTGAAGGTGCGTGTGGTCAAGACTACGATCGCGCAGGTGCTGTCCAAAACCGAGCCTGCCTAAGGGCACATAACCTTCTTCGCGCAACCTTTTGAAAAGGCAATAATATGCTGCAGATCGACCTCTGGAAACGCATCGTGATTTGGGGGCTGGTTGCGCTTGGCCTTCTGCTGGCCATGCCGAACGGTTTCTACAACCGGGTCGAGGGGCACAACGACGCCATCCAGCAGATTGATCTTGGCAACACCGAGCCCGGCTTGCAGGAACAGGTGGCGCAATGGCCCAATTGGCTGCCGTCGGGTCTTGTGAACCTGGGGCTGGATTTGCGCGGAGGTGCGCATCTTTTGGCCGAGGTGAAAGTACAAGAGGTGTACCAGGCGCGCATCGAGGCCATGTGGCCCGAAATCCGAGATCTGTTGCGTGAAGAGCGTGGTCGGATCGGACCAATCCGTCTGCAGCAGACACAAGCCCCGGAATTGCGCGTGCGCCTGGTCGAGAACCCGGCCGAGATTGAATATGCGGCCAGCCTTGTACGCGGTCTGGCACGCCCGGTGGCCAGCGTTACTGGGGCACTGTCCAACGATATCGACGTAAACGTGCAAGGCGATATGATTGTCGTATCCCTCAGCGAGGCGGAGCGGCAGGCCAGTGATGAACAGACCGTACGCACGGCGCGCGAGATCATCGAGCGGCGCATCAACGAGATGGGCACGCGCGAGCCGACAATTCAACGCCAAGGGGCAGACCGGATCCTGATCCAGGTGCCCGGGGTGGGCAGTGCCGCCGAGTTGAAAGAGATTATCGGCACCACGGCGCAACTGACCTTTCAGCCGGTAGTCAGTCGAACAACCAACGCGAACGAAAGTGCCGGGGCCAGCAACGAAGTTTTGCCGTCGGTGGACGAACCCGGCGCGTACTACATTCTGGAAAAAGCCCCCGTTGTGACCGGCGAAGAGTTGGTCGATGCGCAGCCTGACTTCGACCAGAACGGGCGCCCTGCTGTCTCATTCCGCTTCAACCCGACCGGCGCGCGCAAATTCGGCGACTATACGGCCGACAATATAGGTAATCCGTTTGCCATCGTTCTGGACAACGAAGTGATCAGCGCACCGGTGATTCAAAGCCATATCCCCGGCGGCACCGGCATCATCACCGGGCAATTCACCGTCGAGGACAGCACCAACCTTGCCGTGCTTTTGCGGGCAGGGGCCTTGCCGGCAGAGCTGGAGTTTCTTGAAGAACGCACAATCGGCCCCGAATTGGGCGCCGATAGCATCGCAGCGGGTCAGATCGCTTGTATCGTCGCTTTCGTGCTGGTGCTGGCCTTCATGTGGGCCAGTTATGGGCTATTTGGCCTCTTCGCCAATATCGCACTGATCATCAATGTCGGGCTGATCTTTGGCCTGCTGAGCATGATAGGGGCAACGCTGACACTTCCTGGGATTGCGGGCATCGTGTTGACCATCGGTATGGCGGTGGACGCCAACGTGCTGGTGTTCGAACGGATACGTGAAGAAATGCGAACTGCGAAGGGCCCGGCGCGGGCGATCGAGCTGGGTTACGAAAAGGCACTTAGCGCCATCACCGACGCCAATATCACCACGTTCATCACGGCCGTGATCCTTTATGCCATGGGGTCGGGGCCGGTGCGTGGATTCGCGATAACCCTTGGGCTTGGTATCATCACCTCGGTCTTCACTGCCATTTTCGTTACCCGCCTGATCGTGATCATCTGGTATGAGCGCAAGCGACCTAAATCGGTGCTGGAAGGCCGCACGCTTCGCCTTGTGCCAAAGCAAACAAGCTGGGACTTCTTCAAGCGCTGGAGGATGTCGCTGGGTCTGTCGGGTCTTCTGATTGTCATCGCAATGGTGTCTTTCCTTCTGCAAGGGCTGAATTTCGGCATTGATTTCCGCGGTGGGACGACGATCCGAACCCAGGCAGAGCAAGAGATTGATATCGGCCAGTATCGCGAAGCGATTCAGGTGCTGGAACTGGGCGACGTCAGCATCACCGAGGTTTTTGATCCGACCTTCGCAGAAGACCAGAATGTTGCGATGATCCGTATCCAGGCACAGGAAGGACAAGAGAGTGTGTCCGCGGAGGTGATCGAGCGGGTGCATCACGTGTTGAACGCAGCTTTGGGCGGCGAGGTGTTATTGAGTATCGCCGGTGCGGATGTCGATTGGAGTGAGGCTGCGGCACTTTTGCAGGTGCAGGGCGCGCCGGTGGACGTTGCCACGTTGTCTGAAGCAGGGGCGGTGGCGCTTGACGGCGCGATCTCCTTTGACGATTTCACGGCACTGCAAAAGGCGCTGACGGATACCGGCACGATCGACACGCTGTCCAGCAGTTACACGGCCATCGAATTCACGTCGGTGGAAAGCGTTGGCCCCAAGGTTTCGGGAGAGTTGATCAAGGCGGCGGTGATTGCCGTGCTACTGGCCATAGGGGCCGTGCTGATCTATATCTGGCTACGCTTCGAGTGGCAGTTCGCTGTAGGTGCGGTGCTGGCCCTGGTGCATGACGTGGTGTTGACCATCGGCATTTTTTCGGAGCTTCAGATTCAGTTTGATTTGGCCATTATTGCCGCGCTTCTGACCATTGTGGGCTATTCGCTGAACGACACCGTGGTGGTGTTTGACCGCGTCCGAGAGAATCTGCGAAAATACAAGAAGAAGCCGCTGAGCGAGGTTCTGAACATCTCGATCAACGAAACGCTCAGCCGAACGGTCATGACCTCGGTTACGACCCTGTTGGCCCTGCTGGCACTGTATGTTCTGGGTGGTGACGTAATCCGCGGCTTCGTCTTCGCGATGATCTGGGGTGTGATCGTGGGCACCTATTCTTCGGTTTTCGTGGCAAGCTGTGTCCTGCTGTGGCTGGGCGTGAAGCGTGATTGGACCAAGCAGGACCCGAGTGCAGGTACGCAATTCGCCAATGTAGATGCCTGACGTTCTGTCTGGGGTGCTTGCCACCCCCGGTCTGGCGTGGTTGTGCTTGGCGATTGGTGTGGCTGGACTGGTGCGCGGGTTTGCCGGATTTGGCACGGCACTGGTCTTCGTGCCGGTGGCCGGAATTTTCTTGCCGCCGGAACATGTGATTGCCGTGATTACCCTGACCGGGATTGCCAGCATGGCCGCCCTTTTGCCTCGCGCGTGGGGACAGGCAGACCGTGGCGAAGTAAGCATTCTGGTGCTGGCGGCCTTGCTGATGGTGCCGGTAGGGCTGTGGCTGATGACACAACTTGAAGACAGGGTTGTGCGATGGGTGGTGGCGGGCATCGCCAGTGGCACTTTGGCGGCTTTGATCGCGGGGTGGCGTTATGTCGAAAAGGTGACCCGACTAGGGTTGCTGCCGATCGGAGCGGTCGCCGGGGTGATCGGCGGGATGACAGGTCTGACGGGGCCGGTGGTGATCTTGTTTTACCTGACGGGCCAATCGGCTGCGCAATCCGTGCGCGCCAACACGATTCTTTTCCTGGCAGGGCTGGATGTGGTGATCGTTGGCAACCTGCTGCTGCGCGGGGCGGTTTCGGTGGAACTTGTCGTTTTGGCATTGGTCCTTGCCGTGCCCTATTTTATCACATCCCTGATGGGTCAGGCGCTTTTTGATCCGCGGCACGAGCGGCTCTATCGATGGGTGGCCTATGCGGTCATAGCTCTGGCTGTTATAAGCGGTCTGCCACTTTGGGAAAATGAGGTCTGAGATGCGCTTGCAAGAGGTCAATTTCAGTGATGCCAAACCGATTGATGGCTATGGTCCGGGGTTTTTCCGCATTGGCGGCGAGGCAATTGAGGGTCCTGTCTGTGTCGGAATGTTCGGAGCGCGGACGTGGAATGGATATGAAGATACGGCATCGCTAATCGAACTGGTCGATGACATTGACGTACTCTTTATTGGCACCGGGGCGGAAACGGCCCATCTGCCTGAAACCTTTCGCACAGCGCTGGAGGAGGTCGGACTGGGTGTCGAGGCGATGAATTCCCCCGCTGCGGCGCGCACCTACAACGTGTTGATTTCCGAAGGGCGTCGGGTGGCCGCGGCCCTGTTGCCGGTGTAAAAGAGCAAAGCTTGGAAGGGCTTATCCCGCTTTGCGGAGCGCCCGCTTTGCGTTAAGGAAAACCATGAACTTGACGGTAGACAAGGTTTGCGTCGCACGCGGCGGGGTTCGGGTGCTTGAGGGCGTCAGCTTTGCCGTCGTCTCCGGAGAAGCGCTGGTGCTGCGCGGTCCCAATGGCAGTGGAAAGACCACGCTTCTACGCACCTTGGCCGGGTTGCAACCCCCATTGGACGGCCGCATCGAAACACCTGCGGACTCCATTGTCTATGCCGGTCATGCCGACGGGGTCAAACCGTCTCTAACGGTGGAAGAGAACCTGCATTTCTGGGCGCAAGTCTTTGGTCAGAAAGATATATCCTTGGCTCTGGCGGCGTATGACCTGACCCCGTTGCGGGCGCGGCCAGCGGGCTTGTTGTCGGCAGGACAAAAACGGCGATTGGGATTGGCGCGATTGCTGGTAACGCACAGACCCGTGTGGATACTGGATGAACCAACCGTGTCTTTGGACGCCACAGCAGTCGAAATGTTTGCCGCGGTTATCCGGGCGCATCTGGCTTCCGGCGGTGTGGCTATTCTGGCGACACATATTGATCTTGGCCTGACGGAAGCACGGGTTCTTGACGTCTCTCCTCTCCGTGCCAAGCGTGCCGCGCTTGATGATTTCGACGAGGCTTTCTTGTGATCGCTTTATTGACGCGCGATATCCGGCTGGCGATCCGCGCTGGCGGCGGGTTTGGCCTCGGGTTGGCATTCTTCTTGATTGTCGTGGTGCTGGTTCCTTTCGGCGTGGGCCCCCAGACCGAGCTTCTGGCCCGCATCGCGATCGGGGTCTTGTGGATCGGGGCGCTTCTGGCGTGCCTGCTGTCGCTCGACCGCATTTTCGCGCTGGATTGGGAGGATGGCAGCCTGGATCTGCTTGCCACGGCGCCGGTGCCGATGGAAGCCGTGGCTGCGGTCAAAGCGTTGGCGCATTGGCTGACCACGGGGTTGCCCCTTGTGCTTGCCGCACCGGTATTGGCGGTGCTTCTGAACTTGCCCGGCTCGGGCTTTGGGCCCCTTGTGCTCTCGCTTTTTCTGGGCACGCCCGCGTTGAGTATGATCGGGGCGTTTGGCGCGGCGCTGACGGTTGGGTTGCGTCGCGGTGGATTGCTCCTGAGCCTGCTTGTATTGCCGCTTTACGTGCCCACATTGATCTTCGGGGCAGAGATGGCGCGGCGGGGTTTAGACGGCCTGGAGTACACGACCCCGCTATTGATACTGGCGGGGATCACCTGCGGCACCATCGCGCTTTTGCCTTTTGCCGCTGCTGCGGTATTGAGGGTTAATCTACGCTAGGGAGAGGAAAGACCGCGTGGCATCATTCTGGCAATACGCCAATCCCAGGAAGTTTATCGAAACGACAGACAAGGTGTTGCCCTGGGTGTCCGTGCTGGCCGTTTTGTGCCTTGCAACGGGGCTTGTTTGGGGGTTTTTCTTTACGCCCGACGACTTCCGCCAAGGCTCGACTGTCAAGATCATCTACCTTCATGTGCCAAGCGCGTTGATGGCGATCAACGCGTGGCTGATGATGCTTGTGGCCTCGCTGATCTGGATCGTGCGCCGGCATCACGTTAGCGCATTGGCGGCGCGCGCCGCGGCCCCCGTGGGCGTTGTGATGACCCTGATCGCGTTGGCCACCGGGGCAATCTGGGGTCAGCCCATGTGGGGCACATGGTGGGTGTGGGACCCGCGCTTGACGTCATTCCTGATCCTGTTCCTGTTCTACTTGGGCTACATTGCGCTGTGGGAAGCGATTGAAGACGACGACACGGCGGCCGATCTCACCTCGATCCTGTGTTTGGTCGGTTCGGTTTTTGCGTTGCTAAGCCGATATGCGGTGCTGTTTTGGAATCAGGGACTTCACCAAGGTGCGTCACTGAGCCTGGACAAGGAAAAGAACGTGGCCGACGTATTCTATCATCCTTTGCTGGTTACGATCGCTGGGTTTGTCTTTCTATTCATAGCGCTGGTTTTTCTACGCACGCAGACCGAGATTCGCGCACGGCGGATGCGGGCCCTGATGGCGCGTGACCGGATGGAGGCATGATGCCTGATCTTGGAAAATATGCCGACGCCGTGTTGTCATCCTATGCGGTGTCCATTGTGCTTCTCGTTGTGCTGGTCGGCCTGAGCTGGCGCCGCTCGATCAAGATGAAGAACGCCTTGGAGCAAATTGAAGGTGAAAGGAGAGACCTTAGCCATCAGATTT
>JBCBTE010000101.1:0-10626 GCA_039818805.1 Pseudomonadota bacterium
GGATGAAAAGCCGTCGGGATTTCAGACCACCGGCGAATTCATGCGACGCACATGGGGCGATTGTGCCGATGGGGCGGCATTGGAAATGGCGCTTTTCCCGGGCGGGCATTCGGTGCCAGAAGGATGGGCCGATATGGCGCTGGATTGGTTCGAGGCGCTGGAAAACTGACTATTCAGCCGCCTGTGCGTTGGTTTCGCCGTCCAGGGCCGATTTCAGTTCTGCCCGGTAGTGCTTGGCCGCTTGAGTGACAGCCGGTTCGCGCCACAGTTCGCTTGTGCCCATCAGCTTGGATACCAAACCCTTGAGGGACACGCCGCTGAGGGCCGACAGCGGAACAGCCAAGGCAAGGCTAATCGCGATTGGCAGAAGCCAAGGCGACACGAGCCCGGCGAACATCCCGACGATCAGGGCGATACCGCTGACGGTTTCCAACGCGTGGCAGATCAGCAACGTGCGAAGGCCGTAGCGGCCTCCGTCACGCATTTGCGGCGTCCAGCCCCTTTGCAGGCCAAGGGCGGTGCGGAAGACGGCGATCATCTGTTGCACCATGAGAATGGGGGCATAAGCGATGGACAGGACCAGCTCGGACAGAAACGACAGCGCAAATCGCCCCGGGCCGCCGTAATCGGCAAAGCGCGTGCGGGTCAATGGGATGGCCAGAATGCCCATCAGCTTGGGTGCCAACAGCAACGAATACATTAACGCAATGATCAAAACATGCCGCCCTTCCGTCATCTCGGGCCAGGTCGGCATCAGGGGATTATCGGGCGAGAAATAGGTCAGCACCGAGGCATCCTTGCCCTGCCCCATCAGGGCCCACATCACCAGGAGGGCGAACCAGATCGGTGAGGCCAGATAGCTCATTGCGCCATGGAACATGTGAAAGCGGGACGCGGCGCGAAAACCGCGCGTCGACAGCAAGCGCAAATGCTGCAGGTTGCCCTGACACCAACGACGGTCCCGTTGAATATGGTCAATCAGGGTGGGCGGTGTTTCCTCGTATGAGCCGCGAATGCGGGGCAGAACACGCACGGACCAGCCGGCGCGGCGAAGCAGGCCGGCTTCGACGAAATCATGGCTCATGATCAGCTGGTCGCGTCCAGTCAATGAGCGCAGATGCGGCAGGCCCGCGCTGGACGCGAATGCCTCGGTCCGGATGATCGCGTTGTGACCCCAGTAATTCCCTTCCTGTCCGGTCCAGCGCGCCAACCCTTCGGCCAGCGCAGTGCCGTACACGCCATTTGCAAACTGCTGCATGCGGGAAAACACGGTCTGCGCACCAATTAGCTGTGGGCAGCTTTGGATCAGACCCGCGCCGGGATCCCGCGCCAACGCATCGGCCAAGCGGGCAATCGCACGCCCGGTCATCAGGCTGTCAGCGTCAAGCACCAGCATTGCCGGCCAGTCCGCGCCCCAACGTTCCACCCAGTCGGCAATGTTGCCAACCTTGCGGTCCGTGTTGTCAGACCGTCGACGATAGTAGATCTTTAGTCCGGGCGATAAGGTGGCCTGCAAGGCGCGGATGCTGTCCTGTTCGGCTTGGGCGATGGTATTGTCGCGCGTGTCACTCAGAACGAACATTGCGTACTCATGCGACCCGCCGCGCGCGCGCAGCTCTTCCAGCATGGAGCGCGCGTTGCCAAGCACGTACCAAGGCACCTCGTTGTGGATTGGCATCAACAGGGCCACTTTCAACGGCGGCGCGGCGTATTCAGGGCGCGAGATCTGAGTGAGAGACCCCAGGCCAAGACCCACTGTGCTGACCGTCAGGCAAAGCCAGAAAAAGTTGAACGCCATGAGGCCCAGCAAAGTGCCCTCAACCGTGCTGATCCCGTCATCGCCGAACCAGCTCCACATGGTCCAGACAAAGCCGATTGTGGCCAGAATCGCAGGGATGAAAACAATGGCGCGCCACAGACCAACGTGATCGTTTGACTGAACGCCGGGGGCTTTGGGATCAGCGTAGAACACGTCCAGGTTCTGAGCGGGCATATTCAGCCGCGCCTCGGGTGGCATTATGTAGAGATCCTGCCTCATGCGGTCCACCGGTACAGCCAAACCTCAGAAGCATTTACGCCGTCCTTGCGCAGTTGTGCGCGCAATTCGACGTGAGTCTTGTCGCCGGGATCGAACGAGAACGCCAGGCGCAGGCCACCTGTGTCGGGGTTGCGCTGCAGCACACCCTCAGACGTATCGACATGCGGCGACCGCACGTGAATATCCATTGCTTCGGGGCCGTCTTCGAAGATCGGGTCGGCTTCGAAATCGATGACAACCAAACGCCCCTCGCCAAACAACACCCGCCCCATGGATGAGTTCAGAACCTTTGGTAAATCAGATTTCAGCGGTGCATCGGCACCCCACGTCAGCCGATACGCCATATCGACCTGTTCACTTGCAGGCAAAGGGTTGGCCGGGCGCCAGTAGGCCACGATGTTATCGTAGATTTCTTTGTCTGTCGGAATTTCGACCAGCGTGACCGTGCCTTTGCCCCAATCGCCCTTGGGTTCGACCCAAAGCCCGGGACGATTGTGATAGAGCGCCTCAAGGTCGGCGAAATCCGAAAGTTTCCGCGCGCGCTGCATCAGACCAAATCCACGAGGGTTTTCATCCACAAAACTGGAGACTTGAAGGCGCGCCGGGTTGGCCAGTGGCCGCCAGATCACTTCGCCATTGCCGTTCCACATCATCAGGCCGTCGCTGTCATGCACGGCCGGGCGGAAATCATCGAACCGGTTGCGGTTGGTTTGGTCGAATTTGAACATCGAAGTCAGTGGGCCGAGGCCGACATTGTCCAGGTCGACGCGTGGGAACAGCGTCGCCTCGACATCCATCACGCAATCGGAACCGGGTGTGATATCGAACCGGTAGGCCCCGGTGACGCTCGGGCTGTCCATCAAGGCATGAACGACCATATTCGCCTGTTCTGGCCCCGGCGCTTCCAGCCAGAACTGGGTGAAGTCCGGGAATTCCTCACCCATCGGATCGGCCGTTTTGATTGCCAACCCGCGACCCGAAAGACCATAAGTCTGACCAATTCCAATGGCGCGGAAATAGCTAGCGCCCTGAAAAACGCAGAACTCGGTCTTGTAATCAGGATGACCCAGATCGGTGCGCAGGCGAAGGCCCGAGAAGCCAAGTGTTTCGGCTGTTTTCGTCAGCTCGGGCACCAGTTTGCCCTTGTTGAAGAGGTCGAGGTTGAAAGCCACGGGTTTGGCCATGCCGTCTTCGACCGTGTAAACCTTGGTGGCGCGTGGGAAGTAGAGGCCCGGCGCAAAGAAATCTACGTTGTACGACCGGTCCGTATCTGCCCAAAGCGCGTTGACCCGCGGGAAGCGGATATCGCGATACTGGTCATATGTCAGGTCCAGCCAATCCTGTGGGACTTCGTCTCGGGGTGTGTAGTCACGGCTGGCCATATCGCGAGCCAGTGCAACAACCGTGTCACGGGTGAATGGCACCTCGGGTGCGGTCGCGGCGGCGGGGCGCGCAATCAACAAGGCCGTACTGCCGGCTAGGAAGGCACGTCTGGACAGCGTCATGTGCGTTTACTCCGCCAAGGCTGTGATTTGAACCACGCGGCGCCGTAGGCAACGCCGGTGATCAAAATGAAGCCGACAATGTTGATCACGGCAAACGTGCCTGCGTTGCGTCCGATCTGATCGACGACGAAACCCAGAAAACGTGCCAATGCCATCGAGAAGACGAAGACGACAAGCGACTGCTGGCCCACTTTCGTGATGACGGCGAGCAGGGTTTGCGGCATGGCCCCGCGCGACCCGTCTGCGACCTTTTTCAACACGCTGCCGCCGGGGCCGACCGAAATCCAGGCAAGATAGGCCAACGCAAGAAAGTGAAGGTAATGCAGCGGGCCGAAGTTCGACTTGTCGAACCAGTCGCCATAGGCACGGCGAAAGTCGAAGACCGGATTGCATTTGCCAAAGCCGGTTTCCGTGCAATTGGTCAGGCCGGTGAAGACGTCCTTGACTGCGGGCAACTGGAACAGGCGGAAGCCAACATTCGAGAACAACAAGCTGACCAGGACAACCGTGATGGCGGCGATGATCAGGCCGCGTTTGACCGGCGGGGCAGGCAGCCAGCCAATCATGAATGCAAAGCCTGTGAAGAACAAAAGTTGCCAGCCGAAAGGGTTGAAGAACCAGTTGCGATCCGACCAGGGCTCGGCGGGCAGGGTAAGATGCAGATGGCCGAGGCCGATCCACTCCATGAAGGCGCCTTGGGCCATGATCCAGACGAAGATGCTGAGCCCCGCCAAGGCAAAAAGACTGACGCGCGCCAAGGCCACGACAAGCGGCATCATGGCCAGAACGACCATATACATCGGCAGAATGTCAAAGTAATTCGGCACGTAGGTCAGAGTGAAGAGGCCCACGATCTGGGTTGCCGGATCTGCGAAGAACCGCTGTAGGTTCAGGGAATTGATGTAGGATTTGTCAAACGAGCCGTAGGTGTCGAGCGCCGCCAAACACATGGCAAGAAAGAAGAAGAGGCCGATATGCGCCCAGTACACTTGCCACGTGCGGTAGGCGACACGCGCGGTTCCCATGTACCAGCCACGGTTTTGAAAGCTTTTTCCAAATGCGATGGCAGAGGCCATGCCAGAGCAGAAGACGAAGATTTCTGTCGCGTCTGAGAATCCAAACCGAGCGGGTATCCAGCGCGTCCATGAATTTCCGGGAATATGCGCGATCAAGATGATGAACATCGCAATCCCGCGGAAGAAATCCAGCCGCGGGTCGCGCACGGTGGCGACGGATGTCGTTGTCGCTGTCGTGGTCACGGTATCTTTGTAATCTGATGATGGCGATATTGTCGCCATGGCGTTTGTCTTTCTTCTAACAACAGGCAGGTCGGCGGGCGGGCAACGCGGCGGACTACTCGGCCGGAACCGAGGCGGTGTCAAAATCACCGCGACCCGATGCGATCAGGGCGCGACGTGCGGCGGTGTAGCCGTCTTCGCGGCCAGCGCGCTTGGACTGGCGATCGTCCAGAATGGCTTCGGCCTGGTCCAGAAACCCGGCGCGGATACCGGCATCAATAGTCATGCGCTCGAACACGTCACGTTGCGCATGGCTGCCACCAGCGCGTTGCATTCCGCCACGCGCATGGGCCAGCTTCTGGAACGCTTCGGAGTAACGTGCTTCGCCAAAGGCTTCGAGACCTTCAGCGGCTGCAACACCCGGGTCGCTCATCCGGCTGCCCATTTCGCAGTTTGATTTCGCGTCGCGGGCAATTCGCTGCAGCATTCTCGCTGTCGCGTCGGGCCGTTTGTCACCTGTCAGGGCCATGAGATAGTGCAGGTCGGCGAAGATGAGGCAACCATCTTCGGTACGATTGGCGCATAGCTCGGAAAGTTCTTCCCAACGATGCCCGACATCAACACCATCCAGTTCCAGCCGCATAAGCAATGATGTGGCATTCGATATGTCGCGGTAGTCGTCTGTGTGCTCGTTTCGGATTTCGGCATCGTAAAGGCCCAAAACCTCGTCGACTTGGCCGACGTCAAGATGCATAAGGGCTTTGTGCCACCAGACATGGTAGCGGAAATTGTTGCAATGGGCCCACGCGACTTCGCGGCCAGTTAGCCATTCCAGACCCTTTTCCGCATTGGCAGTCATATCGTGTACATGCGCCACCGCATGCAGCCCCCACGCGTCGTTCGGCGCCATCCAAAGCGCTTGTCGGCCAGCGATCTCGGCCTTCTCGTAGTCGCCGGTTTCTTCGAGCGCAAAGGAGTGGCAGCCCAAAAGGTAGCCGCGCCCGGCGTGATCGTGCCCATACGCGGGCATGACACGTTCGACCGAGGTACGCATGCCCTGCGCGTCGCCCAGAACAAAACGGATGGCATGGCTAAGTTTCATCGCCAAGGCGTCCTCAGGATGGTCGAGAAGTACTTCTTCGAGCAACTCAATCGCACCACTGGGACGACCGTCCAGCCAGACATCCAACGCGTCGACAAATTTGCGCTCGCGCTTTGTTGCGTGGCCTTGTGCCAGGGCGTGGTGGGCTGCGGTTTGCGACTCGTATGCAGTTTGCATCAACTCGCGACGGCCCAAAAGAATGTAAAACATGCCTTTTACAGCATGTCCCAACGCAAAGCCCGGCTCTGCCCCGAGCACCTGACCAAGATGCTTCGGCGTCACCGCAGCGTGTGCCAGAAAACCCAGAATAGTTTCATTCCACGCTTCAAGCGCAGAGTCTTGGGTCAAACTGGTTGGTAGGCCGAATACATCAAACTTCATTTTAACATCCATTGCTTATGCGGACCATTCCCGCGCCTCATTGCTTAGCAAAGAGATAGGGGGCTACATAACGGTATTGGGCGGTCTAACGCATTGGTGAAGTCCTGTGTGAGGTTTCGCGAGAAGTATTGCGGAAACCTGCCGATAATCCGGTGTTTCGGCACAGAATTGGGCCCTGAATCCAAAAACTTGACTGAAAAAACGTCACCGTCTGGACCCAACACCACACGTTGAAAAGCCAGTAACGTTATGATTCGCCTTCTTGTTTCGACACGGTGAGCCTATCTGCGGCGCAGCATGGTTACTTTTTATGCACAAGCGGCGCGCGCTACATGTGCATCAAATGCGTCCGTCATATCCGCCGGGTTCGATTTCTGCCGCGATTACGCTGAACCTTGGACTGTCGAGTGCGGTTTGTAGTGCCTCGCGCAGTTCGGTGCGGTCGCGTACCGTGTAACCTTCGCCACCGAAAGCGCGGCCTATCGATGCGAAGTCATGGCGGCCGAAATCCACGCCGTGATTGGTCAATTGCCGTTGGCGTTGCTTCAGCTCGATAAGGGCCAGGCTGGCATCGACAAACACAAGAAAAACAGGATTCAAACCAAGTTCGGCGGCAGTGGAAAGCTCGCCCGCGACCATTAGAAAGCCGGCGTCGCCGGAAAAACTGATGACTGGGCGCTCGGGCGCGGCGAGTTTCAAGCCCATCGCCATCGGAACGGCGCACCCCATCGTGCAAAGCGCCGATGATTGGATCAGGCCGCGTGGTTCGTAGCTGTGCCACATCTGGCTAAGCAAAATGCGATGCGCGCCGCTGTCGGCCGTGGCGAGTGTTGTCCGTGGCATCACGTTGCGCGTTTCGGCGATTACACCCGCCGGACCCCACGCGTCATCCTGGGGAAATGCCTGCGCCAATGCGATGCGCGCAGCTTTGGGCGCGCCGTCCGGCCACGTGGCACGAGACGGCCTGCCTTGTGCCAACATCTCGAGCGTTTCGCCCGTATGAGCTACGAAGTTCAGCGTTGCCTGGTGCATGTAGTGCGTGTTTGGCACTGCTGCGATGTCGATGACCGTCTGGCGCAAGGGATCAAAGGCGTCGCGCCATCCGGTGCGCATTTCAATTGGATCATAACCGATGCACAACACCAGATCGGCCTGCTTGACCAATGGTAAAAGCTGTGCATCGGCCAGCGGCGACAGACCGGCACCGCCAAGACACAGTGGATGATCTTCGGGCAGTACACCCTTGGCCTTGTATGTGGTGATGAACGGAATGCCGAACTGTTCCAGAAAGGCGCGCAGAACGGTTTCTGCACTGTCTCGCAGCACATCCAATCCGACAATGGCAATTGGCCGCTGCGCCTTGGCCAGCGCGTCACGGGCGCGAGCACCATCTGCACCGCACGGGGCAACCGGGCTGGCAGGTATGCGAACAGGCGTGGCGGCATTTGCGGGCACGGCGGCGTCGGCTACACTGATTGGCACGTCGATATGCACGGGGCCGCACCGCGGTTCAATCGCAATTGCCACCGCTTTGTCAGCGATGATTCCAGCGCCGGCCGCAGTCAGGCGAAAACTCTGCTTGGTGATCGGGCGCATCACTTGCTGGTGGTCCAGAACCTGATGCGTGTAGGTCAGCGCTTCGTCCTCGTCGACGCAACCGGTAAGCACGATCATTGGCACACGGTCCTGTTCCGCATTAGCAACGACATTGATGCCGTTCATCGCGCCGGGCCCAACCGTGGCGACGAGAATGGCGGGTGCGCCGTCTCGGTGATGTACGCCTTCGGCGATGAAACCGCCGGCATTCTCGTGTTTGACAAGATTGAATCGAATGCCCGCCTTCTCAAGCGCATCCACGATGGTGAGAACCTCACCGCCGGGCATTCCGAATGCATGGCGGCAGCCCGCCTTATACAGCCGCCGAGCCAGAAGATCAGCAGCGCGCAGAACAGGTTGAGCCATGAAACGTCCTTGGAATGGAAAATTTCCCTCGACATTGCGGGGTTCAGGCCGCGACGCAAGTCCATTCACGCCAGTGTGACTGAAGTTGGGGGCTTATCGCGCTGCGGTTTCGGCGATCTTTGCGAATTCTGCATCCAGCCGGGCCGCCAATTCGGCCAGTTTCGCCCCACCCTCATCCATGTAAGGCGCAAACACGTGACTGGGCGTTTTGTAAGACAGGGTTGCGCTGCCATCCGTATTCTCCGTTACATAGAGGCGGATCGGTGCTTCGATCATGGCTGCCGTCGACGTTGCCAGAACTTTGACAGCGAAGTCGTTGTTGAAGACACCGATCACCCGGTTGCCCGGAATGGTGATGCCACGGCTGGCGGCGGCTTTGGTTGGTCCGGCTTGGGTGACAACGATCAAACCGTTCGACTTGACCGCGGAAACCGTATCTTTCACCAAGGTATCAAACGACTTGGTTGTGAGGTAAAGCCTCCAGCCATCCCTGAGGGCCATGTCTTCGGCCGCACGTGCACTTAGTCCAATCGCTGTCGCCAGCATGGCAACGAGAAGTGTAAGGCGCATGGGAACCTCCTTCGCTTACCGCACTTTTTAGCGCTCTGTGCCGAGGCTGTCGCTCACGATTTTGATCAGAAGGTTCACACCTGCGTCAGCGTGGTTACCAGCACGCGGGTCGATTTGTATGTTCCGTCCTATCAGCGCTTTGCTGCCCAACCTGTTCAAACAAAGGACACCTCAATGAAACGATTTGCCCTTGCCGTTGCCGCTGTCGCGGCCTTCTCGATGCCCGCCTTTGCAGGCGATCAATATGTCGACGATACCGGGTTTGCCGTATCCGGTTACGATGTGGTCGCCTATCGTTCGCTTGCCCAAAACCCTGTTGGCACTGCCCAGCCTAAGGCCATTCCGGGCAAGGCCGATATCACCGCAGACTACAATGGCGCGACTTTTGCCTTTTCGTCCGAAGCCAATCGCGACGCGTTCCTTGAAAACCCTGCGTTCTACGCGCCGCAATATGATGGTCATTGCGCCTATGGCGTTTCGAAAGGCGGCAAGGTTCCGGCCAACCCGCACTTGTGGCGGATTGTGGATGACAAACTTTACCTGAACATCACCAAAAACGTGGTGGGATTCTGGGAAGAAGACATCCCTGCAAACATCAATCTGGCGCAAAGCAACTGGGCCGATATCGAGCCAAAAGACGCCTCGACGCGCGCGATCCCTGACTTTTCGTCCCCGGCGCCCGAGACAAATTGAAACTTCCAGACCGACAAATGAAAACGGCCCCCGCAATGCGAGGGCCGTCTTTTTTCAAGTTACCGCGCCATCATTC
The DNA here is from genome assembly GCA_039818805.1 of Pseudomonadota bacterium. Taxonomy (GTDB): domain Bacteria; phylum Pseudomonadota; class Alphaproteobacteria; order Rhodobacterales; family Rhodobacteraceae; genus Roseovarius. Next base: position 9,566 of record JBCBTE010000101.1, read on the forward strand.
CGCGATCATCTCGGCTGATTTCACGATTACCTCGGCCTGTTTGATCGAGGCGATGTCGATCAGGCGACCCTTGTAGGTCGTCGCACCCAGGCCCTTGGCTTTGGCGTCTTCCATGGCGGCCAGGATTTCACGCGCTTCGTTCACCGATTCCTCGGAGGGTGTGAAGATCGCGTTGCAGGCCTCAACCTGATTGGGGTGGATCGCCCATTTGCCAACCATACCCAAGGTCAGAGACCGCAAGGCCTGTGCTTTGAAACCTTCGGGGTCCGAGAAATCGCCGAAGGGTCCATCGACCGGCAAAAGACCATGGGTGCGGCACGCGGCGACGATGTTCGCCGTGGCCCAGTGCCATGGGTCACCCCAGTAATTTTCACCGTTGCGATGCATGTAGTAGTTTTCCTGCGTGCCGCCGATCCCGGTGGTTTGCATGCCCATATAGGCGGCAAAGTCGGCCGCGCCGAGGCTCATGGCCTGCATGCGGGGACTGCCTTTGGCGATGTCTTCGACATGCGCGATGCCCATCGCGGTTTCGATGATGCACTCGAACGCAAGCCGCTTCTTGTGACCCATCGCCAATTCGATCGAGCTGACCAACGCGTCAACGGCGTAAATGTCGTCACCCGATCCGGCCTTGGGGATCATGATCATGTCCAAGCGGCCGTTGGTCTGCTCCAGCAGGTCAACCACATCCTTGTACCAGTATTGAGTGTCCAGCCCGTTGATGCGGACGCTAAGGGTCTTCTTGCCCCAGTCGATATCATTGATCGCCTCAATCGCATTCTTGCGAGCGATGTCCTTGTCCGAAGGCGCCACGGCATCTTCGAGATCAAGATTGACCACGTCCGCCTTGGACGCGGCCATTTTCTCAAAGAGACTGGTGTTCGATGCCGGGCCAAATAGCTGGCAGCGGTTGGGACGCGCAGGTGCGGGGGGTTGCGGACGGAAACTCATTTCTAGACCCTTTTGTTGGATTGTTGCGAAAAGCCGTTGCTGCCCAGCTATAAAATTGCGCGAGCCTGTGCAAGTCGATCCCGTTTGCGGCGATTTATCTGGCAGCTTCC
>JBCBTE010000102.1:0-10367 GCA_039818805.1 Pseudomonadota bacterium
GCGATAAAGTGGCAACAAGCCGATCAGCGCATCACCGCGGCGCGCAATGACATACTCGGGCGCCCACATGTCTGCCGAAGCGTGATGGGATGCCGCATCATCGGTTTTCCTGTGTCCGGATCGACACCACCCCTGGGCCTGGTAGCGCTGCGCGGGCAGGAACAGGATGTGGCAGAGGCCATTGCGGCATCTCTCAAGGCCCGCGGTGATTGGGATTTGCTTCTGCTGCACCAGATGGATCTTGAACGCCCCCCAAGCAAAGCCTTGGCGACGGCGCTGGAACGGGCCGGAACGCTCAGCCTGCGCGAGGCAGGATCAACCTTCGTCATCGATACCCAAGAGGGCGGTTTCGAGGACTTCATGGCGGGCCTGCAGCGGCGCTTTCGCAAGGAGGTGGAGCGCTGGTCACGCAGGCATGAAGACCTCGGTGAGATCAAATTCGTCAACTGTCCTGCGGACATTTCACTTGAAGATGCCATGAAGGTGGTGGGCGAAATCCTTGAGAACAGCTGGAAAACCGCTGAGAACAACGCCGATACACTGCATCGCCTTGCAGAATTGGCGCAGGCGGGCCTGGACGAGGGCAAATTGGATCTTGTCATCAAAATGGTGGATGATCGCCCGACCAGCTATCTGCTTAGTTTCTTGCATGAGAACAAACTTTTTACCTTTCACATCGCCTATGATCTGCAGCTTAACCAGATTGGGCCGGGGCAGGTGCAACTGAAAGAGGCCGTGCGGAGATCGTGCAACGGCGATACCACCATGATTGACCTTGGTGGCGGGTTTTCTTATCTGCGCAAATGGTCCAGCGGAACACGCGATTTCCACGAGGTGCGCGTGATCCACAAAGGCATCCGGTCGCGTGTCATCGCATCAGCATATCTGCAGAAAAAGGACGCCCGCCAGGCCAAGGCCCGCGAGACCCTTGAACAGGTCAAGCAAAGCCGCAAGGAAGAGGCGAAAGCCAAAGGCGGGGACGAGCCTTGAGCACGATGTGGTCAGACGGGATAAGCCAGGCGGCGCAGTCGCCGGGAAACCTGTTTCTGGAACAAGACTGGCGCGAGGCCTACGCAAAGCATCAACCAAACGGTGTTATAGAGATACACGAGTTGCGCCAAGGCGAGACGCGCCTGGCGTTGTCGGTTGCCCCCGAACGGATGCGGCGGGTGCCCTGTACGGTGTTGCGTGTGCTGGGCGATCCGCTTGCTGACCAGTGTTGGTTCGGGACGGACGTGCCCTGGGACTGCTCACAGGCGGTCACGGCTTTGCGCCAAGGACCGGCCTGGGATGTCGCGGTGTTCAGCGAGCTTTGCATGGATGAAAGCGATCGCGCGACGTTGGACAGAGCGATCGAGGCGACCGGGTTGCGCGGCCATTGGCGCCAATGCGGTCGGGCGCCGGTGGTGCCCTTGTCGGGCCGTGACAAACCGCTGACGGACGCGGATTACTCGTCGACCTTGCGCCGACGGCTAAAACGGTCACGCAAGAAGCTGGACCAAGCCGGCCACGTGACGATCGTGCACAAGTTACCAAAGGCAGACGAGGTGCCTGCGTTGATCGAGACGCTCAAAGGCATAGAAGATGCCAGTTGGAAAGGTGATGCCGATACGGGCCTGTTCAATGCCCAACGGCTTGGGTTCGTGCACGATCTGTCGGAGCGGTTGGCGCGTCGGGGTCAGCTTGAGATCTATCTTCTACTGCTGGATGACACGCCGATTTCGTACCGATACGGGTTTCGATACGGCAACAGGTTTTTGGATTACAATCTTGCCTATCTATCTGAATACCATCACCTTTCACCGGGGCGCATCTTGCTGGATGAGATTGTCAAAACCTCTCAGGCACTTGGGCTTGAGGCGGTGGATGCCTCGCGTGGCAGTCTGGAACGCCCGCATATCCTTGCGGACTGGCCGGGATACATCCGGGATCATCACAGGCTGACACTGTTCGCGCCCACACCAAAAGGGCGGCTTCTTCACTTCATTGAAACGCGTGTGCGCCCGCTTGTCCTTGGGTTGAAACATCGCATTGCAGCCGGTGAGGACAAGGCGAAGTGACGCGCTAGCCTTCGGATGTCTTGCGCGGTCCAGACATCAGTTCCTCTGCGGCCTCATAGTCGGTCGGGCGTCCGATATCGAGCCACTGATCGTCAAACTCATGCCCCAGCACTTTCTTGCCCGACGCCACCAGGCGCAGAACCAGATCGGGTAAGTCGAGATATTCATTTGGCTCGATCAGGTCATGCACCGCAGGATCAAAGCAGTACATGCCGGTGGACACAGGGTAGTGCAGGGTGGGCTTTTCGATATAGCCGGTGATTTCCTTGGCGTCGTTCAGTTCCAGCACCCCCAACGAGATCGGAACGTCCTTTTGGAACACGGCCAGGGTGGCCAGCGCGTTGCTTTCCTTGTGCGCCTGCATGAAGGCGCCGAAATCCAGATCGGTCAGGATATCGCCGTTCATCACCAGAAAATGGTCATCAGGTTTGTCGATCAGGCCCAAGGGCCCGGCGGTGCCCAGCTTCTTGGTTTCCAGTGAATAGGTGATGTTCACGCCAAACCGCGACCCATCGCCGAAATAAGTCTCGATGATCGACGCCAGATATCCCACGGCAAACGTCAGGTCGGTAAACCCGGCCTCGCGCAGTTGTTCGACGATCCGTTCCAGAATGGGGCGACCGCCGACCGGCATCAGGGGTTTTGGCAGAACGTGGGTGTAGGGGCGTAGTCGCCGCCCTTCACCACCGGCAAGTAAAATGGCTTTCATGTCAAACCTCGTAACGCTTGAAATTGACCCAATCGGGATGCTCTTTGATGAATTCGATAACCTGCGACAGACCTTCGTCCAGGGACACTTCCTGCCGCCAGCCAAGGTTCTCCTGCGCCCATGTCGCGTTGCAGATCAGGCGGAACACCTCGCTTTTCTGCGGGCGTACGCGTGTGTCGGAGGTCGTAATCGGCGTGTTGCGCCCCACGATGTTGACGATCTTGTTGGCCAGATCGCCGATCGAGATTTCGCGGCCCGCGCCCACATTGGTCACCCGGCCAATAGCCGCCTCATGCTGTCCGACGGCCAAGAACCCGGCGACCGTGTCCGTCACGAAGGTCAAATCGCGGGTCGGGTCAAGCGAGCCAAGCTCGATCTTGTCCGAGAACAGCGCCTGACCAATGATCGTGGGAATCACGGCGCGCCCCGATTGGCGCGGTCCGAAGGTGTTGAATGGGCGCAACGTAGCCACGGGCACATCAAACGACAGATGATAGGATTTCACCATCGCATCGGCGGCGATCTTCGACGCTGAATAGGGCGATTGCGCCTGAATGGGGTGCTCTTCGTCGATGGGCGCATAAAGCGCAGTGCCGTAAACCTCGGAGGTTGAGGTATGCACGACACGTTCGGTGCCCAGATCGCGCGCCGCACTCAGCACGTTCTGTGTGGCGGTAACGTTGACGCGGAACACGTCGACCGGGTTGATGTAGGAATACGGGATGGCAATCAGCGCGCCGAGGTGAAACACCACATCCCGGTCGCGCATCGCATCGCGGATCGCTTCGCCGTCACCAATGTCTCCCATGCGGACGTCTATCTGATCGCGCACATCCTTTGGCAAAAGCTCCAGCAGGCCTTGCCGCCCGTTCGAGGTGTAGCGCAGGAATGCGCGCACATTCGCGCCTTCCCGGACCAGCCGTTCGGTCAGATGAGAGCCGATAAATCCGCCGGCACCGGTTACAAGTACGCGTTTTCCAGAATACGTCACGTGGTAGACCTTATCCAATTCAATGTTTCGTTCAGTCCGGTTTCAAAGTCGATCTGCGGCTCAAAACCCAACTTCAGCAGCTTGGTGATATCAGGGTAGGCGTCACCGGACCCGGTCGTGTCGGGCTTGGTGGCCTCGGGCAGGGTTAGTTTGGCCCCAAAAGAGGCGCATATCAACTTGGCCGCATCGCGCACGCTGCGCGGTGTGCCGGAGCCAACGTTGTAAATTCCACCCGGCTTGCCGTTCTCGGCCACGGCCCAGATGGCACGGGCGGTATCGTCCACATGAACGAAATCCCGCTTTTCGGTCCCGCTGCTTTGCAATTCCACCTTCTCACCGCCAAGCGCACGCATGGCCACGTCATAGATCAATTGCCGGCGCTGTTTTGGTCCGTAGACATTGGCCAGCCGAACAACGCGCACATCCTGCCCAGTCAGCTCGGACGCGGTGATGCCGTAGAGTTCGGCGGTCCGTTTGGCCTTGGCGTAGGGTGTTTGCAAAGACAATGGGCCGTGTTCCTGCGCCGGGTGTGGACCCCTTGGGTAAAGGGCACAGGTCGAGGCCAGTACGAACTGCGACACGCCCAATGTTCGCGCTGTCTCCAAGGCGGTGATGGCCTCTTGGCAATTGGCTTGGAACGCATCGGCCGGGTCGGTGATCGATTCCGGAATACCGCCGCGCCCGACCAAATAGATCAAGAGATCCGCTTGTTCGATCTGGCGGACGGCGCGAAACGGTGTGTCGGGCACGGCGCGGCTATCCGGGCGCACAACGCCCACGATGTCAGCCGTGGGATGGACCATTTTGACGTGGCGCGCCATCGCTTGTCCGATAAACCCGTTGGCGCCGACGATCAGGACTTTCATCACGCCGGCCCCATCGACAGGACATCGCGATAGACAAAGTTCGAACCGCCAGCTTCGACTGACGCGCGCCGATAGGTGTCAAAAAACGCCTTTGCGGTGGCAACCTGTCTGGACCGGGCCGTGTCATCGCGCCACAATGCCTCGACCGCATCGGCCAACGCGGTATCGGTGGTTCCTGTGACAAGCGTGCCGATCCCGTCTTTCAACAAGTCGCTGTTGCCTTCGTTGTTTGTAGACACGATCGGCACTTCGGCCGACATCGCCTCGAGCAGGGCAAGCGACACCCCTTCGGATTTTGACGCGGTGACGAAGATATCGCAGGCGGCCATCACCGCGGGTAAATCCTTGTAATGACCCAGCAGACGAACGTGATCCGCCACATCATGTTCGCGCGCGGTCTGGGACAGCATGTCTTTGTCCGGTCCATCCCCGACCAAGAGCAGGCGAACAGGGACACCGCGACTGCGCAATATGCCGACCATCCGGATCAGACAGGCCTGGTTCTTGTTCTCGACCAGCCGTCCCACAAACGCCAAACAAAGCTCGTTGTCGGCCACGTCAAACAACGCGCGTGCCTCGGGTGCGGACCGGGTTAACGTGACTGCCTCGACGGAAATCGGGCGTTCGATCAGATTTTCTTCGGGTACGCCAAACCCCTTCACAAGGGTCTGGGTGACATCCGTCGAGATGGATACCACCCGATCGACCCTTTTAAGGCTCCAGCGGGCGATTGCATTCCAGATTGCATATTTCGCCCCACCTTTGGGGATCGACATGGGAATGACGTGGTTCGAGTAGATCGTCGTCACGGATTTGGTGGTTTTGCCATTGCTGGCCAGTGCGGCCAGCAATGTGCTGTCGATCAGGTGCCCGTGAATGATGGGTGCCTGGGTGATGGTGGCAATTTTGCGAATGCTGGACACCAGCGTTCGAAGGTCGGACAAGAACAAGGGCAGTTTCCAAATCGGCCGAAGCCGCCTGTCCAGAACCAGATACGGCACACCGGCAGTGCGCAGTTGCTCGGCCAGAATACCCTCGTGGTTCCAGCATACGACCAGCCCTGGAAACTCACCCTGCCCATCGCCTGGACTTTCCTGCGCAACCACGTCATCCAACAAAAGGCGTTCCGCGCCGCCCTGTTTCATACTGTAGATCACATGAAGGACACGACCCTTGGGCAAGCGGTCAAGGTGTTCGGTGTTGGTAAAGTCCAAGACAGGCGTCCGCATATACAGAATTGAACACGAATTCAAAGCATTGGTTAATTGTATGCGAGCAAAGCTCGGCACGAGTAAATATATGATTTAACTAAATGAAAGGCGTGTGGCTATTCAAGCCTAATCTCGACTTTGCTGATCCGCATTTCCAGATCACGGGCGCTTTCATTGGCCGTCACGCCCATTTCGACGTAATTGTACTCAAGCTTGCGCAGGTTGATCCCGTATTTCTTGAATACCCGGTCATCCATAAGGGTTGCCCCGCGGGCTTCGAGATGGAGCACGTCATCGACGTAAATCTGGGTCAATGCGTTTTTGCCGCTGCTGATCTGTGATCGCCACACCAAGGTCACCCATTTGTCGGTTGGAAAGCGTGGCGCGCGTCCTTTGGTGCGTAACGGTTTGCTGCGCAGGCCAATTTTTCCGCGGTCAATTGCAAGGCTGCCCGTTGATTTGTCGATGTAGAGCCGAATGCCAGGGCTTTTGTTGGGGTGGATTGACGGTTTTGGCCAGCAATCCGAACACTCGATGTCCATCATGAAAATACCGCCGGGCGACAAAGTGTTCAGCTTGACGTCCATGGACACGACCAGGGTTGACCCCTCCTTCGCGGAAAAGCCTTCGTGAACGACAGAACTTTTGGAAACGGTGTTGCCTTTTCGTCGTTTGGCCGACAAAGCGATGACACGGCGGCTTAGCTGCGGATCAGAGACGATGTCAATGTTGTTGCCACTGACCGTTGTCTTCTTGTTTGTCAAACCTTTGCCCGATCGCGGAAACATATCTTCGAAACGGGATGCGTTCGCCGGATCGAACTGCATCACTACGCCGGACTCTGCCGAAGCGGAACCTGCCGCCCAAATCCCGCAAACCAGTGTAAAAACCGTGCTAAAGCGTGTCATCTCTTTCCCCCAAGTCGTACAATCGTACTCGGTGCTTCGACGGCTGCGATTTGTTTGCTTTTCTTGAACCAAAGGTTTCAACGCAATGATTTTTACAAATACACACCTGGCGCGGCACCGCCCCTTCCGGGAAATAGTCTAAATCAGCGCCCTTGGTTCGAACAACAAGCGATTTCTGAAACGGGAAGTTTTTGGCGTACGGAACGGCCCGCGCAAATCTTCAGGCGTGCAACACGGCAAAGTGTATCAACTCATGCGCGAAACACTTTGATTTCATGCTTTATTGTTCGGGGCAGGCTGGTATATTTTGACCGATAGATAACCGCGACTTGCGATCCGTTTTTATTGAAAAGCACTTTATTGCAAAGGTGGCACCTAGAGATGTCGTCGACCCCCAGATTGCACTACCTCGATAACCTGCGGGTGTTCTGCATGCTGTTCGGCATTTTGGTGCAGACGAACCGCCTATACGAGGCTGGCCCTTGGATGGTGTTCTTGGACATGTCCGGTTTTTTCCGGATGGCATCGTTTTTTGCCGTCTCGGGTTTTTTCGCCGCGATGCTGTACCACCGCCGCGAAGTGAAGCAGTTTTTCAGGCACAGGGCGGTCGCGATCCTTGTCCCGCTGGCGTTTGGTCTGCTTGTTTTGAACCCGCTCACCATTTCGTTGATCACGTCGTTTCATGAGCCGTCGGCCCCGCGTCTTGGGTTTTTCGAGGCTTTGTCAGGTCTGTGGGGCGAACGGGCCGGCTATAGCGGCCCTGCATCGCAAGTCCTGCATCTTTGGTTCCTGATCGGGCTTGCGTTCTATGTCGCTATGACACCGATGGTGATCTTTGCCCTGCGCCATGTAGGCGCGTTCGTGGCGCGAAAAGTGCACTTGCCGCACGCAACCTGGCCGTTCGCGGTCAGCGTATCGGTGATGCTTCTGGTGCTGTTGGCCCGGCTTGTGGACGAGATGCTGGGCAGAGCGTTCGGTGAAAGCTCGGTGACGCAGGAAATCGTCATGTTTGCGCCGTATTTCTTTCTAGGCATCTGTGGATACATGTACCGCTCTTTGTGGAGCCAACTGCACAAGATCGATCTCACCAGCATTATCGCCGCTGCAATCCTGATGACGACGTACCATGTTGGCTTCAAAGACACGCTTAGCCCGGCCTCAACAATGATGCACGCCGCGGCCGAGTCGATGGCCACGATGGCGACAGTCTTTGCGCTTTTGTGGGCGTTCCGGCGTTGGGTGGATTTTGAAACTGCAACGACACGTTTCCTGTCTGACGGGATATACACCGCCTACATCCTGCAGATCCTGCTGATTTATGCGTTTGGCTCGGTCCTGGCGCTATTGGGCGTTCCGGTTCAGTGGATGTATTGGCCCGTCGTTTTCCTGACGTTTTTCGCAGGATATGCGTTTTATCACTGGGTCGTTGCCCAAAACTCTGTTCTGACCTTGCTGTTCAAAGGTCGATTGCCGGATCAATGGGAACGCGGGGACACGACAGAGCGCGCGTAGAGGCTGCAACCTGACCGTGAAGTTGCCGCGCAAGGCATATAGATTAGCCCCAAACCGCTCCGCGACCTAACGTCATTCCCGGAAATGGCGGACAATCGCCGGATTTTTGCCGATCCCGACAATGGACCGGCGGATACTTGCGCGCTGCGCCGCTGTCCCGACTGACAAACCGCAAAATTTTGAATACGCATCGCGCCACAAAAAAAGTAGCGAGGCGAGCACTATGAAATACCCCTTACACCGCGACATCCGGCGTGATGTGGCCCGCGTTATGTGCGCCATGACTGCCACCAAAGCGCCTAAGCGACGTCAAGAAGCTGCCCCATTGGCCAACGACAACGGTTAGCGTCGGCTCGTCCGACACGTTTTCTGCGACGAAGTGGAACTATCGGTGCCAAACTATACGACTGAACTGTTTGCTCTTGGAGATTTCCAACAGGCTGAGTTCGCGATGCAGTTGAACACCGGCGCGGTCGGTATATCGGCAGACGGCAACGTGTTGCATCACCAAGTGGGCGCCAGTTCAGGGGATGTCACGAAATCAACGTTGAATGTCGGGCTTCAGCCGGTTGCAGATTCAGGCTTGATTGCGATCGAGATGGATTTTTTCATCCCGGCAGGTTCCCCCACGGACCAAGTCTTTCTGGTAGATGTCGAAAGCTCGAGTGCAAATACCGGAACCAACCCTGGTGTGCGGGTCTACCTGCGCGATGGGCTGTTTCGCGTGGACCGCGCCAAAATCGGTGAAGACCAAAGTTGGTATGCTCAACACGAGCCTGTAACCACGGACCAGTGGTACACGCTGCGCGTGGTTGTCGTGTCAGGGGGCGAAGACACCGGCGAAATGCGCATCTATCTCAACGACGACCTGGTGATGCAGGAAAATGGCGCCACCCGACTGACCCAAGAGATGCTTGACCCTTACAACTTTAATCTTGTCGGCGGAGAGCTGGACCGCGTTCAATTGGGATTGACGGCCAACAACGGAAACACCGAAGCAGCCGTATCGACGCGCGATATTGATATTCAGACCTACACGCCCAACTCCCAACTGACGCTCAGCGTTGATGTTGACCCCGCCGTGGTCGTCGCGAATTCGGACCGTCCGGTCGAGATCTATCTGGACAATGGTGGACCTGCCGAAAACAGCCTGAACGGCACGAAAGTCGCTGATCTTTTGAAAGGCTCCATGGATGACGAGATCATCAATGGCTTTTTAGGGATGGACACGATCAAAGGGGCTGGCGGAAACGACCTGTTAAATGCCGGGTCGGGTCGGGATACGGTTGATGGCGGCGGCGGCCTTGACATCATCAACGGTGGTGGCGGCAACGATACGTTGTCCGGCGGGGCGGGCAAGGATACCATAAGCGGTGGGGCCGGGCGTGACCTGATTTTCGGCGATAGCGGCGCCGACAGCATCGAGGGCGGGACGGGCAACGATACGATTGATGGCGGTTCTGGCGTGAACTGGTTATCAGGTGGTAGCGGAAAAGATCGTTTCGTCTTTACCGACGCGAATGCATTGAACACGATTTCCGACTTTCAAACTGGTCAGGATGTCCTTGATCTTCGCGATCTTCTGGATGATGCGGCTGATCTGGATTTTCGTCTGGGCAAAGACGAATTCCAATTGGGTGGCCCCGACGGTACAGGGTCTGGCGAAAGCTTCGAGATGTGGCTAAGGCAAGTCGACGGGGCAACAAAATTGTTCATGTCCGACGGCGCTGGCAGCAACGGCCAGGTTATCGCAATTCTGGAAAACACCGATCTTGATGACTTTTCGCTTTCGGACTTTATGTTCTTTTGATGAGTAGGTCACCTTAAGCGGGACGTGTGTTTGTCCCACTCAAGGTTTGGTAGCAGCACACCGGTAAACGCATTCGGATGAATCCTGACTGGAATTCCTCCGGCCCAAAGTGCTCAAACCACGTTGTAACGGGCTGTTCGGCGGAAGTTTGCGCGTGGGAAAAGCTGGGTAAGGTCTTGAGTAAACGAAATATTTACAAAGGTTCGTCTTAATTGTGTCTCATACGGATGATTTTTCTTTAATACGAGTTTACGGAGGGAAAGTTTTGCTGTTCCATGGATCAAATGCCGTACAAAACGG
>JBCBTE010000103.1:0-10332 GCA_039818805.1 Pseudomonadota bacterium
AGCGGCGCGCCGTTCTGGTTCGGGATGTCCTTGCCGTAAATGCCCGTCGCCATGATTGTTAATGGATGCATTGCCTCATCCAGGCGCAGACCCTCGACATAGGGCCAGTCCAGAACCGGATATTTCACCCCCGGCATTTCATCAGGGCGCAGGGCGGTTTCGAAGGCCACATATTTCGCGCCCGATTGTACGCCTGCCATCTCGAGAAGATCGGCCAACTCGAACCCGTTCCACGGCACCACCATCGACCACGCCTCGACACAGCGGAAGCGATAGATACGTTCCTCGACCGTCATCTTGGCCATGATGTCGGCAAATTCATAATCGCCGGGTTTATCGACCAGCCCGTCGATCTTCACGCTCCATGGTTTGGTGGTCAGCGTGTGCGCATATTTTGCCGGATCATCCTTGCCGGTGCCGAACTCGTAATAGTTGTTGTACTGAGTAATGTGCTCATAGTCGGTCACTTCCAAGTCCTGCGCCTTGGCCTGCGCGCCGATCCCCGCCAGGCCAACGCCGGCGGCGGCGCCAACCATCAATTGGCGCCGGTTCAGATATACGGCCTCATCCGTCACATCCTTGTCGGTCAGGGTGTTTTTCCAGCGATAGGCCATAAAGGTCTCCTTTGGTCACGGGCACGTTCAATCACTCGTGCCTTAACCAAAGCGCCATTCCTAGACAAAACAAGCCGTTTCACGAAGACGTTGGACGGCGGTAACAAACCCGGTCAGACATGCAACAGCGTTGCCACCTGCGTCATGTCCTGCACCACATCATGACAATACGGCCTCAGCTTTGCGGCATCGGTCGCCTGCGCAAACCCGATACACCGCATGCCCGCGGCCTGCCCGGCCTTGGCACCCGATGCGCTGTCCTCGATCACGGCGCACTCGGTCGGTGATACGCCCAACACGGCGGCCGCATGCAGGTAAATGTCCGGCGCAGGCTTGGGATGCGCAAGATCACGGGCCGAAAAGATATGCGGGGTCAACCGGTCCAGCAGACCGGCCCGGCGCAGCGTGATCTGCATCTTCGCCACCGGCCCGTTCGAGGCCACGGCCATTGCCACGCCCCGGGCGTGCAAACGGTCGATCACATCCGACACACCGGGGACCGCCTCGACTTCCCGTTCCAACGCCTCGAACGCCTTGAGATAGAACTGTGCCACCCATTTATCCTCAATCCGCGCACCGCGCCGCGCGGCCTCGGCGGCCACGCCTTCCATCGTATTGCCCAGCGAAATCTCAAGCATCTCGTCCATGGTCAGGTCCAGACACCGCTCGGCGAACTCTTTCAACATGATGCGATTGGTGATCACCTCGCTGTCCACCAGCACCCCGTCGCAATCGAAAAGTACGGCCTTGGGCGGTCTGTTCACGGATACTGCGCCGCGTTGTAACTTGGCCGGATCTTGTTGAACGGGATCGAGGTGCCATCTGCCTGCACGATCCGTACATGCCGCCGCCGCATCAGGCGTGGTTCAGCCACGCCCACGGAATGGGCGATGGTCTCGACTTCCTTGATCACCTGTTTGGCGTAATGCGCGACTTTCTTGTACTTGTCTTCAACCACCAGACCGGCCTGCAGGTGTTTGTCATGGGTGGTGATGCCGGTGGGGCACGTATTTCGATTGCACTTCAGCGCTTGAATACAGCCAAGCGAAAACATGAACCCCCGCGCCGACGTCACAAAGTCCGCCCCCGCGCAAATGGCCCAGGCCACATCGCCGGGATTGACCAGCTTGCCCGCGGCGATGATCCGAATGCGCTCTTTCAGGCCGAACCGGTCCCGCACATCCACGATCCGCGGCAAAGCTTCCCGGATCGGCATGCCCACCAGATCCATCAACGGCATGGGTGCAGCACCAGTGCCGCCCTCGCCGCCGTCAATCGTGATGAAGTCCGGCGCGCTTTCGACGCCACGCTCCACGATCAGCTCAAAGAAATCTTCCCATGCATCGCTGGAACCGATCACTGTTTTAAAGCCAACCGGCCGTCCCGTCACCTTGCGGATGTGGCCCAGGAAATCCAGAAGCTGACCAAAATCGTTCACTTCGCGGTGCCGGTTTGGTGAAATGCTGTCTTGGCCGACATCTATACCGCGAATATCCGCGATCACCTTGTTGACCTTCTCGCCCGGCAGGATGCCGCCCTTGCCCGGTTTTGCCCCTTGCGCCAATTTCAACTCGAACATTTTGACGTAGGGGTTTTCTGCGACCTCACGCAGTTTTTCGTCGCTCAACGCGCCATCTTTCGTTCGCACACCGTATTTCGCCGTACCAATCTGGTAGACCACGTCACACCCACCGGTCAGGTGAAACGGGCTTAGCCCGCCCTCGCCGGTGTTCAACCAGATGCCGGCTTCGGCGGCCCCCCGGCTCAACGCCTCAACAGCGGGTTTCGAGATTGCGCCAAAGCTCATGCCAGAGATGTTGAAAATCGACTTTGCCTTGTAGGGCACCGCCGCATAAGGGCCGATCTCCATCGGTTCCGTGCTGGCAAACTGATCATCCAGCGGCGGAAAGGCAGCAGGAACAAAAATCGGCGTGCCGGCCACGTTCAGGTTGCGGGTCGAGCCGAACGCGATGGTGTTGTCCTTTCCCTTGGAGGCGTGTGCAACCCAATCGCGTTGTGCACGGTTGAAGGGCATCTCTTCACGATCCATCGCAAAGAAGTACTGACGAAAAAATTCTCCCAATGAGGTGAAAAGCCCCCGGAACCGGCCGATCACCGGATAATTCCTGCGGATCGCATCACCGGTCTGGGTTTTGTCGATAACGAAAAACAGCAATGCGGCGACGATGACCGCACCGATGCCAAGAACAAAGATAATCGCCAGCATTGCCAGCGCGTCGAATGCAAATTCCATCGGCTGTCTGTCGCCTCCGACCTTCCTGTTCACTGTCGTTATGACACAGCCGGCGCATGCCTCAACGGTTAAAAGCCGCGATCGGCTTGGATGGTCGTCCAAAAGCACATTTTTTGTAACGCGCTTCACAAGTTTTTTAGTGGAAATCGCAAAATCGCGCGGCTTAGCGGCGGGTTGATTTTCGTCAAGCGGGATCGGCGGGAATCCCCGGTGAACCAACTTCATGAAATCACCGTAGACGCTTTTAGATGTTCCAACCGAGCATCGTCTGAAAAGCAAATGGAGGACATAATGCTTCGCAGAACTTATCTTGCTCTGACCACCGCCGCCATCGTGGCCGGCACCACGGTAATTGCCGGCACCGCCAAAAAAGACATCGTGGATACCGCTGTCGAAGCAGGCAGCTTTACCACGCTCGTGGCCGCGGTTCAGGCCGCCGATCTTGTTGACACCTTGAAAGGCGATGGGCCGTTCACTGTCTTTGCGCCGACCGATGATGCATTCGCGGCCTTGCCGGAAGGCACGGTTGAAGATTTGCTGAAGCCGGAAAACAAAGACCAGTTGACCGCAATCCTGACCTACCACGTCGTGCCGGGTAAGGTCATGTCCACCGACCTGAGCGATGGCATGACCGCAGCCACCGTACAAGGCGACGAGGTCAAGATCGGCACCACCGATGGCGTCACCGTGAACGAGGCCAATGTTGTCAGCGCCGACATCGAAACGTCGAACGGTGTGATCCACGTCATCGACAGCGTGATCCTGCCCCAGTCGTAAGCTTTCTTTATGCAAACAGCCTGGGGCGGTTGCGCCGCCCCAGGCTATTTCTTGTGGATGACTGCCACCTGATCCCGGCGCCCACGCAGAAACCGGGCGGTTTCAACGATACAGCCCGAAATATCCTCGGCCAGCACGTTGAACTCTGCGGCCACCGCCGGATCGTTATGCTCAAAAACTTTCTTTTCCAGCCAGCTGCGGAACAGCTCTGCGGTCTTGGTGATCCCGTCCCTTTCATAAGGTTCAGGCTGCCAGCGCAGATCTTCGATCACATATATCCCGCCTGACTCCAGGCGCGGAAAAATCTCCAGGAACGCGTTTTGCTGGTGATGGCTGGCGTGACTTGCATCGTCGATGACAATGGTCGGCGCGGCTCCCACTTCCTCGATGGCGCTGGCAATCTCGTCACGGTCATCCATGTCACAGCGATGGAACGTGAAGCGATCGTCCTTGAACCACGAAAAATCCGAGATATCGAGGCCGTGAATGTCCGCCTTGGGAAAATACTCCAGCCACATCCGGATTGACGGCGCATCCGTCGTTTCGCGGTCCGGGCTGTTGCCATGCTCTGGACCGCCAATCAGCAGACCCATCTCAAGAAAGGTGATCTTGCGCTGTCGAAACGGATGAAAAAGCATGTGGTAAAGTTCAGTATACCGATGCTTGGTCGACCCTTTGTCAGACCCGAACCGATCCGCCAGCTCCGTCAGGTTTTCGCCGCCCTTGCCGGTGACCACACGGGGCGCGGTTTGCACTTTGCCCGCAGCCTCGGCGGCCTTCAAAGCCTCTTTTTCCTCGCGTGACAGCACCGGCGCGGCCTCGCAGTCGATCTTGTGTTTCTTCAGGATCGTATCCATCCAGCTGTCAGGTTCGGGCATGCCACCGATATCCGACAAAAACTCGCGAACGCGCCGGCCGTAGAAATGCACCGAATACGTATCGTCGTTCAGCATGGCGTCGATCTTGTCCTTCGCGCGCGTCCGCATCAGCAGGCGACGCTCGCGAAAACCGACCGGGTACAGCCCGGATATCGGCAGCGCATGTTTCGCCTCGCCGGTCTTGTGCAGGTAGTGCGTGACCGCTTGCGGCCCCCAAATGCCCCATTTCATGTCGCTGACATGAACCGGCTTGCCGTCGTCTTTCAGCTTTTGCAGCCGGTTCTTTTCGCGATCGGGATACCATTCGGGAATGCCAAACTCGTCCTCGCTCATCTCCAGAAGCTGACCCAGGGCATCGCTATCCGGTGGCAGGCCAAGCACGCCACCATTGATATGCGTGTCCGATTCCCACCCGAAGAAATGCCCGGTCTGGGTTTCGAACGGCTTGACGCAATAGGCATCCAGATCCGCCCAGATCATCCGGTCATTCTGCTGCAGAAGATGATAGCGAAACACATCCGAAAAAAGCGCAAAGCTGCCCGTGCGCCCATGTTGGATAAAACGGTCGATTTTCAGAACGCTGTCTCCGTGGATCAGTTCGACACCGTCCGGCACCTTCTGCACATCTTTATAGTGATAAAGCTTCACGTGATGACCAGCATCGAGGAAAGACTGCGCGCACAGCACCTCCACATAGCTGAGCGGGCCCTCGACCCACAGCATCCCAATCTCGTAGTCTTTTTTCATCAAGTCCCTCGCAACTCGCCGCCTGGGGTCACTGGGTGCCCGGCGATCTTAAACACTTTCCAACTCCACCAAGGTGATGTCCGGATTGGCGCGAATATCAGCTATGTCGCGGTCATACATGCGCGTCAGGTGCGCCCGTTCGTTTGGCAACCATGGGTCGTAACTGCCAAATTCCGGCCCGCGCGGGAATTGCTCCTGCAAGGCCACGCGCTGTTCCAGTGCCGCGTCGGCCCCGTCCTTGTGGATCAGCTGCAGCAACTCGGCCACCGCGCGCCCGCTGGCGGTCGGGCGTTTGTTACGATCCTTGGGTTCATGCATCTTGGATGCATCCACGTCCGGCCCGCACAGGTTGCCCAGAACAACGCGGTCCATCGCGCGAAAGTCTTCATAACGCCAGACAAAGACCTTGGCGCCTGGAAAAAGCGTCACGACAGACTTTAGAATATTGTGCCAGCTTGGCATGTTTTCCATCACCTGCCGGCGCATCATCCGTTCGTCCACAAACCATTGTCCGGTGACCGACCGCAGGTACTCGACATAAGCCGAGGCAAAGAAATCGGCGTAGTTGCGCAGACCCAGATGCACCTCGTTTACGCCATTCGGAAACTGTTTCGCGAACGCTTCGATCAGACGCCGCCGCCAGCGATAAAGCACGCCGCGCTTCACGCAATGCCCGCAATGGCCGGCCATATTCTCGTCCGACAGGATGATCCGCTTGGGCGCGTCGGCCACAAGTTCATCAAAGAACCCAGTCGTGATCTCTTTCAGCTCGGCGTCGGAAATCTTCGGATCCCAGTCCATGCCCAGCTTGTTGTATATGTTGCACTGCACCGGCACTGTCAGCCGCTTGCGCGTATCACGATGGTGCACATATTTTATGCCCGCCCGCTCCAGCTGTTTGGAATTGCGTGCCAGCATGGATTGAATGTGGCTGGTGGCGGTCTTGTGAAACCCACCGTGCAGAACGATGTAGGGCGGCGCGCTCATTCCGCGGCCAGATCCTGCAAAAGCTGATCGCGGTTCACCGGTGGCTCTCCGGGGCGGTTGATCATTTGCAAAAGATCATGCAACGCCGCCCACTCCTCGTTGGATTTCAGGGCGGCGATCTTGGCGGCATGCCACGCGCAGGCTTGCGAATGCAAACGTGCCAATTCCTCGTCCTGCATCAACGCGTCAAATTCCACCCGTGTCCGCGCCGCTGCAGGCACAAGCGACGCGTCTTCTTCCATGTTCAGGTTCATATCCGCCCAATAGGCGACGCCCTGATCGCGGTCGATGTGGTTTGTCCGCCCCCGATCCCGCTTGACCAGGAAACTGTCGACCGACCGCACCGCATAGTGATGCAGACGCGCATGGGTGTGGGTGAACCCGCCATAGGCTGACCAGCCCAGATCGAAATACTTGTCCGGCATCGGCACCCCGCCGGCATCCTTCCAGATGAACCCGTCGGGCTTGCCATCGAACTTGGGACGGTGCACGCCGAATTTCATGATCGCGTCCGACGGGCGGAACAACGTTTTCAACCCCAATCCACGATACTTTTCCCGGAAATCCTCGGGCGCACCCCAGGTGAAATGCTCGTGAATGAACCGGTCGTGATAGGCCACCTGATCCCCGCATCCGAAAAGCTTCCAGCACAGCGAGATTGCATCCGCATCCCCCACTGCCTTGAACAGATCCGGCAACCGGCCGTCCCCGGCACGAATATTCAGAAACTCGTCACAATCGGCACAGACCACCCAATCGGCGGCATGATAAAGGTCATGGTTGAACGCCCGGCGCAACGCCACCCGCTGAGGGCTGGCACCCTTCTTGAACTTATTGTCCACATGCACGGCAACGCCCATCTCTTCCAGGCGCTTGGCGATCTTGTCAGTGCCGTCATCGCAGTCATTCGTGTAAATCAGGATGTCCGTGAACCCGATCGATCGGTTGTAGGCCACCCATTCCAGCATGAAGGGGCCTTCGTTCTTCATCGTGGTCACGATCAGACAGCGATCATTGCCACGCTCACCCATCGGTCGCGAAGGACGCGCAGGCGTGTCCTTGACCGCAGGTTTGCCCGGTTTTGCCTCCGCTATGGGGGCATCGTCGGCAACATCTTCCGGGCCGTCCAGCGCATCCGCTTCGATCCCGTCGTCCAAATCGACATCATCGGTATCGCCAAGACCCTCGTCCTGTTCGGCCTGCTTGGCCTCTTCGCGCATGATCCGCCGCAGCCGCTTGCGAAAGGCCACGCCAAATCGGTCGGCCGTCTCGTCTCGACCACGCTCGTTGAAATACGTGGTGACCGCATTCTTGTACCACCGCAGGTCGCGCCGCGCGCGGTAAAGCCTGTAGAATTCCAACTCGCCGATCTCGTCAAAGATCGCGTCGGTCATCACCGGCTTCAACGCGCTGATCTTGCGCAGGAAGACCGCCGTCTTGTGATCGGAATGCCGGCAATGATAGACCTTGATATTGTCCCCCGAAAACCGGGCCACATGCTGTTTGTCCAGCGCATGGTACGGGTCGTAGAAAATGCTCACCCGACCCAACCCAGCAGTCAGGGCGCTGGCATCCGACAGGGGCAGCGTCCAATCCTGCCGCCGACCACCTTCGTACCGCGTCTCCCACGGCACCAGGCTTGTATCCAGCGTGCTTTGCGGATTGACCGACACAACGTGGGCACCGGGCACGAGCGACCCAAACGCAATCGACGCGAAACCGCCCATCGACACACCGGCAAAGACCACCCGGTCATAGCCGTCAAAAAACCCTTCATCCGCCAGTTTCTGGAACCGCGCGATCAGATCACCATCCCGATACCAATCGGCCACATGTGACATGACACCCAGGTGAGACACATTGATATCCTGCGCAAACTTAAACGCCCACGGCTCTCGCTCGGTGGATTTGTCGTTCACATTCGACAGGTTATCGAAGGTTACCAGCAGACGATTGACGGGCCGGCGCACGAACATCAACGAATGCCGCAAATGCCGCTCCATGAAGCCTTCGCCAATCCCGCCAGGGCGAAGTTCATCAAACCAGCGCGGGATCACTGGTGCGTCGTCTGGTGCGGTGTCCTGCTCTGCCATGACCCGAACTTATGTCTGCTTTGGTTGCAGCCCGGTGAACGCGAATGCGATCCGGGCCAGATTGCCTTGGGCGCACTATACGCTTGCCCGACAAACCTAAGCAACACTCGTATTAAATTGTTGGTATTGTTTCCACTTTGGCAACATGCCGCGCAGCCGCCAAAAACCCCCGCCTGCAAAAAGCAAGCGGGGGTTTGAACTTAATGCACGACAGCGTCGTCTGGTCGCTCACGGCTGGTCGATCCAACCCGGTCCCCGATGATTAGACCATCGGAACCGGCGCTGACCGGCACAACCGCCCCATCCAGAATGTCCCCGGCCAACAAACCTTCGGCCAGCGGGTCCTGCAACGCCTTCTGGATCACCCGTTTAAGCGGCCGTGCGCCGTACACCGGGTCATAGCCTTCATCGGCCAGCCAGGTTTTGGCCGCATCGTCCAGCTCCAGCATGATCTTCCGGCTGGCCAGACGCTTCAAAAGGCGCGCCAGCTGGATATCCACGATGCCGTCCATCTGTTCGCGATTAAGCCGGTCAAAGACCACGATCTCATCCAGACGGTTCAGGAATTCCGGCCGGAAATGCGACCGCACCGCATCCATCACGTCCCGCCGCGCGGCACTGGCATCGGCCCCCTCTGGCAACTGGCTCAGCGCCTGCGACCCAAGGTTCGATGTCAGGATGATCAGCGTCTGCTTGAAATCCACGGTCCGGCCCTGCCCATCGGTCAGCACACCATCGTCCAGAACCTGCAACAGCACGTTAAAGACTTCCGGATGTGCCTTTTCGACCTCGTCGAACAAGACCACCTGATACGGGCGCCGCCGCACGGCTTCGGTCAGAACGCCACCTTCGTCGTATCCGACGTATCCCGGAGGCGCGCCGATCAGCCGGGCGACCGAATGCTTCTCCATGAACTCCGACATGTCGATGCGCACCATCGCGCTGTCGTCGTCAAACAAGAACTCGGCCACCGCCTTGGTCAGTTCGGTCTTGCCCACACCTGTCGGCCCAAGAAACAGGAACGACCCCAACGGTCGGTTCTCGTCGTTCAAACCGGCCCGCGCCCGACGCACCGCATTGGCGACGGCCTTGACGGCAGTATGCTGTCCAATCACCCGGCCGTGCAGGTTTTCCTCCATGCCAAGCAGCTTTTCACGCTCGCCTTCCAGCATCTTCGCGGTCGGGATACCGGTCCAACGCTCGACAACTTGCGCAATCTGCTCGGGCCGCACGGCCTCTTCGACCATGACGCCACTGTCTTCGGCCTGTTCGGCCTCGGCCAGTTGCTTTTCCAGCCCCGGGATCACGCCATAAGACAGCTCCCCGGCCTTGGCCAGATTACCTTCGCGCTTGGCATGGTCCAGCTCGATCCGCGCGCGGTCCAGTTGCTCCTTGATGTCGCGGGCACTGGCCAGCTTGTCGCGCTCGGCCTGCCACTGCGCGGTCATCTGGGACGAACGTTCCTGCATATCGGCAAGCTCTTTTTCAAGCTTCTCCAGCCGGTCCTTGCTAGCGGCGTCATCCTCTTTTTTAAGGGCTTCCGCCTCGATCTGCTTTTGCAGGATCTCCCGGTCCAGCGCATCCAGTTCTTCCGGCTTGCTGTCAACCTCCATGCGCAGACGGCTTGCGGCCTCGTCGACAAGGTCAATCGCCTTGTCCGGCAGGAACCGGTCGGTGATGTAGCGATGGCTCAATGTCGCGGCGGACACCAAGGCCGAGTCGGAAATCCGAACCCCGTGGTGCAACTCGTATTTCTCCTTGATACCGCGCAGAATCGACACCGTGTCTTCCACCGTCGGCTCTTCCACCACGATCGGCTGGAACCGGCGGGCCAGGGCAGCGTCCTTTTCTACGTGTTTGCGATATTCATCCAAGGTCGTGGCACCGACACAGTGCAACTCGCCCCGGGCCAGCGCCGGCTTGATCAGGTTGGCCGCGTCCATCGCGCCATCCGCCTTGCCCGCACCAACCAGCGTGTGCAT
>JBCBTE010000104.1:0-10209 GCA_039818805.1 Pseudomonadota bacterium
ACGAAGAGGATCGCTATTTCTGTATGGTAAACGAAGGTGTAGCCTGTGGCCGCCGGTTTGGCGATAGCGCTCGGTGGTGCCTTGCGCGATGCGGTCAACGCGATTGCTACAACTGGCGCTTGGGGTGAGGTTCTGAACACGCCCGCCACAGGCTACACCTTCGTTTACCATACAGAAATAGCGATCCTCTTCGTGACCCTCGCGGTTCTCGGACCGTTGGTTCGCTATGCACGCCCAACACAGAAATCGAAATCTCAAGACCCGGAAACAGCCCGCATCGGCCTGGCTGACTTCCCAACGTGACTTGCCGATAGAAGGAAAGGACCTCTCATGACTGAAGCGTTCTTCGGAAATTTTGACCTCGCCAGTGTCGCGATCTGGCTGTTCTGGATCTTCTTTGCCGGACTGATTTTCTACATTCAGCGTGAAAACATGCGTGAAGGTTATCCGCTTGAGGATGACGATGGAAACATCTCGGCCAACCAGGGGCTGTTTCCGGTGCCAGAAGACAAGACGTTCTTGTTACCGCATGGGCGAGGCGAGCTAACGGTGCCATCCGGCCAGCGCGGCGACCGCGAACATCTGGCATTGGAAAAAACTGCAGCCGGCAACGGCTTCCCGTTCCAGCCCACAGGCGACCCGATGGCGGACGGCGTTGGTCCCGCCTCTTGGGCCCCGCGCGAAGATCAGCCGGAACTCGATGGTCATGGTCATCCCAAAATCGTGCCGATGGCTGCAACCGAGCATTTCCATGTTGCCGCGGGGCGTGATCCGCGCGGCTTGCCGGTCGTGGCCGGCGACGGCGAAGTCGTGGGCATGATCACTGATCTTTGGGTCGACGAGCCCGAGCAGCTGGTACGCTACCTCGAGGTGGAATTGGATGCCGATCACGGTGGTGGCAAACGCCTCATCCCGCTGACGCTGACGCGCATCTGGCGCAACAGGGTCAAGGTGCTGAAGATCTACGGCAAGCATTTTGCAGGGGTGCCGAAACATGCCTCCGGGAACCAGGTCACAAAGCTCGAGGAAGACAAGATCTCGGCCTATTATGGTGGCGGCACCCTTTACGCGGACGAAGCCCGGATCAATCCACAGCTTGGCTGATCCCAGCATAGGAGGGTTAACCGATGCCCCATGACGATTTCCAGATTGAACCGGTTCCGGGCCTGCCAGAACGCCCGCCAGAAGGTGAGCACATCTTGTGGCAAGGCCGGTCGAACTGGTGGGCGCTGACGCGAGAATCGCTCAATCTTTACTGGGTTATCGGGTATTTCGTGGCCTTGGCGGCCTGGCGGTTTGTCACGTTGATCGACCAGGTCCCATTTGCCACCGCATTTTCGGTATCCTTCCCATTCATTATCATGGGCGGGATCGCATCGGCGCTTTTGATGCTGCTTGGCTTCGTTCAGGCCCGCGCGACCGTGTACACCATCACCAACCGCCGCGTGGCCATGCGCATCGGCGCGGCCCTGACGGTCACTCTGAATCTGCCCTTCACCCGCATTGCACGCGCCGATCTGGACCTGCGTCGCGGCGGAACCGGCACCATCGCGCTGGACCTGTTAGGCGATACAAAGCTGAGTTATCTGGTGTGCTGGCCACATGTTCGCCCCTGGCACATGCGCAAGACACAACCGGCTTTGCGCTGCATAAACGACGCGCAGCGCATTGCCGCGATGATGGCGGAAGCTGCCGAGACCCAACTGAACACACCGCAAGTGGCCCGCCGTCCCGCAGCCGGCAGCGCCGTTGCCGCCGAATAGACAGGACCGGAGAGACCCATGGCCAAAACCGATCTGCATACCGCCCCTGCACAGCCGCATGACAAAGAGCTTGTCCCGCGGGCGCTTGTGCGGGCGATGTTCGGGCTGGTGCTGGTTGTGTTGCTCTTGGTCACTTGGGCACGCGTGACCGACCAGCCGGTCACCTACAAGGCGCCAACCGGCGCCATCACCCATGAACGTACATTCCATCTGACGGGTGACATGGCCGGACGCGCCACCGTCACGCAGTTGGATGGAACAGTGATTGCCGATCTGAGCCCGGAAGAGGGTGGGTTCATTTCCGGCGTCTGGCGCGTGATCCAAAGAGAACGCACCAAACATCGCGTGGCCCCAGATGGCCCGCTCACGCTCGTCCGGTATGTTTCCGGGCGGATCGCAATCCAAGACCCGTCGACGGGCTGGAGTGCCGACCTCATGGGGTTCGGCATCGACAACGCCAAGGCCTTTGCAAGGCTTTTGGACAACTGAGGAAAGGAGACGCCAAAATGGGATGGCTGACCAAAGATATCGAAAGGGCGCCATGTACGGTCGAAGTATCACATTGCTTCGAGTCGCTGCACGCGCATGTACGGTTCAACAACGGCGCCGTGATCCACCCCGGTGACGAGGTAAAGGTTCACGGTCCGGAAATCATGGCGCCGTTCGGCGAAGTGGTGCGCGAAGACCGCGAGGCCACGATCGTCCGCGCCAGCAAGCTCGAACAGCTCTGGACACGCTTTACCGGCGATTTCGAAGTGATGGAGCTGTGTGAATTTTCCTTCTCTGAGGAGGTCACGCTATGAATGCCCATGCCAAACACACCGCCGACGCCACCACCGTGGAAGAAGGCCTTGCTATCGCCGAAGCGCAGGACCGTCAGTACAACGACGAAATGGCCACCGAAACGGCTATGTCCAACACCCTGCTGACCCCGCGCTTCTACACTACCGACTTCGATGAGATGGATGCGATTGATGTCTCCCCGGTCCGCGAGGACTGGGACAAGCTGATTGCCCAGATGGAAGCCGACCCCAACAAGGGCCACTTCAAGAAAAACGAAGACTGGGACCACGTCGACTGGGAAAACATGGATCCCGCGCTGAAGAAGGAGTTTATCGACTTCCTGATCAGTTCCTGCACCGCCGAGTTCTCGGGCTGTGTCCTTTACAAGGAAATGAAGCGTCGCGGGAACAACAAGGACATCACACAGCTATTCCAGCTTATGGCCCGTGACGAGGCCCGCCATGCCGGCTTTATCAACGACGCCCTGCGCGAGGCTGGACTGCGGGTGAACCTTGGCTTTCTCACGCAAAAGAAGAAGTACACCTACTTCCGGCCCAAGTTCATCTACTACGCCACTTACCTCAGCGAAAAGATCGGCTACGCACGCTACATCACCATCTTCCGCCATCTCGAAGCGAACCCTGAACATCGGTTCCACCCGATCTTCAAATGGTTCCGCGAGTGGTGCAATGACGAGTTCAGCCATGGCGAGGCGTTCGCCTTGCTGATGAAGACCGATCCCAAGCTGACGCAAGGCAAGAATGTCTACTGGATCAAGTTCTTCCTGACCGCGGTCTATGCCACGATGTATGTGCGTGACCACCAGCGCCCGGCTTTCCACAAGGCGCTTGGTGTCGACCCTGATTGGTACGCGCACGAAGTTTTCACCAAAACGTCCGAACTGAGCAAACAGATCTTCCCGATCACGCTCGACATCGAAAGCCCCAAATGGCAACCGCTGCTTGAAAAGCTGCAAAAGGCCAATGTCGACCTGGACAATGCGCGCAAACAGGGCGGGCCGGTAGGCCTGGCCAAGCGGCTTGGAGCCCAGGCACGCGCGGCCAACGCCTTCCTGCGGCTTTTGATGATCCCGTCTGTGTCGCACCAAGTACCCGCCACCACACGACTGGAGCCCGCATACTGATGTTGACCTCGCCTTGGATCGCGGCCCTTGTGGCGCTCTTCGTCTGGTGGTTCTCCACCGGGGCGATCCTGATGGTCGTGCGCCATGCCGACCGGGCGGGAGGGCGCATGCCCTTTATCACAACCCTGATCGCCCTGCCCCTTTTGGGGCTGGGCATCTGGGGTTTTCTGGAAACGCTACCGCTGAGTTCGACCGCGGCCGCCTATACTGCGTTCCTGTCCGCTTTGGCCGTATGGGGCTGGGTGGAACTGTCGTTCCTGACCGGGGCCATTACCGGGCCCAACGCGTTGGATTGCCCCGACGATCTACCGGAATGGGAGCGGTTCGTGCGCGCTTGGGGCACGATTGCCTATCATGAAATTCTGCTAACGCTGTGTTTCGCCGCCATGTGGCTTTATGGCGCCGGTGCAGAGAACACCGTCGCTTTGTGGACTTTCACAATTCTCTATTTCGCGCGCATTTCGGCCAAGCTGAACCTTTACTTTGGTGTACCGCGTATCAATACCGAATTTCTGCCCGAGGCGTTGGGCCATTTGGCCAGCCACTTCCGCATTCAGCGGCTCAACTGGGTCTTCCCGATCTCGATTTCGGCCCTGACCTTTGCCACGGCTTGCTGGCTCGAGCGGCTCTATGCGGCGCAGACACCTGCCGATGTGGTGGGCTTTGCCTTGCTTGCTGCAATCTCGGGCCTCGCGCTTCTCGAACATTGGCTGATGGTGCTGCCATTGCCCGATGCCAAACTCTGGCGCTGGATGCTGCCCGCGCCAACACCTGAACGAACGCAAGATACAAGACCGGAGGGAAACCATGGATTTTGACGCCATGTTCAACGCGCAACTGGGCGCACTCAAAGAAGAGGGCAACTATCGCATCTTCGCCGAACTCGAACGCCGCTGTGGGGCCTTCCCAAAGGCCAAAAGCTACGACGATGAAGCACCTGACGAGGTGACGGTCTGGTGTTCCAACGATTATCTGGGGATGGGCCAGAATGCTCATATCCGCGAGGTCATGAAAGACGCCATTGATCAATCCGGCACCGGAGCCGGCGGCACCCGCAACATCTCGGGTACCAACCACTATCATGTCCAGCTGGAGCAGGAACTGGCCGATCTGCACGGCAAGGAGGACGCGTTGCTTTTCACCTCCGGCTATGTGTCAAACTGGGCGGCGCTGTCAACGCTGGGCGGACGACTTCCTGATGCGGTCATCTTGTCGGACGAGCTGAACCATGCCTCGATGATCGAAGGGATCCGCCACTCCCGTGCAAAAAAGGCAATCTGGCGGCATAACGACCCCGAGGATCTGGATCGCAAACTGGCGGCCCTCCCGGCCAATGCACCCAAGATCGTCGCGTTCGAGTCGGTCTATTCCATGGATGGCGATATATGCCCGATGCAGGAAATCGTTGAAGTGGCGGAAAAACACGGGGCGATGACCTATCTCGATGAGGTTCATGCGGTCGGGCTGTATGGCCCACGCGGCGGCGGTGTATCCGAACGCGAAGGTCTGGCAGACCGGATCACCCTAATCGAAGGCACTTTGGGCAAGGCGTACGGTTGCGTCGGTGGCTACATCGCCGGTTCTGCGGCAATGTGCGATTTTGTCCGCAGCTTTGCTTCGGGCTTTATCTTCACCACGGCCCTACCTCCAGCCGTGGCTGCGGCCGCCAAGGCATCAGTTGCCTACCTCAAAGACAGCACCGAAGAGCGCGCCGCTCAACGCGATCGCGTGGCCTATCTGCGCGCGCAGCTGGACAAGCGCGGCATCCCGCATCTGGACAACCCCAGCCACATCATCCCGGTGATGATCAAGGACCCGGTGAAATGCAGGATGCTGGCCGACATCCTGATGCGCGACTTTGGCATCTACGTGCAGCCCATAAACTATCCAACCGTACCGAAAGGAACAGAGCGGCTGCGCTTCACGCCCGGTCCATTGCATTCATATGCCGATATCGACCATCTGGTCGAAGCGCTCAGCGTGCTTTGGAAACAATGCGCAATTGCCCACGCGGTGGCCTGATACCACTTTCAGGCAGCCTCGCTTGCAGGCGTGAAACCCGTTCGAAAGGCATTCTCGTCGTCTACCGGTTTTGCTTGCGCGCAAACGGTTTACTGGGCGCGCGACACGTTATCGGCGGTTGTCCATAATGTGATGGGATCACGGTTGACTTCACCTTCGGGGTTCTATGTCTTTGATGAAGTAACTCAACGGAGGACACCGATGAAATCTTATGTGACAGCCACCGCTGCGCTCTTTTGTATGGCAGCCCCAGCCCTCGCAGACGGACACGCCTCAGGGGATGTGGCCTCGGGCGAAAAAGCGTTCCGGCAATGCAAATCCTGCCACATGGTGCAGGACGATGCGGGCGAAACTATCGTCAAGGGCGGGAAGACCGGTCCAAACCTTTACGGCATCCTTGGCCGCAAGGCGGGTGCAGTCGAAGATTTTCGGTATTCCGACTTAATCATGTCTGCCGGCGAAAAAGGTCTGGAATGGGATGAAGAAAGCTTTGTGGCCTATACACAGGACCCAACGGGCTGGTTGAAAGAATATACCGGCGAGGATGGTCGTGGCAAAATGACCTACAAGGCCCGCAAGGAAGAAGATGTCGTCGACATCTGGGCCTATCTGGCCTCGGTTGGCCCTGAAAGCGGTAGCTGAAAAAAATAAATTCACGTGAAAGAGCCGCCCCTTCGAGCGGCTCTTTTTCGTTGCAAGTCTGGGTAGCCAGAAACCTACTTCGCAAGGCTCAAGGGCACGACTTGACCCGTCGACCGCGCTGCATCCCTGGCCATGTGCACAATATCGGCAACGGTCAGCCCGGCATCCGCATACATCTCCTCGGGGCTGGCTTGATCGATGTAACGGTCGGGCAGATGCATGTTGCGCATTGCCAAGCCACGGTCAAACGCGCCATTGCGCGCCAAGGCATGCATCACGATGGATCCAAAGCCGCCTTCGGCGCCTTCTTCGACGGTGACCAATGCGCGATGATGCACGGCCAGTTGCAGTGCCAGATCCTCATCCAGTGGTTTGGCAAACCGGGCATCGGCCACGGTGACCGACACGCCATCCGCTTCCAGCACCTCGGCCGCTGACAGACATTCCGCCAGGTGTGCTCCGTAAGAGAAGATAGCCACATCAGTGCCCTGGCGCAGGACGCGGCCTTTGCCTATCTCAAGAACCTCGCCTCGTTCGGGCAAAGCGACACCCGTCCCGGCCCCACGGGGATAGCGGAACGCAATTGGCCCGTCGTCATGTGCCGCTGCGGTGGCCACCATGTGGGTCAACTCGGCTTCGTCGGCCGCGGCCATCAGCGTGAATCCCGGCAACGCGCCCAAATATCCGATATCGAACGCGCCCGCATGCGTTGGCCCATCGGCCCCCACAAGCCCGGCACGGTCGATGGCAAAACGCACCGGTAATCGTTGTAAGGCAACATCATGCACCACCTGATCATATCCACGTTGTAAGAAGGTCGAATAGATCGCACAAAACGGACGAAGGCCGCTAGCGGCCATGCCCGCGGCGAAGGTAACACCATGCTGTTCGGCTATGCCCACATCAAACACACGGTTTGGAAACCGGTCGGCCAGAATGTTCACGCCGGTGCCCGACGGCATCGCCGCCGTGACCGCAACGATCTTGGAATCCCGCGCCGCTTCTTCGGTCAGGGCCTTTCCAAAGACCGAGGTATAGGACGGTGCACCGCCTTTTTTCTTGGCCTGCACACCGGTCTCGGGGTCGAATTTACCCACGCCGTGCCCACAATCCGCGCTGCTTTCCGCCGGGGCAAACCCCTTGCCCTTCACCGTGCAGACATGGATCATGACGGGTCCCGTGGCCCGCGTCCGCGCGGCACGGAGCACCGGCAAAAGCTGGTTCATGTCATGGCCGTTGATGGGTCCCACATATTCAAAACCCAATTCTTCGAATAGCGTGCCTGCCCCGGTCACTCCGGTCACCAGTTGACGCGCGCGCTTGGCACCTTCGCGCATGGGTGCGGGCAGCGCCGCCTCAAACCCTTCGGCAAGGCTTTTCACTTTGGCCAGCGGTTCGTTGGCATAAAGCCCACTCAAGTAGGACGACATTGCGCCTACCGGTGGGGCGATGCTCATTTCATTGTCATTGAGAATGACGAACATTCTGCGCCCTTCGGCCCCTGCATTGTTCATGGCCTCATAGGCCATGCCCGCAGAGATCGACCCGTCGCCGATCACGGCAATCGCATCACCGGTCGCCTGCCCCATGTCGCGCCCCACGGTAAAGCCCAAGGCCGCGCTGATAGATGTCGAACTATGTGCCGCGCCAAATGGATCAAATTCGCTTTCGGCACGCTTGGTAAAGCCGCTCAGACCATCTTTCTGGCGTAGGGTGCGGATACGGTCCCGCCGGCCCGTTAGAATTTTGTGCGGATAGCATTGGTGGCCAACGTCCCAAACCAGCTTGTCCATCGGCGTGTTAAAGACCGAATGGATGGCCACGGCCAATTCCACGACCCCAAGCGAAGAGCCAAGATGCCCGCCGGTTTCCGACACGGCGGAAATCACCTCGGCGCGCACTTCATTGGCCAGTGCGGCCAGATCCTCGTCCGGCATCTGACGCAGATCGGACGGACCGGCAATCCGGTCCAGAAGCGGTGTAAGTGGTGTATCCTTTGGCATCGCACCCCCCTCAAGGCGGCTAAGGCGCTTGCCCGCAATCGGGCAGCAGGCAGCGCGATATGTCAGGTCGGGCGATCAGAACATCGTCGCCCGACCCGGAACATTAGTTCCCGTAGTCCGGCTCACCGGACGAAGTGGCCAGTTCCGGCCAATCCTTGATGACATTCGTCCCCTGAAGGGGTTGTTGGTACCCCTTGTGGCAGGTCCGGCAGGCGGCTTTGGGAGCATCCTGATAGATCGGGCCCAGCCGATCCTCCGGCAGCAGTCCTTCAAGCGGAATCAAGTAGTCATTGTTCAATTCAAGAACCATCTGAATGCCAAGCATCTCCGTGCCCCATTGCGGCGTCACTTGCGACCCGTCATAGAAAGCGCGGCTGTTGTGGCAGAACACACAGTTCACACCCAGTGCATTCGCTACGTAGTTCATCAAAGCATAGGTTCTCTCGGCATGTTGAATGCCAGGGTAATCATCTACCCCCGGCACCCCTGCTACCCGGCTTTCAAGGTCATGAACCCCGATCACCTCACCGTTGACCAGATACGCCTCAAGCGCATCCGACGGAAGCGACGTGAAACTGCTTAGCGGTGTGACACGGTTCTGAACAGCGCCCCACCCCGCAACCCGTTCGTTGACCGGGTCCAGTTTGTACCAGATGTCGCTTGGAACGGGCTGACCGCGGTGGCACGTGTAACATGTCACACCGACCTCGGCATTGGCGTTCACATGGCCATCCCAGTTTTCGTTCAGGTTCTGGGTCATCTGGATCATCACGTACCCGACCGAGGTTTGGTACGAGTCCAAGTCATCAAACAGGTCGGGAATTCCGGTCCATTCTCGCATGGCCGCCAACAGTCGGTCATAGTTCTCCGGCGTGAGGGTCTCCAGCCCGGGCGGCACGTTCTCTCTTGCCTGATCGGCGGTTTGTTCGCCGCCCTGCGGCACCACCGGCTCGGACGTCGAGGCTAGAAACGCCGCAATGCCGGGATCCGGTGTCAGCCGTTGGCTGTCAAACTTGGTCACGGACATGCCGTTGCCGCGTGGACCCGTCTGCAGGCTTTCGGTGGCATAGGGCTGACCGAATGCGAGGATCATGATGAAGAAGAACAAGACCGCACCCACCACGCCGACACCAACTGCTGGCGCATAGATGTTGGTCGGATTGTCCTTGTTCCATTTTCCAAACCACTTGGGAAACATGGGTCAGTCCTCCTTGCCGATGAAGGCCTCGTAAGACCCGTAAGCCTCGTAGCCGTAAGAGCCGTCATAGGCCGGCGCGAAATTGTGCTCTTGTGCCCAGATGAACCAGTTGTCCACGACCGTACCGGTCAGAAGAATTCCGATCCCGCCGGTGATCGGCGTCAGCACTGCAAACCACCACGCCCAGCGGTGGATGCCCTCCATCGTGGCGTTGAACCCCATGGTCCAGCGCCAGAAAAGGGCGGCACGTTCCGTGGCGGTACCCCGGTCCACGATCTGCTCTAGCTCCCTGTCGCCGCCATAGCGGGTCACCGCTAGGATGGTCGCCCCGTGCATCGCGAACAGAAGCGTCGAGCCGTAGAGAAACACGATGCTTAGGCAGTGGAACGGGTTGTAGTAAAGGTTGCCATAGCGGATCGAGAACGCCGTGGTCCAATCCAGATGCGGGAAGATGCCATAAGGCACTGCCTCGCTCCACGACCCCATCAGGATCGGGCGAAACAGGTTCAGCACCAGCATCAGCCAGATCGCCGATGCAAAGGCCCAGAAGATGTGTTTGCCCATCTTGTGTTCCTGCGCCAACAGGTACGTTCGGATGAGCCAGGTCATCACACTGACCAGCAGGAAAAAGCTTGAGATGATAAACCATCCCCC
>JBCBTE010000105.1:0-10013 GCA_039818805.1 Pseudomonadota bacterium
GTCTAGCCCGTAGAGGCGGGCGATGTAACGAGCGTTTTCCTTGGCCGAGATGCGACTGACCACGCCGCCCATGAAACCCAAGGGAAAAGATATGCGGCAGCCGCGGCGAATCTCGCCTTCATCGGGTTTCTCAAGCCCCGCCATCATTTTGATCAGTGTCGTCTTGCCCGTGCCATTCGGAGCCAGAATCCCGAGCGAACGGCCCAGCTCGACCCGGAACGAGACGCGGTCAAGGATCACCTTGCGCTGTGTGCCCGTCCAGAAGGACTTGCTGACGTTGTCAAATTCGAGCATCCAATGGCTCCGGTGCTGCTCTTTCCACACCCTCGTAGCGGGGTTTCGTTAAGGCTGTATTAGCCGTAATATCCGGCATTATGTCGGAATTGTCCTCGATATGACAACAAATGAGGGCAATTTTGTGCCCGGCTTGAAAAAAACCGGCGCAAGCCACGCCGGTTTTCCGATTTTCCAGAATTTGTACGGCGCTGGTGCGTCAGGCGACCACCTGCCAGGCCAATCCGGCAATGACCGCGCCGGTTATCGCAAAGCCGAGATAGGCAGCAAAGACACGGGGCTTGACCAGAGCCCATACGGCGATGGCGGCAGGTATGCTGCTGACGCCCCCGGCGACGACAAAGCTCATCGCGGCGCCGTTACTCATACCTTGAGCCAATAGGGCATCGACCAGTGGCACGGCGGCGTAGCCGTTGAGGTAGGCCGGTGCGCCGACCAAGGCGCCAAGAATGATGGTGCCAATGCCGTCGCCGCCAAGTACGTTGGCGATCAGCTCTGCCGGAACATAGGCCAGCATCAGGGACTCGATCACATAGGCAAGGGTCAGCCATTTCAGCAGGAAGATGCCATTTTCGATGATGTTGTCGCGGAAGATGACATTGCGGTCTGCCTCACCCCAGAATGTCCACACGGGCTTGCCTTCGAAGGGTTTTTTTACACCACAGCAGCCGCCCACCGCGGGTTTCTCGCGCAGGGGATCGGCAAAGACAACCGAGCGGGCCAGCAGCATCGTTGCAAAGCCACCAAAAAGGCCCAGACCCACGGCGGAGATCGTCTTGCCGATGGCAAAGTCCCAACCCAGCGTGCCTGAGGTGATCAGGAACATCGCCGGGTCCATCAAAGGCGAGGCCAGCCAGAAGGCCATGACAGCCCCCAGAGGTGCGCCAAGGGCCAGCATCGCGGCGATGAAGGGGATCACCTCGCATGAACAGAAGGGGGAGAGGCCGCCCAGAAGGGCCGCAAGGAAGATCATGCGGACCTGTTTGCCCTCAAACGCCTTGGCCAGAAGGGTTTCGGCGCCCGTGGCCTTCATATAGGCCACGGCGAGCACGGCGAAGACGATGAAAGGGGCCGTGTGCAGCAGCGCGTTAAACGTGAATGTCACCGTTGGTACGAGTTGAGGCAGGTCGAGAAGTGCCACAAGCGCAAAGATAACAACAATGGCCAGCCATGCCTTGTCGATATTGCGCCAGGTCCGGCGGATTGAGGGGGCAGGGATATCAGCCATTTTCATGGTCCTCGTGGGGGGAAATGCTGTCAGCACAGCATTCGCGGAGAAGAAATTCGGAAAGTTGGCGCAGCTCGTCATAGGCCACAGCAGCGCAGATGATGCTGCGGCCTTGTTTTTCCTGGGTCACAAGTCCCGCTTGGGACAGGATTTTCATGTGATGCGTCAGGGTCGAGCCGGTGACGCCGGTGCGGTCGCCCAACTCTCCGATGCGCAACCCCTCGGGGCCGGCGCGCACAAGCGTGCGCAGCACATGCAGGCGTTGTTCGCTGCCAAGCGCCGCGAAGGTGGATGCGGCGATCTCTAGGTTCAGGTCGGGAATCGGTGTCTGTTTCATATTTCTAGAATTATCGAAATAAATCCGAGGTGCAAGTGTTATTTCGATAATCTTCGAAGTAAATATCCTGCGCTTACCCAACCTGCCCTTTCACATCCCTTATCGCTGAGGTATGAGCGCGCCGTTGAAACCGTAAACAGAAGGATTCCCGAAATGGGGTACAAAGTCGTCGTCGCGGGTGCCACCGGTAATGTGGGCCGCGAAATGCTGAACATCCTGGCCGAGCGCCAGTTTCCGGTCGATGAGATCGCGGCACTTGCAAGCCGCCGGTCCATTGGCACAGAAGTCAGCTTTGGCGAACGAACTTTGAAGACCAAGGACATCGAGGAATTCGATTTTGCCGGTTGGGACATGGCGCTGTTTGCCATCGGGTCGGAGGCAACGAAGGTGTACGCGCCCAAGGCCGCAGCGGCAGGGTGCGTGGTGATCGATAACTCGTCGCTTTATCGCTATGATCCGGATATCCCACTGGTGGTGCCGGAGTGTAACCCCGAGGCGGTGGAGCAGTGTTCGAAGAAGAACATCATCGCGAACCCGAATTGTTCGACCGCACAGATGGTTGTGGCCCTGAAACCCTTGCACGAACGGGCGAAGATCAAGCGCGTGGTGGTCAGCACCTACCAGTCGGTTTCGGGTGCCGGGAAAGAGGGCATGGAAGAGCTGTGGGAGCAGACCAAGGCCGTTTACAACCCGACGACCGAGGTGGAGCCCAAGAAGTTCCAGAAAGAGATCGCGTTCAACGTCATCCCTCAGATCGATGTTTTCATGGAAGACGGATCGACCAAGGAAGAGTGGAAGATGGTGGTGGAGACGAAGAAAATCGTCGATCCCAGCATCAAGGTCACTGCGACCTGCGTGCGCGTGCCGGTTTTTGTCGGGCATTCCGAGGCAGTGAATATCGAATTCGAAGAGTTTCTGGATGAGGACGAGGCGCGCGACATTCTGCGTGAAGCGCCGGGAATCATGGTGATCGATAAGCGTGAAGCGGGTGGCTACGTGTCACCCAAGGAATGCGTGGGCGATTACGCCACCTTCATCAGCCGCATCCGTCAGGACAGCACGATCGAAAACGGTCTGAACCTGTGGTGCGTCAGTGACAACCTGCGCAAGGGCGCGGCACTGAACGCCGTGCAGATCGCGGAAACACTGGGCAACCGGGTTCTGAAAAAGGGCTGAGCGCCGGAGTTTGGCCCAAGCTGAGGCGCGCTGCCCTTGTTCGAGGGCGGTGCGCCCATATTTGAAAAAACGTCTCCATCGCCAAGAACGCGCGGATTGCGCGCGTCCTATCCTGTAACGAACCATGGAACGGCTAACCCCGAGGAGTGTCTTCAAATGCGTGTCCTTCCCTTTGCTTTCGCTTTTTTTCCTTTGCCTGTGTGGGCGGCGGACATCCCGCTGGTCAGCGATGTGACGGCCGTGACGCTTTATCCTACGGGCGCCACGATCACCCGGGACGTGCCGTTTTCTATCCCCGAAGGGCGGCATGATCTGATTCTGACGGATCTGCCCAAGAACACGCCTTTGGCCTCTGTTCGGGTGATGGTGGACGGCGTGGCGATGGGCGGTGTCACGGCACGCCGCGATTTTGTCCCGCCCCGCAACGAGGATGACACAGTTGCGTTGCAGGCCGCGCGGGACGAGGTCGACCGGCTGGAGGGCGCGATGCGGCAAGCCGAAGGCGATGTCGAGGTCATCCGGCTGGAGGCCGAGGCGGCAAGGGCGCGGGTCGGGTTCCTTGAAAAACTGGGAGAAGGCGACGGCGTGGCCCAGATGGATGTAACCGCGCTGCGCGAACTGTCGGCCATGATCGGCGATGAGACGCTAAGCGCGCTGCGCGCTGCGCACGAGGCCGAGCGCAAGGCCGAAGAAGCCGCGCGAGGTTTGAAGGATCTGGCCAAGGAACTGGAGCGTGCGCGCCAGGCCCTGGCGGCCTTGGTGCCTGAGCAAGAGGATCGCGCGATGCTGGCGATAGCCGTGTCTTCCGAAGTCGCAACCGACGGCATGGTCACAATCACCTACAACACCAACGAGGCGGCATGGCAGCCGGTCTATGACGTCAAGTTGACACGCGAGACCGGCGCGCTGCGGATTGAACGGGGCGCTTACGTGGCGCAATACACCGGAGAAAACTGGCAAGGCGCCGCGCTGACCCTTTCGACGGTTCGGCCCACCGAGCAGACGGGGCCAAGCGATATCTGGCCCTGGTTGCGGCACATCTTTGATCCCGAGGAAACCAAGACGCGCCCCACGGTGCGGATGCAAGCAGAGGCGGATGTCGTGGCCGGTGCGCTGAGCGAGATGGTCATGGCCGAGCCCGAACCGGTTGTGGCCGCCGCCGATTTTGACGGCTTGTCGGTGACATATTCCTATCCCGCGCCCGTCGACGTTGCTTCGGGCGCGGACCGGTTGCGGCTAAGCCTTGGAACGCTGGAAACAAGGGCCGAGTTGGTGGCGCAAGCCGTGCCATTGAGTGATCAGACCGCGTTTTTGATGGCAAGCATCACCAATGACATGGGTGAATTGATTCTGCCCACGGCCGAAGCGAGCTTTTATCTCGACGAGCGTTTCGTGGGCAAGAGCGGTCTGGCGCTGATTGCTGCAGGGGATGAGGCAGACCTGTCCTTCGGTCCGATCGAGGGCTTGCGCCTGACACGCACGGTGCTTGACCGCAATGAGGGCGACCGGGGTGTGATCGTGACGTCCAACGAGATCACCGAGATGGTGCGCATTGACGTGGAAAACCTGACCGGGGAAACCTGGCCGCTGCGTGTTTTGGACCGGGTGCCCTACTCGGAACAGGAGGACTTGGAAATCACATGGCGCGCGACGCCGCGCCCAAGTGAAGAGAGCGTGGACGGCAAGCGCGGTGTGTTGGCGTGGGAGATGGACATTACGCCTGGCACGACCGAGGTGATCAACCTGTCTCACACGATCGACTGGCCCGAAGGCATGCGGCTGGAATGAGTGCGACAGTGCCGGGCTGGATCAGAACCGTTCGGCGCGCAAAACCTCGCAATCGGTGACGCAGACCACTCCGATATGCCGCTCGACCACTTCGAAGGCGGCTTCAAGCAGCGTGTCCAGCCGGTCGGGCCGAATGATGCAGACCACCTGAACCATGCCTTCAGCGCGGCCCACTTGACCGGTACGGTCCCATTCGCCCGATCGGCCTGACCCGCCGAACACCGGCAGGATCGTGTAGCCGGTGACATCCGCCGCCTGCAGGGTCGTGGTCAGCCGGCCTTGCATGACCTTTTCGATGGTGATCTCGACGCGTTTTGCCTTGTGGGTTTGCATGGTCAACCTCCTACCACGGCCGTGGCGATGGCCACATAAAGTGGGATCCCCAGAACCAGGTTAAACGGAAAGGTCACGCCCAGTGAGAGCGTGAGATAGATGGACGGATTCGCCTCGGGCAGGGCCACGCGCATGGCGGCCGGCACGGCGATGTAGCTGGCCGAGGCCGAGAGCACCATAAGCAGAACGGTGCCGCCCGTAGACAGGCCAAGACCCATGGCCGCCGCGAGGCCCGCAAGGCTGCCAAGCACGGGCATGAGAAGGCCGAACGCCACGCCCCCCAGACCAATTGCCTTGCGTCCCTTTTGCATGCCCCGCCCGGCCACCAGGCCCATATCGAGTAGAAAGAGACACAGCACGCCCTTGAACGGGGCAACGATGAAACTGTCGATTTCGGCAAGGCCGGCAGGCCCGGTCACCCAGCCAATCGCAAAGGAGCCAACCAGCAGGACGATGGACCCGTTGAGCAGGATTTCCCGCCACAGACCTGCATCCATACGCCCCGATTTTTCACCCCGCGACACCAGCCAAAGCGCGGACAGGATCGCGGGCGCCTCCATCGCGGCGGCGACGGCGACCATGTAACCCTCGGACGCGATGCCGCGGCTTTCCAGCACCGAGGTGGCGGCGACGAACGTCACGATCGAGATCGAGCCGTAGTGCCCGGCGACGGCGGCGGCGTTGAGCCGGTCCATGCGCGACACCACCCTGAGCAGGAAGAAGGCAAGAAAGGGCAGGGCGGCGGACAGGATGATGCCCGCAAGCAGGGTCAGGCCCAGTGTCGCGTCGATACCGTGGTCGGCCACGCTGACCCCGCCTTTGAAACCGATGGCAAAAAGCAGGTAGATCGAAAGCGCCTTGGCGGCGGCCTCGGGCACCGACAGGTCAGAGCGCGCAAGCGCCGCGGCGAGACCGAGGGCAAAGGACAGCACGATGGGCGAAATCAGATTTTCCCCCGCAAGCGCGAAGATATCGGTCATGTAAGGCCTGTCCCTGAGGTGCGTCTTGAGACCAGCCTAGACGTGGATGCAGCGAAGGGAAAGGCGAGGTGCGGGCCGCGCGCGGGATTTTTGATGTCTGAGATGCAGGAGATCGACACTCGGCTTAGGTCAAGCCATTGGCGGACGTCCGCTACACGGGACAAAGTTAGTTTTCGCTGCGCCAGCACCAATGGCAGCTTTGCAGAAGGTCGACCTTCATTTTTGTCTGGCGTTCAGTCCGGTGTAGAAGGAATTGATGCCGCCTAATACAGTGTTATCATCTATTTTGTAGCGGCGGACATCATCCAATGCTCTTTTTCGACCCACTCAAGAAGGTCGGTCAAAACACTTACGGTGCCGTCATCCCCGACATCCGTCAGGACCTTGAGTGCGGCACGTAGAACATCAATCAGGCGCAGAAACTCGGCGCATTGGTTGCGTAGCATTTCATCGGCGGTCCCAGCCTCGGCAAGTGGGTCGCGAACGGACAACGCAAGCAACTCGCTGGTTGTTCGCGGTGCCTTGGCACCCAGCACGCGAAGACGCTCTGCAACCCGGTCCATAAACTCCAGTAGAGTCTGGTGTTGCACCTCAAACATGCTGTGCAAAGTTCGAAAATCGGGGCCTTCCACGTTCCAGTGATAACACTGGGTTTGGACATAGCGCCTGAATATCTCGCCAAGGACGGGCCGTATCGCTTTCGCCTTGACCGGATCTGACGTCATCATTGTTAGTCCCTTACCGGTTCGTTGACCTGCGGTTGTCGCAGAACAGCCGCATGTAGTCCGGGGGCGTGTGGCCCCCAGACGTGTTTTGTGAGTGGTGTTGGCTTTAGGTCGCGGCGGCCTGGATTTGCGACACGGCTTCGTCCGTGCTCCAGACTGCATTCGCGATGAACCGGAAGTTGATGAGCGCGGCGAGGTATCCATCGCCTTCCGGCAATTGCGCTGCTGCGGTGGCGTCGCGGACAACGGCGACTTCGAATCCGTTTTCGATCAGCTCCCGCATATGCGATTCAGTACACAGGTTGGCAGACATGCCTGCCAGGATGACCTGATCCACACCCTGCTTGCGCAATTGCAATGTCAGATCGTTGGTGTCGTTGCCGTACATCTTGTGCGGCGAGGTGACGATCGTCTTGCCATCATTAATGTAAGGCTTGTACCGCTCCAGCCAATCCGCACCCGAGCCTTCGAACCCATCTACATTCAGGGGACCCTTGCGATCGAACATACCAATTTTATGCATCAGCTTTTCCAACGCACCTTCGAACTTCCAACCGTGGTCAGTCGGAAAGTAGTAGTGCGGCGATACCGCAACGGTGATGTCGTGTTCCTTGGCCGTGCGAAACAGTGTTTCGATATTCTCAACCGTGTTGTGCTCTTGAACGGACGCGCCGATCACTCCCCATGTCACCCCGTCGGGGCTTAGGAAATCGTTCTGGGGGTCCGTCACAACAAGAGCTGCGCGGCTGAGGTCGAGTTTCATGTCAGAGGCGGGCAATCCTGGCTCCGCAGGGGCCGCGTAGGGATTGGCCGCTTCCTGAGCCTGAGCGCTGCCAGCCAGGGCTGTGGCCGCCGCGGCAGCCGTCCCTGCAAGCCCGGTGGTCAGAGCGGCACGTCGGGAGAATTTTTTGCCGGCGTGATCAGGGTCGTCGCAATTGCACATGGGGTGGTTCCTTCTTTCAATGTTTCACAAACATTGTATGTGCCAGTCGATGTGCCTTTTCGTCTTGATCGGGACCGATCACGAAAATGTTCGTGACGCCACCAGGCTTTGCGATCAGTGTTGCAGGATGACTTTCGACCATATTTTCGATCAGCTCGACATTCGCACGGAACCGTTTGCAATTTGCGAGATCTACGGAAGCTGCCATGTCGCCCTGAAGCCGGATGCTGCAGCGACGCTGCACTACATCCTGTCTGGCGAAGGCCAGATTAGGATGCGTGAACGACCGGCAATCAGGGTCGCCAAAGGCAGCCTTGTATTGATCCCCTCTTTGAACAGCCATGAGGTATTGAATGACGGCGCGCTGGTCGTACCCGGCCCGTCGTGCAAGCCAGCCGCTCTGAATCTGGCACGGATTCTGAAATCTGCCCCCGATGTAACTTCCAACGCGAGCCGGCTTGTCGCGCTTTGTGCCCACATCAATATCGGGCTGATGGGGGCAACCGACGTGGTCAATCTGATCCGGGAACCACTGGTCACGCAACCTGAAACAGGAAACAACCTGCAAGCCCTGGTCGAAACACTGATGCGTGAGATATGTGACCCACGTATCGGCAGCCGCGCCTTTATTCGGGCGCTTTTGCTGCAAGCGGTGGTCTCTATGATGCGCGATAAAATAGCGATGCAGGACGGCACAATGGATTGGATGGTCGCCCTGCGCGATCCGATGATCTGGAAAGCGCTGAGCACCATGCTGGAC
Organism: Pseudomonadota bacterium; assembly: GCA_039818805.1. Classification (GTDB taxonomy): domain Bacteria; phylum Pseudomonadota; class Alphaproteobacteria; order Rhodobacterales; family Rhodobacteraceae; genus Roseovarius. Next base: position 8,565 of record JBCBTE010000105.1, read on the forward strand.
AGCCCGGGAAATCCTTATTCGGTAGAATCCCTAGCAGATATTGCTGGCATGAGCAGGGCCGCGTTCGCAAAGCGATTTGCTGAAGCCTATGGCGCGGGTCCAATGGAACTGCTTCGCAGCCTACGCATCCGCAAAGCGAGTGATCTGTTACGCAACACAGATTTGCCCTTGAAAAGAGTGGCTGAAACCGTTGGGTTTTCCAGTCGCAGCGCGTTCAGCCGAGCTTTCGAAGCGACCTCCGGCCAAAGCCCCGGTGCGTTCCGCAAGGCGGTAAGAAAGACATGACCCCGCTTCTGGCTTTTTGCCATTTTTGACAAAATCGACGCGTATCGAACTGAATAAAAGCGAAAAGACGACATCGTTTCAAACCGCGGCATTCGACACTTCGGGCTCAAAGCTGACCTTGGGTTGACCTCCGAAGACACTGATCGCTCACACTGGGACGAAATCGTCCAGATCGGCCGAATAATGTTCGACTTCGCCCTCGCCGATATCGTGCCAGAGTCCATGCACGGTGAGGTCACCATTGGCGATGGCGTCGCGAACGAAGGGAAAGCTCATGAGGTTTTCCAAAGACACGATCACCGCCTGTTTTTCCAGGGCTGCAATGCGTTCTTCTGCGTCCTGGATGTCCTTTACCCGGTCGTAGCCCGGGCGCAAAATGTCCATCCAGCGGCCCACGAAGCTGGTTTGCTCTTCCAATTCGGGAGCATGGCCAGAGCACATCGCTTCGCAGCCGCGCACACCGCCGCAGTTGGAGTGGCCCAGCACGATGACATGCGCGACCTTGAGCGCGGTGACCGCGTATTCCACCGCTGCCGAGGTGCCATGCTGGGCGCCATCCTCGGTGAAGGGCGGCACAAGGTTGGCGATGTTGCGGTGCAGGAAAAATTCCCCTTGGTCGGCCCCAAAGATTGCGGTGACGTGAACACGACTGTCACAACAGCAGATGACCATGGCACGAGGATGCTGACCTTCATGGGCCAGATGGCGATACCACGCCTGATTGTCTTTGTATTTCGTAGCTTTCCAGCCTTGGTATCGCTGCACCAGATAGCTTGGCAGCGGACGGACCCTTTTCATCGAAGTGCCTCGGTCTGTTTCTTGTTCCCCGCTCTATTAGTCCGAATTGTCAGAGAATTCGAGACAGAAATTTCGACGATGGCAACGAATTGGGAATGCTCGGGCGTAATAGTGTGTACCAGCCGAGGGGGCGTGAGAATATGGGTGAGACTGTGGAACAAATAACCCTTCTGGAACAGAAGGAGGCCGTGAGCCTTGATTCTGGCCGATTGGAACAACTGTACGTACAACTGGGCGAGGCCGGTGCCGAAGACGTTGTGTGCCGTGCGCTTGAGGAACTGGCGGTGCGCCTGTCGCACACCGAACGGTGCTACCGTGAGAACGAGATGCGCGATATGCGCAAAAGTGCGCGGAGCTTGATCGCCA
>JBCBTE010000106.1:0-9714 GCA_039818805.1 Pseudomonadota bacterium
ACTCAACGCAAGAAAAGCTAGGACACATCAGTCGGACGCGCATTTGTTCAGCGGGCTTTCCTGCCATGCGTTGTTCCTTCCCGCTGATCAGGCTGGGGTTGCCATGGCGATCCGTCGATAGCCCGCCTCGCCATGATAGAATCCGTTGCTGAAAGGAACGTCCATACAGATCTCGCGCAGCGCAGCATCCGCCGCACTTGCCGCAAGCCTGCCATCCAGCACGTCCCGAAAGGCAGTGGCCACAGCAACCATATCAACCGCCTGTGGCATCAGCCGCAGATGGGTGACCCCGTGGGCTACCAGTCGTCCAGCCTCAGGTAGTAGATCTATGTAGCTCTCCGATTGGGTCTGGATGCCATTCACGCGCAGGATTGGTCGCGCATCCGTAGTGTAAAGCGGCATTCCGTCTGCATCATTTTCGCAAACGAACTGACAGTTGTCCTTGGTGCGGCCGTGCGCGCGGGCATGATAGCAGCGGGCCGAGACGGCGAGGGAGGCGCGACCAAAGACCTGCACCTCGACGCCAAGGCCCAAGTCCCGCGCTTTTTGGCTGGCGACGGCGATGGCCGGGGCAGGCAGTTCGGTTGGCAGGCATATATGCGTCGCCCCCTGTTTCACCATCCAAGTGATTGTGGCCTCATTATAGGCGTTCATGAACGGGCCAATCCGATGCGGACGCTTGCCGCGGGCATATAAACCGGCGGCGTTGTTGATCTCGATCTCGGGCGCATCCATTTCGGCCAGGTCAGCCGTCGCCTTGCGCTCACGCTTCAGCATGACTTCGGCCAGTGAGGACAGGATGACCGTTTTGCCCGCGCGCTCGAGCCTTTCGACTGTGGCGGGCAGATCAGCCTCGTGGAATGGCGCGCGCTTGGAGCAGATCACCTCGCCCAGATAGACCTCGTCCACCGGCGCTTCGTCGGCGATGCGGGCGTAAAAGTCGCGTCGCACGTCGGCGGACCAGTGATAGGCGATGGGGCCAAGGGTCAGTTTCGTCATGTCGTTCACCGCCATTTCTTTGTCTCGAATGCACCCTGGGTCTGTTTTTGCCCCTCGGTCAGCGCCACCAGATCAGCGAGGTTTGCCTCGCGCCCCGCACGAATATCGTCGACCGCCTGCCGAAAGGCCGAAACAACGCCACGCACGTACGACTTTGATCGTTGTCGCCCTTCGATCTTGAACGCATGCACGCCAGCGTCGATCAACGCTGGCAAAAGCCTTGAGAGGTTCAGGCTGACGGGTTCCTCGAAGGCGTAGTAGCCATCTGATCTGTGCGGCGCGGTATAGCGACCCTTGCAGATTGTGGGATAGCCTGCCTTTTCGTGAGGGCCGAAGCAGTCGATGGTGAACCCCGCCAATTCCGAGGACATCGTGCCATCTGCCTGGCGTTGATATTGCACGTCGGATGCGGGCGAACAGACCCCGTCCATGTTGGTCGACTGCCCCGTTAGATAGTTCGTCAGACTGCATCGGCCTTCTACCATCAGCCCGTGATTTCCGAAGATGAAGGTTTCGATCTCGCAGGGAATTTGTTTGCGGATATCGCGGATTTCCGGGATCGTCAGGATGCGGGGCAGTACCACGCGTTTGACGCCGAAGCTTTCACAGTAATAGCGGATCGCCTCTGGACTGGAGGCCGCGGCCTGCACAGACAGGTGCAGCCGGATGTCCGGATAGGTTTGCGCGATGTAATCCGCCACGCCCATGTCTGCGACGATAAAAGCGTCAACCCCAAGCCGTGCCCCGGTGTCGGCCGCCTGCCGCCACAGGTCGGTCTTGCCAGCAGGTGGGTAGGTATTCAGCGCCAGCAGCACTTTAGCCCCCTTCGCATGGGCATAGACAACGGCCTCGGCCAGTTCATCGGGTGTTAAGTTCAACCCCGGAAAGTTCCGCGCATTGGTGGCATCCTGAAAGCCGCAATAGACGGCATCGGCACCAGCATCCACCGCCGTGCGCAAGGCTGCAGGGGTGCCTGCGGGGCATATCAATTCGGCAAGGCTCATGAGGTGATGGCTCCGTTTTCGGTGTTGGCATATCTGCGTCGGAGCCGGGTCAGGATCACCCGGCCGGGCGGACCGAACATATCGGCCGTTTCCTCCGCGATGGAGCCGTCGATGTCATCAAGCGCGTTGCGCAACCGCACGACGGCCTCTGTATCGCCTGTCACCTCCAGATCGCGCGAGAAGAATGCCGCGTCACCATCTTCCTGCGCATCAACCAGTTCAAGGAGCAACATGAATTTCCCCCTGATCATGGCACCCGGCGCAGGCGCGCTGTCGCGCGGGACGGCCCTGAACACCAATGCCTCTGGATCAGGCCGCAGGTGCAAGGCAAAAGGAAGCTCAATCGGATCAATCAGGAAATCCGTGGATTGATGGGGCCCCAACCGGGCAAAAAGCGAAGGATGGCGCGCCGCAATCCGCCGCACGACGCGCGAAAGCAGTGGTTGGACGATGGTGCAGGCCATCCGTGAGCCCAGCGTAAGGCCGCGCCGTTTTCCGAGTGGAGAGGTATCGCTTGCGGTATTCATGGCCGCCTGTTCCGTTCTTCTGTCTGGAGATGGTATCGGTGCTGCTGACGATCACGCATTGGCCTCAAATCTGGGGAAGAGGAAAGTGTCCTCAAGAAACATGTGCTCCTCCAGATCGTCGACGAGTTTGCTGAGCCCTGCGTAGAGCTGCCGCCATGACCCGCAGGCATATACCGGCAGTTTGAATCCGTGCGTGATGGCCGCGATCTTGTTCATCATGGCTTCATTTGTGTGATGATCACGACGCAACGCGGTAAAGGGCGCAGGTGTCTTGCGACTTTCGGTGTGGTCCAACGCCGCAATAACCACCGACTCCTCCCTGCGCATGTGCGCCTCAAGATCGACGACAAGTGCCTGCAGGGCCTCGGTCAGGCCATGCGGGGCATTCGGGTCATCGGCATGAACCGTCTCTACCTTTCGCGACAGAGCCAATAGCTTGGGCAATTCGCTGCGGTGGGTGTCATGGTACCGGCGCAGGATGTGATCGAACAGCGCCCAGGTCGGTGTCTCCGGGCTGGGAAAATCGGGTGTTACGCTCATGTGGACCTCCTGATCTGATGTGTCTGTTCGGTTGTTGCAGGCGGGATGCCAGTGGCTTGCCTACACCACGCTACGATTGCGTCTTCCTCTCCGGGCAAGCTGGCGGCCAGGCCATCTGCGAACCTTTCAAAAGCGGTCCGGTGCGTGTCCGAGACACCGATCAAGACGGGAATGTCGCGCCCAAGTGCCTCTGCAATAAGGGGCCGAAACCCGTGCCCTTCAGCCTCACGCAGGCCGAATTTGTTCAGTACGACGAGATCAGCACCTTCCGCATTCAGACCTGCGACGGCCATGCCGACAACATCTTCCAGCGCCCCTGCATCCATTTTGCAGGCCGCTGATCCCGGCCCGAGATCCTGCGTGATCTGCACCAGAGGGCCATCGGGCAAAAGCCGCAGCGCGCTTTGGCAATGCTGGTTTATTGTGTCTTGCCCCAGATCGCGAAGGGCACCGCGCAGTTGCATGCCATCTTCGCTCAGCTTGGCCGCGACGCGTGCAAGCAAACGATCCGTCGCGCCGCGTTCTTGCATGGTGACCGTCGCGAGCGCCATCATCAGCCGTCACCCTAAATCGGGTCGCGTGTCGAAACGACCACACGCCGGAGTGATTTCAAGTTTTCCTTCGCTGGTTTGGGTATTGGCGTGCATGACAGGCAACTTCGCAGACTGCCGCCGTGACCGCGACAAATTGGCATTTGATTTACTGATTACACCCGCTAAATACGCATTGTAAATACCAAATCAGGGATAATCTCTTGCGATTGACTTCTTTTACCGATTTCGGCTTACGCGTTCTGATGCGCATGGCAGGCGACCCTGACCGGCCATTCACCACCGCAGCGCTGGCGGATGAGTTTTGCGTCTCGCGCAATCATCTGGCCAAGGTGATTTCGGCTCTGTCCGCGGGCGGTTATCTCGAAACGCGGCGCGGCAGCAGGGGAGGGGCCGTGCTGGCCAAAAACCCCCAGGCCATGCGCCTTGGCGATATCGTAGCGTTGCTGGAGGCAGATCAGGCGCTGGTCGAATGCTTCTTACCGAACGGCAACGCCTGCACCCTGACGCCGCATTGTCGCCTGAAAGCGCGATTATCAAAGGCCAAGGCGGCTTTTCTTGCGGACCTTAACCAAAACACGCTGGCCGACTGCATCTATCATCCCGTCACAATTTGACGCCAGGCGATGATCGAGATCGCGGCCCAAACGCCCGTCCGCAGGATCATTGCACCTACCGTGCGCATCTCGAAGGCGCCACCTTGATAGACATGAACGCCAAAGGCGATGAACACAGCGGCGGTGGCCGTCAGAATACCCAGCGAAAGCCAGACCGCCGACCGCCGCTGCAAGAACATACCAATGCCCGCAATGACATAGGCGAACCCGGCAAGAAAGTTGAACCATAAAACAAATGGCACCGCGTCACCCATGGCGGCGCGTGTAACCTCGCCACCAAAAAGGGCGCGCCCGCCTGAAAGTATAGTCAATGCGCCGAAGACAACCGCCACACCGGCGGCGATCTTGAGCGCGCGTATGCTGGAACTGGAACGTGTCATTTCTCCTCTCCTTCTGCTTGGTTGAGTTGCCCATCCCGCAGATGGAACAGCTTGTCGAAACGATCATAAATCTTCTCGTCATGGGTCACGGCGATAATGCAGGCATCCTTTTCCGCTGCCAGCTTGCGCATCAGGTCCATGACGATCCCGGCGCGTTTGCTGTCGAGTGCGGCGGTGGGCTCATCGGCCAGAATGATCCGGGGGTTGTTGGCCAGCGCACGCGCAATTGCCACGCGTTGTGCTTCGCCGCCGGACAGTTGCGCGGGCATCGCGTCTTTGCGGTGGCCCACTTCCAGATAATCCAGAAGGTCGATGGCGCGCTCTTGCGCCTCCGTATTTGGCTTTCCGGCCAACTTGAGGACAAGTGCCACGTTGTCCTTGGCATCAAGGAACGGTAGCAGATTGTGAAACTGAAAAATGAAACCGATCTTGTCGAGCCGCAACCGGCGCAGGTCGCCGCGTAGCCAGCGGTTGTCATAGACCAGTTCACTGTCGAGCGTGAGCTTGCCGGTGTTCGCGTCGATGATACAGCCGATCACATTCAGCAAGGTCGTCTTGCCAGACCCTGAGGGGCCCAATAGCGCCACCACTTCACCGGCATGCACTTTGAGATTGATATCGCGAAGCGCATCGACACGGGCGTCGCCTTCGCCAAAGTGTTTTGATACGTCGGACACTTCGACAAGGGGGCTTTGGTGCGGAACAGACATTGCCCTATCCCCCGATTGCCGTGGCAGGATCGACCTTCAACGCGGCCCGCACGCCGAGCCCGCTGGCGGCAATGCACACCAGTAGGATAATCCCAGCGAGGGCAGCCGCATTTTCTGGCTCCAGCACGACACGCCTTGGGAAATAGTCCTTAACCAACAGGATCAGGAACAGCCCGAAAGTCCAGCCAACGGCACCAAGTGCCACAGACTGCTGCACGATGAGGCCGACAATTGTCCGATCAGGTGCGCCAATCAGTTTGAGTGTGGCAATCTGCTTCAGCTTTTCCATTGTCATCGTGTAGATGATCAAGGCAATCACCACTGCAGAGACGCTCAGAAGAATTCCCAGAAACAGCCCGATCTGCCGTTTGGCCCGGTCCACAACAGAAAGCAGGAGGATCGATTCCTGCTCGCCTTGGGTCAGTGCCGCAAGGTGCTTCCAACGGCGCACGGTTTGCGCAACTGCATCTGGGTCAGCATTCGGCTCAAGCCGTGCGATCACTGCAGCGATATTGTGCTGCGCGGCCAGCGTATCAGCGCCACGGGCGACCTGCACGCGCTGTGCCGGTGGTGCCAATTGGCTTTGCAGGGTCTGCGCATCCCGTAAGGTAATGAACACGGCCGGGTCACCGCCCGCGTTCATCGTATCCTCGACCAGACCAACTACAGTAAAGGGATCACGGCCAAGCCGGATCACGTCGCCAATCATCAGGCCGGTCTTGGTGTCGGCGACAAGCTCGAAATGGGACTGCTGGAGGCCGTGGCCCGCCGCGATGACCTCTGGTCCACCGGGTAATCCGCGTTCGTATCCGATGACATAGAGGCGGAGGGTTTCACCCGCGAAGGGCGCTTCAACTGTTTGGTAGGTGATGCTTCCTGCCGTCGCGACGCCGTGCAGGCGCGCGACCGCATCACGGGTCTGGTCGGGAATGCTTGAGGCTTCGGCAAAGGGGCCTTGTGTCCCTGCCTCAACCACCCAAAGGTCCGCCTGTGGTGCCTTGACGATGTTCAGCGCATCCGCGACCAACCCGTTGTAGATGCCGATCATCGCCAGCACGACCGCCATCAGAAGACTGAGGCCAAGACAGGTCAGCACAAAGCGAAAGAGGTTATGACGCACATCGCGATAGGCAAGGTTCATGGCGTGACCTCATCTATGACACGGACCAGACGACCTTCGGACAAACCCTTTGCAGGGGTTGCAATGACGCGTGCCCCATCCGGTAGGTCGCTGGTCAGCGCAACCCGCCCGTCCTCTGTCCGCAGGCCGAAGACGGCGGGCACCTGATGGGCCCGGCGGTCCTGCACGATCCAGATACGTCCCTCATGTCTGTCGAATCCGCTGATTGCGATTTCCGGAACCAGCAAGGCCGCGTCAAGGTCAGCAACCGTGATCCAGACTTCCGCCTGTTCACCCAGGAACACCTGCGTAGGGCATTGATCGCAGGTGATCCAAACCCGCCTCTCCTCGTTGACGCGGTCGCTTTCAATACCGATCCGCGTGATCTGTCCGGAAAAGACCTGATGTGGCAGCGACCGCAATCGCACCTCGGCGCTTTGCCCAGGTCGCAGGCTGCCCGCACGTTCCTCATCGACATAGGCCAAGATCCAGACAGAGCGCGGGTCCATCAGCTTGAAAATCGGCTCACCGGCCCGGACAACGGTGCCTTCTTCCATGTAGCGATCGACGACCACGGCATCAAAGGGTGCGCGCAACACATGATGGTCAAGCAGGACACGCTCATATTGCAAAGCTGCTTCAGCATCGGTGTGCATCGCAGCAGCGACTGCGACTTCGCTTTGCGCAAGTGTTAGTTCAGCGGCGGCAACATCAACATCGCGCTGTGCCTCTTCCGCCGCCTGCGCAGAAACGGCATTGCGGTCCGCGAGCGCCTGACGGCGCGCATTCGTGGTTTGCCGCTGTGCGAGAATGGCGCGGGCGCGGATGACGTTAGCTTCCGCCTTGTCGAATGTGGCAACGGCCCCGGCGACCCCAGCTTCGGCGCGTGCGACCCTTGCTTGTTGCTCTACTTGATGAAGTCGGGCGAGGGTCTGCCCTGTTTCAACTGTGTCGCCGCTATCGACAGCAAGCTCAGTCAAGGCCGCACCAACTTCGAAGCCGACGCCTGACACGATGCGGGCTTCAACCGTGCCAAGACCATAGACGCGCACAGGGACGTCTTGTTCGCTTTCGACAACCGTTACGCTGATCGGTCGTTCTGTCAGAAAAAGCCAGCCGAATGTGGCCAGAACGACAAGTAGTCCGCTGACAAGTATGACGCGCCGGGTCATGCTGAACCCTCCGTCTTTCCCCCACGGAACAAGCGCAGTTGTGCGGCAAGCAAACGGGACCCTTCATCTTGCAAAGAAAAGCCGCGTTGGGTGAGCGTCCATCGGATCGCCAGCCCTTGTATCAAGGAGACCAGCAGAAGCGCGCCGTCTTCCGGTTGTAGATTAGGGTCGACTGATCCCGCTTCTTGTCCGGACGCAAGCTCACTTATCAGGTTTGCAACCAGTTCGGTCACCAGTTTATGAACGGCCTGACGTAGGTCGTCGTTCTCTGCCTGTAGCTCATGCGAAAAAAGGATTGATGGAATCGCTGGCATCGCTTCGATCTGATGCAACTGTGCCATTACCAGCGCTTCAATCCTGACTATTGGATCATCAGACGACTTGTGTGCATCTGTCCATGCTTTCTTCAAACGTTCCGAGATCGTCGTGGCGACCGCCAGCCAGAGTTCCTGCTTGGTGGAAAAATGCCGGAAGATTGCCGGTTGCGTCAGCCCGACCGCTTCAGCAACCGATTGTGTCGTCAGACGGTCCGGACCCAGTTCATCTGCCAACCGCAGCGCTGCATCAACGATTTCGGTTTTCCGTTCATCAGCTGTTTTACGAATAGGCATCATGCTTCACATAGTTAGTGATTGATAACTCACTATGTAGGTTTGATAAGGAAGTGTTCAAGCCTAATTATGCCTATTTCGAGCGACAAAGGCTTCGCGCAACTGTATCTCTGAAGTGCGCTGTGGAGACTTCAAGGAGCTTCTTAATCGTGGGGCGAAAACTTCGTCCCACGAGAGAGACGTGTTGCTGCGCTATTTCAGCATCTCCGCGATTTCCTCAACCGGAAAGGAGTTCAGTTCCTGAAGCGGGCTGTCTCCTGCATTTGAGAATGCAAACACGTGTATTTCATTGTTGGCCATCGTGGCGCGACAAAAGACATCTGTCGCTTCGATGCTTGAAGGGCAGTCTTCCAAATCAATATGCGGTATGGCCAATTCGAATTGCTCATAGCTGAGCATGATCGCCTCAGGCGTTTCAGCCCAAGCGGGCAGTGCAAGACATGATGCAGATAGTAGGGAAAGCAGTTTGGTTCTTCTCATTGGATTCTCCTTTTAGGTATCCTCTAACCGTATAAGAATTATTCCTGACTAAAACAATCAGATATATTGCATTGGGGGGGGGGGGTAGATTTTTGGCGGCTTTCCCAGCCCAAATTTGATCTAGTGCAAAGTCATCCAAGGTGTTCTGTGCAAAAATGGAACTATGGAACACATTGATACACTCAAGGCGCTTGGCCTCTTTAACGCGCGGGTTCCGCGTTACACTTCTTACCCGACAGCCGCTGTATTCTTACCGCAGGTTGGAGCAGGTTTTCAACGCAGCGCAATTGCTACCTTAGACCCAAGTGATCCCGTTTCGGTCTATGTCCATATCCCGTTTTGCGAACGCTTATGCTGGTTTTGTGCTTGCCATACGCAGGGAACAAAAACGCTTGGCCCAGTAGAAAGCTATATCGAGTCGTTGGAAGCAGAGCTTGACCTCTTGAGGTGCACCCTTCCGGCGGGCCTGCGCATGGGACGTCTGCATTGGGGTGGTGGCACGCCCACGATCCTTCCGCCGCCACTGATTCATCGACTTGCCAAAGCGATCCGATGCGTGTTTCCGCATGCAGATGACTTCGAATTCTCAGTCGAGATTGATCCAACCATGGTGGACCGTGCCAAGATTGATGCGTTGGCCATCGAAGGGATGACGCGTGCATCAATCGGCATTCAGGATTTTGACCCTGAGGTTCAGTCCGCCATCGGGCGTATCCAACCTTTCGACGTCACCCGCGGCTGCGTTGATGATCTTCGCGCGGCTGGCGTAGGCTCCTTGAACACAGATCTCGTGTATGGCCTGCCGCACCAGACGAGCGCGCGCATTGAAGACACGATAGACAAAGTTTTGACCTTTGCGCCTGACCGTGTGGCCCTGTTTGGATATGCCCACGTGCCTTGGGTCTCGAAAAGGCAGAAGCTCATTGATGAGGATGCCCTTCCAGATGATCAGGCACGCTACATGCTTGCGACTTTGGCAGCAGAGCGTTTCGTCGAGGCAGGT
>JBCBTE010000107.1:0-9544 GCA_039818805.1 Pseudomonadota bacterium
CCATGGCGGGTTCCCTGATGACATCGTCAAAAAGGTGCTGAAGGACGAAGAGCCGATTACCGTACGCCCCGGCACGTTGCTGGACGCCGAAGATCTCGATGCGCGCCGCACCGATCTGGTGGCAAAGTTCGGCGACGGGATCGACAACGAGGATCTGATGGGCAGCCTGATGTATCCCAAGGTCTTCGATGACTACATGGAGCGGCACATGGTCTATGGCCCTGTACGCACGCTGCCCACTAGAACGTTCTTTTACGGGATGGAAACGGGCGAGGAAATCTCGGCCGAGATCGACCCCGGCAAGACACTGGAGATCCGCATGGTCTCGGTCGGTGAGACGCACGAAGACGGCGAGGCGCGCGTGTTCTTCGAACTTAACGGACAGCCGCGCACCATCCGCGTACCAGACCGCCGGGTGAAAGATACCGTCGCCGCGCGGCCCAAGGCAGAGGTGGGCAATGCCAACCACCTGGGCGCCCCGATGCCGGGCGCCGTGGCCACCGTTGCCGTGCAAGCGGGCCAAGAGGTCAAGATGGGCGATCTGCTGCTGACAATAGAAGCGATGAAAATGGAAACCGGCCTGCACGCCGAACGCGACGCGGTGGTCAAATCCGTGCATGTCCAGCCCGGCAGCCAGATCGACGCCAAGGACTTGCTGGTAGAGTTCGACTAGCACGCAAAAAGCGTCTGCCCGACATCGAATTGCGCGATGCGCACTCCGACCGGCTGGGGGGTCCGCCTCCAGACCCACAGGCGCATTTGCGGAAAAATGAAGGGATGGTCCCGGCTGTGATCGGGCGCGGAATTCACCTTTTCTACCAGTGCGAATCCCAGCATGGTGCCCACTCGGAAGAATGGGACATGGGTCATGCAAAAGCTTCTGGTTTTCACCGATCTTCACCTTGTGCCGGATGGCGAAACCATCATCGGCCTTGATCCCGTGGCGCGCTTTGCCCAAGGATTGGCGCATGCACAGGAAAACCACCCAGATGCGGCGCGCATCGTCATCACCGGCGATCTGGCGCATCACGGCACGCATGAGGAATACCTGCGGCTCAAGGCGGCACTGGCCGATTGCCGGATGCCCGTATCGCTGATGGTGGGCAATCACGACAGGCGTGCCCCGTTTCTCGAGGTTTGCCCGGGCACGCCTGTGACCCATGACGGGTTCGTGCAGGACATCCTGGACCTGGAAGACACCCGTCTGATCCTGCTCGACACGCTGAACGAGGCGGCAGAAGACACCCATAGCGGCATTTTATGCGCCAAGCGCCTGGACTGGATGGAAGACGCCATCGCGTCTGCCGGCGACCGGCGCGTGATTCTGTTCATGCACCACCCGCCCGTGCTGACCGGGTTCGGCGGCATGGACTGGATCGGGCTGAAATCCCGGACCGAACTGGCGCAGCGACTGGCCCGGTTCACATCGGTACATCAGATCGTTTCGGGCCATATCCACCGGACCATCCAGGCGGGCTTTGCCACCGGGTCGGGCACGCCCATTCCGGTGGCCATGTTCAAAAGCACCTGCCACCAGATGCCCATGACCTTGGGGTTTCATGATCCACACCTCTCGGTTGACGAACCCGGTGCTTATGGCATTTTGCTTTTGGGGCACGAAGGTATCGTCGTTCACACCGAAGACTTTACCCTACCTCCATCGGACAGCAGCACGTACGACTATTGACTCATCACAGCCCCAAGCCCGGAGCGCCGTCGCCTCATGACCCTGACAGTCACCCCGATCTACGCCGGCTTTCTGGCCCTGCTGCTGATTGCCCTCAGCGCGCGGGTGATCCGCCATCGTCATCTTGCCCGCATTTCGGTGGGTGACAATAACGACAAGGGCCTGCGCAAGAAGATGCGGGTGCAGGCCAATTGCGCCGAATACGTGCCGGTCGGCCTGCTTTTGCTACTTTTGACCGAATTGCAGGGCGCGCCGATCTGGGCCCTGCACGTGCTTGGTGCCACGCTGATGCTGGGCCGTCTGGCCCATGCGGCGGGCATGGGGGCCACGCCGCAACGGGTGGGTCTGCGCATCTTCGGCATGGCCGCTACGCTGACGATGATCGGGGTCACCGCCATCGGCAATATCGCACACGCGCTGATCTGACCCGGCGCTACCCCCTTCCCAGATCGCGCATTTTCGGCAATCATGTCAGCCTTACACTGGCCTTGGATCATGGGAGGATGACACATGTGCCGCATGTTTGCCGGGCAAGACCCGGAACGCTACGAACTTGAAACCCGCCGGATGCGCCTGAACGGGCAAAGCACCAGCATCCGGCTTGAAAAGTCATTTTGGCGCATCCTGGATGTGATCGCCGCGAACGAGGACATCTCGACCCCCGCCTTTGTGTCGAAACTGCATGGCGAAGTTCTCGAACTGCACGGCGAGCCCAAGAATTTCACGTCGTTGCTGCGATGCACCTGTCTGGTCTGGCAAGACAACCAGACCGAAAACGCCGAACCTCAGATCGCGGCGGAATAGCGACCGGGCCTGTAGTAACGGCTTACTACCTTTGTATATCAGGCCGTTGCTAGATTTCTTTGGGTATCATCTGCCTGGAGGAGTACATGGCCAAAGCCATTCACAGCATGATCCGTGTCCTTGACGAGGCGCGGTCACTGGCATTTTACAAGACGGCATTCGGACTGGACGTGGCAGACCGGCTCGATTTTGAGAATTTCACTCTGGTCTATCTGAGCAACCCGGAGACCGAGTTCGAGCTGGAGCTCACCATCAACAAGGGGCAATCCGAGCCCTATGATCCGGGCAATGGCTACGGCCACCTTGCCGTGTCGGTCACAGATCTGGAGACCGAGCGCGAACGCCTGGTCGCGGCTGGGCTGGAGCCGCGCAAAATCGTGGAATTCGCCCCCGGCGGCAAGCGGGTGGCCAAGTTTTTCTTCATTGCCGACCCCGATGGGTACGAGATCGAAGTTTTGCAGCGCGCGGGCCGTTTCAAGTAGCCCCCGACCTTGCACAACCGGTGTCCGGGCCCTGCGTGTCCCGCCACCGGACCAACAGATGAAAGAACACGCTGACATCTAGGGAGGACATGATGTTGAGTACCGAAGATAATCCCCTGCGCAAACTGACGCGGCGCGACTTGTTGAAAGGCACAACCGCCTTTGGCGCGTTCGTGCTTGGCGCAGGCTATGTGGCGGGCACGGACGGGGCCTGGGCCACGGAAATGGACGCCTTGAAACCCGACACCTTTGCAACGCTGGTGCAAATGGCGCGCGACATCTATCCGCACGATCAGGTGGCAGATGAATTCTACGTGGCCGCCGTGAAGGGCTATGACACACCTGAGGATGCCGATGCGATCACCGCTGGCATCGACGCGTTGAATGACGCCGCGCGCAACATGAAGGGCGCGGAATATGCCGCGGTCGGATGGGAGCGTGACCGTGTGGACGTGCTGCGAAGCATGGAAGACGATCCGTTCTTTCAACGCATCCGCGGCGGGCTTGTCACCGGGCTTTACAACCAAAAAGCGGTCTGGCCGATCTTCGGCTACGAGGGCGAAAGCTTCTCCAAGGGTGGTTACATCGACCGCGGCTTTGACGACATCGCCTGGATCGGTTGAGGGAGGGAATTACCAATGAGTGCACCATTTGATCTAACCGACGACAGTGTGGTCGTCATTATCGGCACCGGCGCAGGCGGCGGCGTTCTGGCCAATGAACTGGCGCAAAAAGGCGTCAGCGTCGTGGCGCTGGAAGCTGGCGGACGGCACCTGCCCGAGGATTTCATCAACGACGAGTGGGACAGCTTTGGGCAACTGGCCTGGCTTGACCCGCGCACCACCTCGGGCGATTGGCGCGTGGCAAAGGATTTCTCGGGCCTGCCGGCCTGGATCGTGAAATCCGTGGGCGGCACGACACAGCACTGGGCGGGCGCTTCGCTCCGCTTTCAAGAGCACGAGTGGAAGGCCAAAACCAGTTACGGTGATGTCGAAGGCGCAAGTCTGCTAGACTGGCCAATTGACGCCGCCGAAATGGACCCCTGGTACGACAAGGCCGAGAAAAAGCTGAACGTCACCCGCACCCATGGCAATGCCGGCCTGCCGGGCAACAACAACTACAAGGTCTTTGAGGCTGGCGCGAAAAAGCTGGGCTACAAAGAGGTTCACACCGGCCGCATGGCGATCAACTCCGCCGACGGCGAGCGTCAGATGTGCCAGCAAACCGGGTTTTGCTTTCAGGGCTGCAAATGGGGCGCGAAATGGTCGGCGGGCTATGTCGACATTCCCCAAGGTGAGGCCACCGGCAACTTGGAGGTACGCAGCAAGTGCCATGTGGCGCGCGTCCTGCATAACGAGGCGGGCAAGGTCACCGGCGTCGAATACTTCGATGAGGGCGGCAATCTGCAAATGCAGAAGGCACGGATCGTCTGCGTTGCGGGCAACTCGTTTGAATCGCCCCGCCTGCTTCTGAACTCGGCTTCCAACATGTTCCCCAATGGTCTGGCCAACAGTTCGGACCAGGTGGGTCGCAACTATATGCGCCATATGACCGGCTCGGTCTACGCGGTGTTCGACAAGCCCGTGAAGTTCTGGCGCGGCACCACCATGGCCGGGATCATCACCGACGAATCCCGACACGACCCAAGCCGCGGCTTTGTCGGCGGATACGAACTGGAAACGCTGGCCCTCGGCCTGCCCTTCATGGCCGCATTCCTGGATCCCGGCGGCTGGGGCCGCGAATTCACCAGTGCCCTCGACCAGTACGAGAACATGGCAGGGATGTGGATCGTGGGCGAGGATATGCCCCAGGCCACCAACCGCGTCACGCTCAATGACGAGGTCAAGGACCAGTACGGCCTGCCCGCCCCCAACGTGCATTTCGATGATCACCCCAACGACATCGCCATGCGCAATCACGCCTATGAACGGGGCCAGGCGGTTTATGACGCGGTGGGCGCTACACGCACCTTCCCCACGCCGCCCTACCCCAGCACGCACAACCTGGGCACCAACCGAATGTCGGCCAATGCCGAAGACGGGGTGTGCAACAAATGGGGGCAAACCCACGACATCGCGAACCTGTTCATCTCGGACGGGTCGCAATTCACGACTGGGGCGGCGGAGAACCCGACGCTGACCATCGTGGCCCTGGCCATTCGCCAGGCCGATCACATTGCCGCGGAGATGTCCGCCGGGACCCTGTGATCCCACTCCCTGACACCTGCTCCCGGTGTGGCTTTTCGCCCGCCGGGGGCATTTTTCTGCCGAATGCGCGATACTTAGCGGTTTTTCTTGCTGCCCCCTCTAAAAGCAACTACCCTGAGTTGCACAATTGCGCCCAAACAGCGCGAATTTGCAGGGAGACGTGACGTGACGGGATACCACGACCACGAAACCGAAACGCCAAACCCGCCTTCTAGGAAACGTCGTGCGCTGTTTCTGGCCTTTCTTTTACTGGCCTCAACACTGGTTTACATCGAGCTCATCCTGCGCTTCAGCAGCTAAGACTACGTCTCGGCAAAAAATTGCGGCTTGGCTGCGGTTTTTCCTTGCAGCCTCGCGCCAGAGTTTATATCTCACGCCTCACCCAATGGATGCGGGCGTAGCTCAGGGGTAGAGCATAACCTTGCCAAGGTTAGGGTCGTGAGTTCGAATCTCATCGCCCGCTCCAATTTACCAAGACTGCAAAGCAACATGCCCCAACGGGGCCAGGTGCGATGTGCATAACCTGTCCTGGTGCAACATGTCCTTGGAAAATCATATCGTTGCGCTCTAGTCTGGCCGCATGACGAAGCAATCTCTTACACCGTTGGCCGCCTATGACATTCGTGAAGGTCAAACCAGCCCTGTGTCCGATCCATGGCCCGAAACCACGGGATCCTCTGATTATCGCTGGATTCACTTGGCGCTTGATGATCCCGCGCTTCCGGTCTGGGCAACCAATCACTTGCCTCCGATCGCGGCCCAGGCCTTGCGCCAAAGCGAAACGCGACCACGGTGCGAACGTTTGCAGGATGGACTTATTCTCAATCTGCGCGGCGTGAACCTGAACCCCGAATCCGACCCCGAAGACATGGTTTCGCTGCGCATGTGGATCACCAGGGATTCCATTGTCTCGGCGCGTATTCGCAAGGTCTGGGCGGTGGACGCTATCCGCCAAACCGCAGAAGCCGGCGCGGCCCCGTCCAGTGTCGGCCGGTTTCTGGTTGACCTGACCCATGGCCTCATAAGCAGAATCGAAACCGTGTCTCTTGACCTTGAGGAAAGGACCGACGCGCTTGAAGATACCACAATTGGTAGCCAAGGCCCGTCGGCCAGCGAGATCGGCAGCTTGCGGCAGGCGGTGATAAAAATGCGCCGTTTCATCAACCCGCAGCGCGAAGCCATCGCAACGCTGGCCGATCTCGAGGACTGGATTTTCACGCCGGACGAACGCGCCATGATGCGCGAGATTTCCAACCGCACTCGCCGCATCGTCGAAGAACTTGATGCAACGCGCGACCGGCTTTCCGCCCTGCAGGACCACCTTGATGCCGATCGCGCGAACGCTCTGGGCCGCAACAGTTACATCCTGTCCGTGGTTGCCGCGATTTTTCTGCCGCTGGGGTTCGTCACGGGGCTGTTTGGCGTAAACGTGGCCGGAATGCCCGGCGTTGCCATGGCCTCTGCGTTTTGGCTTTTGACCGGGGCCTGCCTTGTTGGTGGCATCGCTCTGTTGCTGATCTTCAAATTCGCCAGGTGGCTTTAGCCACCAAGGCCGATCTTGGCCCCGGTATCGTCAGAGGCATAGATCGCCGCTTCAATCTCGACCACTCGCAGGTAATCTTCCGCCAGCGTTTCCGGCCGATCCCCCGATTGCCAGCATCGGACCACATGCGATTGAAAACCGTGTACGCAATCGCCGCCGAACCCGTCATGCAGGTCGGGGGGCAATAGCTCATCTTCCGCGCACGCGCCGAACCGCCGCAACAGGACCGAACCGTCGCCTTTCAATGTCAGCGTACCGTCAGCGCCTTCGATCAACGCCTCGCCCATGGTGCGCCGCGGATTGTCCGTGGCGTGATCAAGATGCCGGTTGCCGTCAAACAGCGCCCTTACGCCACCGGGAAACTGAAACAGGATATGCCCAGCATCCTCTCCCGCTATGGCCGGGTTCATCCGGCGCAGATCGGCATAAACCGATATCGGTTCCCCCAGAAGATACCGGAAGGTGTCCACCCAATGCACAGCCGTTTCACGGACCAGAAAGTGCGTCATCTGCTGAAAGTAAGGTTGCCGGTGCAGATAGGCCTCGGGTCCCTGCCCGTCCCCGGGGCGCAAGCGAAAAGTGACTTGGTGCAGCTCGCCGATCACCCCGCGATCCAGCGCCGACTTGATGGCCCGGTACCACGGCTGAAACCGGAAATTCTCGTGCACGACCAGCGTGACGCCAGCGGCCTGCGCGGCGTCGACGACAGCCTGCGCCTCCTCCGGCCCAGTGCAAAACGGTTTCTGACAAACAATCCAGCGGACACCGGCGCCAATCCCTGCGTGGATGGCCTCGCCATGCGCATCCGGCGGCAGGATCACATCCAGCAGATCCGGATTGACTGCTTCCAGCATCTCTTGCAGGTCGTCAAAGGCGTTTGCACCAACCGCTTCGGCCTTGCGCAAATCGCGGTCGCACACGCCCTCAAGGGTGACCTGGGGCAACCTTTGCCAGCTGTCATAGTGAAAACGGCTAAAATATCCCGCGCCCACACCTGCGACGCGCATCGGGGTCGGTGTGCTCATAGCCGGCTCAGTGCGTCTTGCACCGCGCCTGCGGCCTCTGCGGTGCCTGCGACACCGCCCAGATCGCGCGTCACGCCGGTGCCGCTTGCCACCACGGTCTCGACGGCGGCGTGCAACCGCGCGCCATCGGTTACCATAGATGCAATGTCATGTTTGTGGCCCAGCCATTCCAGCATCATCGCCGCCGACAAGATCATCGCGAATGGATTGGCCACGCCCTGACCCGCGATATCCGGGGCCGAGCCATGGCAGGGTTGGAACACCGCATGCGCAAGCCCGATATCCGCCGATGGGGCCAGCCCCAGCCCCCCCATCAGACCTGCGCCCAGGTCGGACAGGATATCGCCGAACATGTTTTCGGTCACCATCACGTCAAAGTTCCACGGCTTCTGCACCATCCAAAGTGCGGTGGCATCCACATAGGCGTGGTCCGCCGTCAGGTCGGGATAGTCCTTCGCGATGCCATCGAAAATCTCGCGGAAGAAAGCAAAGGCGCTGAACACATTGGCCTTGTCCACGCAAGTTACCCTTCCTGGTCCACGCCCCGCCGCCTTGCGTTGTGCGCCCAAATCAAAGGCAAAGCGGAAAAGCTTTTCCGACGTCGCCCGCGTAATTCGCAGCGTCTCGCGGGCTTCATCGGCGCGCACGTCGCGCGACCCTTGAGAATAGAACAGACCTTCGGTGCTTTCGCGGATCAGAACGAAGTCGATCTCGCACCCCTCCGGCAGCTTCAAGGGTGTCTCCTGCCCCGGTCGCACCCGCACGGGCCGCACCCCGGCAAACAGATCAAGCTCCTTGCGCAGTTCGATCTGCGGCGAAATCTCGGTCCCGTCAGGATAGCGCACGTTGGGCAGACCCATGGCCGACAGCAGGATCGCATCGGCCTGCCGGGCCGACTGCATCGACGCCTGCGGCAGTGACACGCCGGTGTCGGCATAGTGCGCAGCCCCTGCCGGGGCCGGCGTGAAGCTCAGCGCATAATCGTCCGAGGCTTGCGCCAACCCGCGCAGCAATGCCACGGTGGGTGCCGTGATCTCCGGTCCGATCCCGTCGCCGTCAAATACCGCTATCTGGAAGTCTTGCATGATGCCCCCGACCCTTGGTCGGCGCAATTATGCACGGGTCCGCCCGGGACAAAACCGTTTTTCTTGACTGTGCCACCGCTTAAGCCTTTGTTTTCCCGCCCTCTCCCGCGATACTGGACCAAATCAAAGCTGAGGATCCAGATGTTTGCCGTCACCGTCTCCTTCCGCATTCACCCGGGCCAGATGGGGGCCTTTCTGCCGCTGATGGTCACGAATGCGCGCGCTTCGCTGACCGAAGAACCGGGATGTCATCAGTTTGACGTCTGCGCGGATGGCCCGCCTGACACGGTTTTTCTATACGAGCTCTACACCGACCGCGCCGCCTTTGATGCGCATCTGGCCACGCCTCATTTCAAGAATTTCGATGCTGCCACCGCCAACATGGTCGCGGACAAGGAACTGATCACCTATTCCTCGGTGCGGCAATGAGCGATTGGCAGGTTTTCTCGGTCAAGTACGCTGACCGCGACGCGCGCACCCGCGCTGACAGCTTTATCTTTGACGACAACCACGACGCTCCGCATCCGATGGATTACTACGTTTGGGTCCTGCGCCGCGGTGACGAGGTGATCCTTGTCGATACCGGCTATGACATGGAAGAGGGCGCGGCGCGTGGTCGTCCGATCCGGATGGATCCGGTCGAGGCTCTGCGACCCCTTGGCCTGACGCCCGACGACATCACCCAGGTCATCATCACCCATCTGCACTATG
>JBCBTE010000108.1:0-9376 GCA_039818805.1 Pseudomonadota bacterium
CGATCTCAACCGAGGCATTGCCAACGGTAAGGGTCTTGCGGGTTTTGGCGGAATCGTGGCCGACGGAAATGGGCATTGATGGATATCCTTTCGCGTTTCAGCGGGAATGTCTGTGCCGCTTCTGACCGAATCGGAGGCATCGATCAAGAGTGCGGGGTGTTATTTGGTATACTATTGCACACAATTCAAGTTTGTTACAGTTTTCACGCCCCTCTCTCGAAACCTTGATTGGAGGTTTCAAACAGGAATGCATAGTCAGAAGCGGGAATGGTAACAAATCGGTAAAAGGCAGAGGCCTCATCATGCGCAGACTGGTCTATTGGATAGCGGCAGCACTGTTGCTCGGTTCTCCGTTGCAAGCGGGTGAGCGACCGGTGGTTGTCGAACTGTTTACAAGCCAAGGCTGTTCGTCTTGCCCTCCTGCGGACGGGTTTCTACACAAGCTTGCGGCGCACGAGGACGTCATTGCGCTGGCCATGCACGTGGATTACTGGGATTACATAGGCTGGAAGGACAGTTTTGCCAGCCCGGCCTATACCGCACGTCAAAGGGCTTATGCCAAGACGGCGCAACGCCGGGTGGTCTACACCCCGCAGATGGTCATCAACGGGACCGATGATGTGGTGGGAAACCGGCCCATGGACGTCGTGGACGTGATTGATCGGCATCGCCAACTGCCGGATCATGTCGACCTGAGCGTTGTACGCAACGGCAACAGGGTGATTATCTCGGCCAGGCGGGTCGGGCCGTTCGAGGGCCCGCTCACCGTACAAATGCTGCGCTATCGGCCCAAGAGCACGGTGAAGATCACGCGGGGAGAGAATGCAGGCCGAACGATCGACTATGCCAATGTGGTGACGGATTTACAGGTGCTGGGCACTTGGGACGGATCCGAGCCATTGAACGTGACGGCCGCGGCAGAAGGTGACGCGCCGGTGGTGGTGCTGATGCAGCAAAAGAACGGCTCGGGCCTGGTCGAGGCGGCGGCACTGGTCGAGTAGCCATCTTCGAAAAACCTTAGCCGCAGAACCTAGCGTGCCAGAAGTTGCAAACGGCGGCTATGAGCCCAGAGCGCACTGAAAGCAGAGCACTAGCTGCAAGTGAGATCCATCTAGTTTTGCGACGTCAGCGCATCGTAGACCAAATTGTGGAAGTGATGCACGGCATGCTCGCTCTCTGCACTGCGCTCCGAGTCGATCATGTATCTTCCCTGATTGAACCCAAATGACTTCAGGCCTTTCTGCACAGTGAGATTCAGCTCAATATCTTCAGGTCCCAGACCGCCGTTCATCCAATCCTTGCACGCTGCGGTGATCTTCGTTTCTGGACGATCTGGTGTGTAGTATCCGAAACGTACGAACGTT
This sequence comes from Pseudomonadota bacterium, assembly GCA_039818805.1. Lineage (GTDB taxonomy): Bacteria > Pseudomonadota > Alphaproteobacteria > Rhodobacterales > Rhodobacteraceae > Roseovarius. The sequence goes on from JBCBTE010000108.1 coordinate 1,365, forward strand.
TCCTCTGGGCCCGTCGGAATGATCAGGAACGTCGACACAAGATCAGTGTAGGGCACCACGTACAAACATGTGGCGGGGAAAAGCCACCAATTCATGTAGGTTTCTGTCTGGTAAGGCTCGTCGCCAATCGGAACGCCGAACATCTTGTCGAGACCTGGCTTGACCGGGCCACCCAAGGTCCACCAATTGCCTCTGCACACCGGCAAATCCTTCTCAAAATCGAGGAAATCCGCCAGCTCTTTGTGGCATGGGCCGGACAGCATCACGTGATAGGATTCAATGGCGTTGTCGACAATCACTTTCCAGTTCACGGGCACGACCATGTCTTCTTCGCTATCAAGTCGCATGTCTTTGATATCTGGACACAGGTCTAGAAAAAACGGCTCCGCGTCCGGAAAGAGTTCTTTCATGGGTGCGGCGTTTTCATCCAGATTGAAGTAGATAAAGCCAGCAAAGCATTCTGATCGGACAGCATGCAGCCCAAACTTTGACTTGTCGAAACCTTCCAGTCGTTCTGTGCGAGGCGCACCGCGAAGCTCTCCACCAAGACCATATGTCCAGGCATGGTAAGCACATACGAATGTCCTGACGTGACCGCGGCGTTCGGTCACCAACCTGTTGCCTCGATGTTGGCAGACATTGTGAAAGGCCTGGATATCTCCATCTAGTCCGCGCACGATGATCACGCTTTGGTCGAAAATATCGACGACGACAAACTGACCCGGCTCCTCAATTTCGTTCGGATGGCAGGCAAAATGCCAGGACTTGTAGAAAATCGTGCGCTTCTCGGCATCAAAGATCGCCGGGTCGAAAAAGTATCTTGATGGCAGTGTGTAAGCCGCCTCTAAATCGCGATTGGGCCATTCAAAAGACTGACGCGCCATAACAAGGGTCCTTAAAAATGCCTAGTCGGGCGCAATCATGAGCTAAACGTCCTCTCAGCACAACGTCCGCTGCGTCTCGCAAAGCGGGCAGAGGTTGACCTAACCGATTTCGCGGACCAGATCGGCAAGTTGGCCAAGATCGTGGACTTCCCGGAAGCGGGGGGCGTCGATCGGGGTCTCGTCCTGCTCGTAGTCCCAGGTCAGATCGTGTGGCACGTGCACCCCCCAGCCACCCGCCTGCAGCACTGGGTGCACATCGGAGCGCAGGGAGTTGCCCGCCATCAAAGACCGGTGCGCGCCGTCGCCATGGCGGCTGAATATGGTCTCGTAGACGCTTTGGGTCTTGTCCGAGACGATTTCCACCCCGTCAAACATATCCCCCAACCCCGACTGCGCCAGCTTGCGTTCCTGATCAAGAAGATCGCCCTTTGTGATCAGGATCACCCGGTGGCTTGCAGCGATGTCTTCCACAACCTCGCGCGCGTGGGGCAAAAGCTCGATCGGGTGTTCCAGCATCTCGCGCCCGGCGTCGATCAATTCGGAGATCACCGAGGCGGGCACCTTGCCATGCGTGACGTCAATGGCGGTTTCGATCATTGACAAGGTAAAGCCCTTGATGCCGAAGCCATAGTGGCCCAGGTTCCGCTTTTCGGCGGCCAGCAAATGATCCATCAGGCGGGGGCTGGGCACGAAGTCGCGCAGCAACTCGGCGAATCTCTCTTGCGTGAGTTTGAAAAACCGCTCGTTGTGCCAGAGCGTATCATCTGCGTCGAAGGCAATTGTCGTGAGATTCTGTCCCATCGGGCTGCTCTCGCTGTTCGCGCCCCCTTTTCAGGGGCTTTCGTCAGGTTATATAACTCGCGCACGACGCGCGATCATGTGAAAATGAGATTCATGCATCATCTGGTAAACATGGCAGGTCCGGATCAGGGCGACGAAGATGGCGACACCGCCGTCGTTGTCGACACCAAGCCGAAGACCAAGCGACCACCTTTGTACAAGGTGTTGCTTCTGAACGACGACTACACGCCGATGGAGTTCGTCGTTGCCGTGTTGGAGCGGTTCTTTGGCATGACCCACGCCCAGGCGTTCGAGATCATGCTGACGGTGCACAAGAAGGGCGTCGCCGTTGTCGGTGTGTTCAGTCATGAGATCGCCGAGACGAAAGTTGCGCAGGTGATGGATTTCGCGCGCCGCCATCAACATCCGCTGCAATGCACAATGGAAAAAGAGTAACGTGACCGCGAGCTCCGGTGCGGGTGCACGTCTGTTGCAAGCGGTTCAAACGGGCCTCGTGACGTGGCCGGAAGCCGCACGCGTGGCCGTATTCGCACCGCGGGCAGGCATGGATTTGTCGGCGTTGCCAAAAGAGATGTGTCATCTGCTGACGCGTTTGCGCCCGGATCGCGATTTCTTTGCGGGACAAGGGTGGGATTGCGCGCGCGCGCCCGAGGGACATTACGGCGCGGCGGTCGTATTCGCGACACGCGCCAAACCGTTGACCCAGGCCTTGATCGCAGAGGCAGCGCGCATCACCGACGGAATGATTGTCGTTGACGGCACCAAGACCGATGGAATCGAGTCCCTTCTAAAGGCTTGCCGGGCACGGGTCGCGGTCAGCGCGCCGGTTTCCAAGGCGCATGGCAAGCTTTTTACTGTTGTGGCGGCGCCGGAATTTGATGCCTGGGCACCGGGCGCGCCGCAAGAGGTGACCGACGGGTTTGTCACAGCACCGGGCGTATTTTCCGCGGATGGCATTGACCCCGCTTCGCATCTGTTGGCCGAAGCTTTGCCCGAAACGCTGGGCGCGGAAGTTGTCGATCTGGGGGCGGGCTGGGGCTATCTGGCCGCGCGGGTGCTGGAGCGGGATGGGGTCGAGGTCATCCACCTCGTCGAAGCGGACGACGCAGCGCTGGATTGTGCGCGCCGCAATGTGTTTGACGCGCGCGCACGGTTTCACTGGCAGGATGCCACACGCTGGCAACCACCCGCACCGGTCGACTGCGTGGTGATGAACCCCCCGTTTCACAGCGGGCGCGCCGGCGATCCGGGGCTTGGCCAGGCGTTCATCCGGGCCGCTGCCAAGATGCTGAAACCTCGTGGTCAGCTTTTCATGGTGGCCAACCGGCATTTGCCTTATGAGGCCGAGCTTGCAGCCTGTTTTGGGCAAGTGGACGAGCTTGGCGGTGACAATCGGTTCAAGATTTTTCATGCCACAAGACCGTCTCGCCCCCGCAGGTAAGATACGCTAACCTGCGCGAACGCGCGATCTGAGGAGACCTCGAGCGATGTCATTTTCCATATCCGGCAAGACGGTCATCGTGACCGGTGGCGCCAATGGCGTGGGCCTGGCGATCGGGCGGCATTTTGTGGACAAGGGGGCGAACGTTATGTTCGCCGACATGGACGAAAAGCAGCTTGTTCACGAACTTGGCGAAAACGAAGACGGCAGCGCCCAGCGGTACTTTGCCGGTGATCTGCGCGAGAAACTGACATTGGCCAACCTGCTGTCGGCCACGATCGACGCCTTCGAACAGGTTGACGTGCTGGTGAACGCATCGCGTCAGGTGCTGCCCTCAGACCCGCTCAATCCGGACGATGATGCGGTGGAACGGCTGCTGAGCCAGAACCTCATGACGGCGTTGCGGCTGAGCCAGTTGGTGGCCAAGCGGATGATCAAACAAGCCGAGGACCGGGAAGAGGGCATGGCTGGTACGATTGTGAACCTGTCGTCCATCGCAGCGCGGCGCACGCATCCCGATCTCATGGCATACTCGGTGTCGTCCGCCGCCCTTGACCAGTTGACCCGCAGCCTTGCCGTGGCGCTGGCCCCGCACCGCATCCGGGTCAATGCCGTGGCCTTCGGTTCGGTCATGAGTGCGTCGCTGCAAGATACGCTAAGAGACAATCGAGATTATCGCGCCGATATCGAAGATCATACGCCTCTGGGCCGGATCGCCTCGGCCACCGAGCTGGCCGAAGCGGTGCAGTATCTGGCCAGCGAAGGCTCGGGTTTCATGACCGGCCAGATCATGACCGTGGATGGTGGGCGGACTTTGCTTGACCCGGTCGCGGCACCCGCGCATTGATGGGCGCATGACTATGATGCAAGACGAAAAAGCCCGCGCGGCGGCGTGGTTTCGACAGCTAAGAGATGACATCGTTACCGCCTTCGAAGGGCTGGAGGACAGCCACACGAGCGGGCCATTGTCCGACACCGCGCCGGGTCGTTTCGACGTGAAGGACACCAAACGCTCAAGCGACGACGGATCGGATGCCGGCGGCGGACTGATGAGTGTCATGCGTGGTGGGCGCGTGTTCGAAAAAGTCGGAGTCAACGTGTCAGAAGTCTACGGTGCATTGGGCGAGCAGGCGCAAAAAGCAATGGCCGCGCGCGGTGTGCCGGGGATGGCGGACGATCCGCGCTTCTGGGCCTCGGGCATCAGCCTGGTGGCCCATATGCAAAACCCGCACGTGCCCGCGGTGCATATGAACACGCGCATGTTCTGGACGCCGGGGGCATGGTGGTTTGGTGGGGGGTCGGATTTGAACCCCTGCATCGAATATGAAGAAGACACGGCACATTTCCACGCACAGCAAAAGGCACATCTGGATCCGCATGGTGACGCCCATTATCCACGCCTGAAAGAGTGGGCGGACGAGTATTTCTATATTCCGCACCGGCACCGAGCGCGCGGTGTGGGCGGCATATTCATGGATGACCAGAATTCCGGAGATTGGGAGGCGGATTTCGCCCTGACCCAGGATATCGGCCGGGCGTTTCTGAAGGCCTACGTTCCGCTGGTTGAAAAACGCCGGGGGCAGGACTGGTCAGAGACTGACAAGGAAACACAGCTGGTGCATCGCGGTCTTTATGCCGAATACAATCTTGTCTATGACCGTGGCACCAAGTTCGGCTTGGCCACGGGGCATGACGCCGACGCGGTTTTGATGAGCCTGCCGCCGGTGGCAAAATGGACGTAAATTCCCGGCGTGTTTGGCAATGATGACGGCGTGACACCGTTTCATTTTTTGCAGAGCGACTCAGGATTTGGGGCTGGCGGCGATTAAAGACAGAGCGTGGCGCGGCCACTCCGCCTAGATGGTCTGATCGTATTCGCCGACGGACGACTCGGTCCGGATCACCGCGTCGATCTCGGCAAAGATGGCACGCATTTCGTCCTCGGACGTGGCACTTTCGCAGACCACCACCAGATTGGGTGTGTTGGAGGACGCGCGCACGAGGCCCCAACTGCCATTCTCAAGAATGACGCGCGCGCCGTTGACCGTGACCACCTCCTTGATGGGTTGGCCGGCAAAGCTGTCGCCGGCCTTGTGCTTGGCCACCAGCCTTTCGACCAGACGCTCAAGCACGTCGTATTTTTCGGTATCGGCGCAGTAGGGCGACATGGTCGGCGTGGCATATGTGGTGGGCAGCGCGCGGCGCAGGTCAGACATGGAAAGCCCCGGATTGCGGTCCATCAGCTTGCAGATCTCGACTGCCACGCGCATGCCGCAGTCATAGCCGCGGCCGATCGGCTCGGCCAGAAAGTAGTGACCCGATTTCTCGAACCCCGCCAGTGCGCCGATCTCCTTGACCCGCCGCTTCATGTGGCTGTGCCCGGTCTTCCAGTAATCGGCTTCAACGCCATTCTTCTGCAGTTCGGGATCGGCGGCGAAAAGCCCGGTGGATTTCACATCCGCCACAAATGTCGAGCCGGGATAGAGCTTGGACAGATCGCGCGCCATGATGACGCCCACCTTGTCGGCAAAGATTTCTTCGCCCTCGTCATCGACGACACCGCACCGGTCACCATCACCATCAAACCCAAGGGCAAAATCGGCACCGTTGGATTTCACCGTGTCGGCCATGTCATGCAGCATTTCCATGGCTTCGGGATTAGGGTTGTAATGCGGGAAGGTGTAATCCAGCTCGTTATGGGACGGGATCACTTCAACGCCGAGACGTTCAAACAGATCGGGCGCAAATGCCGACGCGGTTCCATTGCCCGTGGCACAGACCACACGCAGTTTGCGGGTCATTTTGAAGTCGCCGACAAGATCATTGAGATATGCCTCGCGCACACCGTCAATGAATTCGTATCCGCCGCCGGGATGAGCTTGTCCTGCGCCGCCCAAAACGATGTCGCGCAGTTCGCCCATTTCATCGGGGCCGTGGGTCAACGGGCGCTCAAAGCCCATTTTGACGCCGGTCCAGCCATTCGGATTGTGCGACGCCGTCACCATCGCCACAGCGGGCACATCGAGGTGGAATTGCGAGAAATAGGCCATCGGCGACAGGGCCGGGCCGATATCCTTGACCTGAATGCCGGCCTGCATCAGCCCGACGATCAGCGCGTTCTTGATCGACAACGAGTAGTCGCGGTAATCGTTGCCCACGGCAATCACCGGGTCGATCCCGCGGCGGCGCATCTGCGTACCAAGGCCCAGGCCAAGGGCGGTGATCCCCGGCAGGTTGATCTCGTCAGGGTATTTCCAACGCGCGTCATATTCACGAAAACCGGTGGGCTTGATCATCGGATCGCGCAGGAATTCCCAAGTGTTGGGCGTCACGTCGGGGGCTGGTTTGGTCACGGGCAAATACTCTTTGTTGCTTAAACGCGGGCAGGATCCGCCTTGGCCAAGGCATCGAATTTCATCAGCCCATGTACAAGTGCAGGCATCTCGGCAAGCGGCACCATGTTCGGCCCGTCTGATGGCGCCGTGTCAGGGGCCTGGTGGGTTTCGACAAAAACGGCGGCGATACCCAGCGATACCGCGGCGCGGGCCATGACGGGGGCAAATTCGCGCTGTCCGCCGCTGCTGCCGCCCTTACCGCCGGGTTGCTGCACGGAATGGGTGGCGTCCATCACCACCGGATAGCCGGTAGCTGCCATTTGCGGCAAGGCGCGCATGTCGGCGACAAGGGTGTTGTAGCCAAAGGAGGTTCCCCGCTCGGTCAGAAGAATCCGCGTGTTGCCGGTGCTTTCGACCTTCGAGATCACGTTGGGCATGTCCCACGGGGCAAGGAACTGGCCCTTTTTGACGTTGATTGCCGCGCCGGTCTGCCCGGCGGCGAGTAGAAGATCGGTCTGCCGGCAGAGAAAGGCGGGAATTTGCAGGACATCCACGACATCGGCAACTGGTGGGCATTGTTCCGGCAGGTGAATGTCGGTCAGCACCGGGACACCCAACAAATCCTTGACCGTTTGAAGCGCCTTGAGACCATCGTCGATACCAAGCCCTCGTTGGCCGGACACGGAGGTGCGGTTGGCCTTGTCGAAAGAGCCTTTGAAAATGTACTGCGCGCCGGCCGCGGCGCAGGCCTCTTGCATGGCACCGGCAATCATCTGGGCATGATCCGCACTTTCCAACTGGCACGGGCCCGCGATCACCGTGAGCGGTTGATCATTGCCAACGCTCAGTCCTGAGATGTCGACCGTTTTCATGTCTTACGACGAAACCTGTTCCTTGAGCACGGATGCTGTCAGCGACAGGAGCAGGTAGATACCGGCAAAGATCAGAAACGCAAGCAAAGTGTTTTCAAACGACCTTGGATAGGAGGGATCTTGCGAGGCGACCGGTTGAACCGCGACGGTCAGGTAGCGCACTTGCTTGTTGGCTTCGATCTCGGATTGGCGCTTGGTTTCCAACGCCGATTGCAGCACGAGATCGGCCGTCGCCACATCGGCCTGAGCCATCTGGATTTCGGCCGCCTGGCTTGCCAGCGAGGCGTTGTTTTCCGTGGCCTGGGTCAACCGGGCATTCTGTTTGGCCAATTCGCCGGACAGCACTTCGATTTCCGAGCGCAACGAGCTGACACGGGCCTGATTGGGCCGGGAGTTGTTCAACTGGATGTTCAACGCAAGCTGCTTTTCCTGCAACTGCAACTCAACATTGCCGATCAGGCTGCGGATGTTGGCGATCTCGCCTTCGGGGTCAAGGATCGACCCTTCTTGCAATTCGACCATGCGGCGCTGAGCGGCGCGGCGTTCATCCTTGGCGTCCTGCAGGCTTTGCGCTGCGGTCTTCACCGCGTCTTGGCGTTTTTCCTGGCTGAGTTGGTCGACACGCTCTTCCGCGTTCTCGATCAGCTTTTCGGAAAACACTCGGCTTGTTTCGGGATCG
>JBCBTE010000109.1:0-9406 GCA_039818805.1 Pseudomonadota bacterium
GCCGCGGAGGCCGGCAGCAGCGTTGTGGACACTGCCGCGCTTGCCGGGTCGCTGACGGCGGATGGCCCGTACATGTCCACGCAGGAACAGGCATGGTCGCTTTTGGCCGCACGCGCCTTGTTGCGCGACCCCTCTGTTGCGGGCTTGACCCTGAATGGCGAACCAGTGACCGGCCCCTTCGTACGCCAGGTCGCGGCGTCGGGCCTGACCCCGCAAACCCTGACCAATGCCGGTGGGAACGCAACCGATATCACGCTGACGACGATTGGAGTGCCGGAAGTGGCCCCAGAGGCGGGTGGTTACGGCTATGCCATCAAAAGGGGCTATTACACGATGGATGGTGTGCCGGTGGGTCTGGAAAGCGTTGCCACCGGCACGCGGCTGGTCACAGTCCTGACAGTGCGCCCGTTTGAGAAGGGCGAGGCGCGGCTGATGGTGGATGATCCGCTTCCCGCGGGGCTTGAGATCGACAATCCGAACCTGTTGCGCTCGGGCGACGTGAACGCGCTCGATTGGCTCGACCCGGCGACGGCCCGGCACACCGAATTCCGTTCTGACCGGTTTCTGGCCGCCGTCGACTGGCGATCGGACAAACCCTTCCAGCTGGCCTACATCGTACGCGCTGTAAGCCCGGGGGATTACCACCACCCCGCCGTTTCCGTCGAAGACATGTACCGCCCGCAATACAGGGCCCGATCAGCAACAGGTCGCATGACGGTAACCGAGTGATTGCAGCGCAGCTCTGATGCGGGTTTTCAAACATATCTTCCTCGTCCTGGCCCTGCTGTTTCTTGCCGTGGGGATCAGTCGGGATCTGATGGACGAGTGGGTTAGAACGACTGATCTGCCACCGCTGATCACGCCGCTGTCCTCGGAAGTGCGGGACCGCAACGGCACGCTGTTGCGGGTCTACACGGTCGAGGATGGACGCTGGCGCATGGCAGTCACGTCACAGGCCGTCGACCAGACTTTTATCGACATGCTGGTGGCCTACGAGGACAAGCGTTTTTTTCGCCATTCCGGTGTGGACCCACTGGCGATGCTGCGTGCGGCCGGACAAGCGATCTGGCATGGTCAGGTCGTATCAGGGGCTTCGACATTAACGATGCAGGTGGCGCGTCTTTTGGAAGACAGCGGCACGGGGCAACTGCGCGGCAAGCTGCGGCAAATGCGTGTTGCCTGGGCATTGGAACGAAACCTCAGCAAGGACCAGATCCTAAGGCTGTATCTGGAACGAGCGCCTTATGGCGGAAATCTTGAGGGGGTGCGCGCCGCCAGCTACGCGTGGTTCGGCAAAGAGCCGCGCCGCCTGACACCAGCGCAAGCCGCCTTGCTTGTCGCCCTGCCCCAAGCCCCCGAGCGTCGCCGACCGGATCGCAATCATTTTCAGGCTGCCGAAGCGCGGGCACGTGTTTTGGACCGAGCCATGTGGGACGGCGTTCTGACACCCGAGGCAGCGGCCGGTGCGCTGACAGAACCCGTGCCAACAGCCAGGCGCGCGTTCCCCGCGCTTGCACCTCATCTTGCGGATCGCGCTTTGACCGAGGTCCCGACGGCAACCCGGCATGACCTGACAATCCACGGTGGATTGCAACAACAACTTGAGACGCTCGCACAAAGCGCGGTGCGTGACCTGCCGATGGGCGTGTCTGTTGCCATGGTCGTGGCCAACCACGACACCGGCGAAATTCTCGCCTCGGTCGGGTCGGCCAAGTACGACGGGGGCGACGGGCGACACGGATTCGTCGACATGACTCAAGCCAAGCGTTCGCCTGGGTCCACGTTGAAACCCATCGTCTATGCCCTGGCTTTTGATCGCGGACTTGCGCATCCGCAAACTCTGATCAATGACCGGCCCGTCGCTTTTGGCAGCTACGCCCCGCAGAATTTTGACGGCTCGTTTCGCGGTGAATTGACGGTAGCGGACGCGCTGCGCCAATCCCTGAATATTCCGGTGGTTCTGTTGCTGGACGAGATCGGACCCGCACATTTGATGGAGGCGCTTCGGCGCAGTGGTGTTGCCGCAGACCTGCCCGGCGGCCAAGCCGGGTTGGCGGTGGGCTTGGGTGGGGTCGGCGTGTCGCTTGAGGGGCTGACCACGCTGTATGCCATGTTGGCAAACGGCGGACGGGACAGACCCCTGCATTGGCGGCTGGATGCCGGAGAAAAGTCTGAAGAACAGGTGCTTAGCCCATCCGCTGTGTGGCACATCAGCGATGTTCTGGCTGGGCTAGCGCCACCCCGTGGTGCGCCAAAACGACGGATCGCTTTCAAGACCGGTACGTCCTACGGGCACCGCGATGCCTGGGCGGTGGGGTTTGACGGGGTGCATGTTGCCGCCATTTGGATCGGACGACCCGACGGCACCCCGGTGCCGGGCGCCTTTGGCGGAGCGTTGGCGGCACCGTTGCTCTTCGAAGCGTTCCAAAGGCTAAAACCCGAAGCCGACCCCCTGGCAGCACCACCGCCGGAAACATTGATCCTTTCGACCGCCAGACTGCCGCAACCGTTGCGCCGTTTTGCCGGGCGCAACGCGGTTTTCGAAGCACCCGTGGATGCACCGAAACTCGTTTTTCCACCTCAGGGCGCGCGTTTGCCGGTGGAGGATCAGCGCCTGAACGTCAAACTTAGGGACGGCACACCGCCGTTCACTTGGATGATCAACGGCGCGCCTTTCAAGACCGGGGTGCGCCGCCGGGAGACCGTCTTGAACGGGATCGGCGAAGGATATTCCACGCTTTCGGTTATCGACGCGAATGGCCGCTCTTCAGCCGTAACCATCTGGGTCGATTAGATCTTTTCGATGGCCACGGCAATGCCCTGGCCGCCACCGATGCACATGGTGATCAGTGCCTTCGATCCACCAATCCGCTCCAATTCGTAAAGCGCCTTCACGGTCAGGATCGCGCCGGTCGCGCCAACCGGATGGCCAAGTGCGATCGCGCCGCCATTGGGGTTGACCTTGGCAGGATCCAAACCCAGGCCACGGTTGACCGCGATGGCCTGCGCTGCAAAGGCTTCGTTCGATTCCACGACGTCGAAGTCCGAGGCGCTTAGCCCGGTCTTGGCCATCAGGGTTTCAACGGCCGGAATGGGGCCGATACCCATCACCTGCGGGCGTACTCCGGCATGGGCATAGCCCAAAACCCGGGCCTTGGGTTTCAGGCCAGCCGCCTCGGCGGCCTCGGCGCGGGCAAACACCAGCGCAGCGGCGCCGTCGTTAATTCCGCTGGCATTTCCGGCAGTTACGGTGCCGTCTTTCTGAAACACAGTACGCAGACCGGCAAGCGCCTCTGCGGTTGTAGGCTTGGGATGCTCGTCCACATCGAAGGCAACCGTGTCACGTTTCACACGCACGTCGACCGGCACAATTTGCGATGCGAACCGACCTTCATCGATGGCGCGCGCCGCACGGGTCTGGCTTTCCAACGCGAACGCATCCTGGTCCTCGCGACTGACCGAATGCTCTTGTGACACGTTTTCGGCGGTGACGCCCATATGTCCCGTGCCGAACGGGCAATTCAACGCGCCCAGCATCATGTCCAGCGTTCGTACATCGCCCATTTTGGCGCCCCAGCGTTGATCCGGAACGATAAAAGGCGAGCGGCTCATGCTTTCGGCACCGCCAGCCACGGCAAAATCGGCATCCCCCAGCATCAGGGATTGTACTGCTGAAACAATGGCTTGCGCGCCCGAACCGCACAGGCGATTGACGTTCATCGCCGGCGTTGTGTCCGGGATGCCGGCGTCCATGGCCGCCACCCGGCTAAGATACATGTCACGCGGTTCGGTGTTGATGACATGGCCATAAACCACATGGCCAATCTGGTCAGGTTCCACACCCGAACGCTGCATCGCAGCCTTGCAAACAAGGGCGCCCAGTGTCGTTGGCGGGGTCGCCGCAAGGGCCCCGCCGAAGGTGCCAATGGCTGTGCGTGCGCCGTCGAGAAGTACGATATCGGTCATGTTTGCCCCCGTTTGATGTGTCATGGATCTGGGACTCAGTACCACATGCCGGGGCCCGATGCGCAAGCCAAACCTGCCGTCATCTGCCACCCTGAAAAACGTACGTTACGTACATTTTCGGTCCAAAAACGTACGTTTTCACGGACGCAGCGGTGTGCGTCCCGCCCCGGTCAAAAGCCACGCGTCGCGACCTTCAAAAACCGCGACGTACAAATGCCGCCCCCAGGCAGCGCCACCGTCAAGCGCCACCCGATTGCCGCGGTGTTCGGGATGGTCGACCGGCGTATGCCCATGCACGACCAGCTTGCCGTGATCTCTTGGATCCGACAGGAACGGTTCTCGGATCCAGATCAGATCATGCGGGTCCTGAGCATCAAAGGACACACCCGGCTGAATGCCAGCGTGACACAAAAAGAGGTCGGATGTTTCGTAGACATGCGGCAGCTGCGTCAAGAACTCGCGATGTGCCTGGGGCACGTCGTTTGCCCACCCCGTCCCGAACTCTGCCGTTTCGATCCCGTATGATGCTAGCGTTGCGGAGCCGCCCATGTTGTGAGACCGCCACCAGTCGAATTGAGCCGCGTCTTCCATCGTGCCCTGCATCGCATCGAGAAACAGCTGGTCATGATTGCCACGCAGCGCGGTCCAGTTTTGTCCCGCCTCAATCCCGTCGATCAGGGTCTGGACAACACCGCGGCTGTCTGGGCCGCGGTCCACGTAGTCGCCCAGAAACACAACCCGGGCCGCCGCACCGGACCATGCATGGATCAGCGCCAGCGCCTGATCCAGCTTGTCCTTGTGACCGTGGATATCGGGAATGACGTAAAGCGGGTCCATCTGCATCCTGTATGTGTTTTCGCAAAGTTCCGCCCAACCAATCAAGCAGTATGGCGGATTTCTGTGCGACTTATGCTACACCCTATGCAGGGGCGAAGGCATGTCGCCCGGACCAAAGGACCCTTGAATGCGCGAACTTGCCGCTCTGACCTTTCTGACACTTGATGGGGTCATGCAAGGGCCCATGTCGCCGGACGAAGATCGCTCGGGTGGGTTTGACGCCGGTGGCTGGGCCGCACCTTACTTTGCCGATGTCATGCCGCAGGTGATGGAAACCGCCATGGCGGCCCCCTATGATTTGTTGCTTGGACGCAAGACGTACCAAGCCTTCGCCAGCCATTGGCCCAGTGTTCAAAACGATCCCGTAGCTGACAAGCTGAACTCGGCGCGCAAATTCATCGTGTCGAATGGCGAAGTAGCGTTGGATTGGCAAAACTCGACACAGGTCACGGGCCATATCCCGACGGCCATCGCCGCGCTGAAGGATCAGGACGGCCCGCTGTTGCAGGTTCATGGCAGCGCACAGCTTTTGCAGATGCTGATGGTCAACGACCTCGTGGACGAGTTGCGCCTTTGGCACTTTCCGGTGGTCACCGGCCCGGGAAAGCATCTGTTCGGCTATGGGTTGGAACCGAGACGATTCAAACTGATCGACACCGCCACCACGCAAAGCGGTGTGGTGCACAGTGTTTATCGACGCGCGCCGGCGCAGGATGATCCGGCGGCAGGATAACCCCGCCGCCGGACAGGTGTTTAGCCGACATCAAATTCCAGGGCGCGGATCTGCTGGAAAAGACTGGTCGCGCGCAACTTGTCTATCACCTCGTCCGGGACGGGCGCATCGACGTAGAGAAGCGCAATCGCTTCGCCCCCGGCGATTGCACGGCCCAGGGTAAAGTTGGCGATGTTCACGCCGTTCTCACCCATCGTCTGACCCAAGGCACCGATAATGCCCGGTTCGTCCTTATTGGTGGTGTAAAGCATGTGCTGTCCGATCTCGGCGTCGATATTGATGCCCTTGATCTGGATGAAGCGCGGCTTGCCATCACTGAAGACCGTGCCGCCGATGGAGCGTTCCCGCTCGGACGTGACAACGGTCAGTTTCACGTAGCCTTCGAACGCGCCCGACTTGTCCTGCATGGTGGTCGAGATCTTGATGCCGCGCTCTTTGGCGATCAGCGGCGCGGAGACCATGTTCACCTCGGGGTTCACCGATTTCATGATGCCCGCGACAGCCGCGCAGGTCAGCGCCTCGAGGTTCATCTCGCTGACCACGCCGTCATACAGGATGTTGATGGCCTTGACCGGTTCGTCGGTCATCTGACCGATGAAGTTGCCCAAATGGTCGGCCAGCTTGATCCACGGCCCCATGACGCGCGCCTCTTCGGCGGTAACCGACGGCATGTTGAGGGCGTTGGTCACGGCCCCGGTCAGCAGGTAATCGGACATTTGTTCGGCCACTTGAAGGGCCACGTTTTCCTGAGCTTCGGTTGTCGCAGCACCCAGATGCGGCGTGCAGACGACGTTGGGCAGATTGAACAGCGGATTGTCGGTTGCGGGTTCTTCGGCAAAGACATCGAACGCAGCCCCGGCCACATGACCCGACTTCAGCAACTCGGCCAGCGCGACCTCGTCCACCAGACCGCCGCGGGCACAGTTGATGATGCGCACGCCCTTCTTGGTCTTGGCCAAAGCCTCGGCCGACAGGATATTGCGGGTGGCATCCAGAAGCGGGGTGTGCAGCGTGATGAAATCGGACCGTTCCAGCAACGCGTCAAGGTCCACCTTCTCGGCGCCTTTCTGGGCGATCTTTTCCTCGCTCAGCGTCGGGTCATAGGCGATCACCTTCATCTTCAGACCACGCGCGCGGTTGCAGACCACCTCGCCGATGTTGCCGATCCCGATGATGCCCAGCGTCTTGTTGGTCAGTTCGACCCCCATGAACTTGGACTTTTCCCATTTGCCCGCATGGGTGCTGGCGCTGGCCTCGGGCAATTGACGCGCCACCGCAAACATCATCGCGATGGCATGTTCGGCGGTGGTGACCATGTTGCCGAAGGGCGTGTTCATCACGATCACCCCTTTCTTGGAGGCCGCGGGCTTGTCAATATTGTCGGTGCCGATGCCGGCGCGGGCAATGACCTTGAGATTGTCCGCGGCCTCGAGGATCTTCTCGGTCACCTTGGTGGCCGAACGGATTGCCAACCCGTCATATTGGCCGATCACCTCGCGCAGTTTGTCCTTGTCCTTGCCCAGATCGGGCATGAAATCCACGTCGATGCCACGATCGCGGAAGATTTGAACGGCGGTTTCACTGAGCTTGTCAGAGACGAGTACTTTGGGAGCCATGTATCTGGTCCTTTGATGTTGAATTCGGGGGGATGAGGGCGCGCGCAGACGCGCCCGGGATGTCACGACGTCTACGACAGGGCCGCAAGTTCGGCCTCGAAGGCCCATTCGATCCACGGCATCAGGGCCATGACATCGGAGGTTTCCACCGTGCCGCCGCACCAGATCCGCAGGCCCGGCGGGGCGTCGCGGTACGACCCGATGTCGAACGCCACGCCCTCGGCCTCCAGCCGCTTGGCGATGCCCTTGGCAAAGCTGGCGCCGTCGGTGATGTGCGCATCGGTGAACTTCAGGCACACGGATGTGTTTGATACCGTTGCCGGGTTGTGGGCAAGAAAATCGATCCAGCCGTGCATCTCGACGAAATCGGCGACCGCCTTGGTGTTGGCGTTGGCCCGTGCCGTCAGACCTTGCAAGCCACCGACCGAGCGCGCCCAATCCAGCGCCAGCAGGTAATCCTCGACCGCCAGCATGGACGGCGTGTTGATGGTGGCGCCTTCGAAAATGCCGTCGATCAGCTTGCCGCCCTTGGTCAGGCGGAAAATCT
This sequence comes from Pseudomonadota bacterium, assembly GCA_039818805.1. Classification (GTDB taxonomy): domain Bacteria; phylum Pseudomonadota; class Alphaproteobacteria; order Rhodobacterales; family Rhodobacteraceae; genus Roseovarius. Next base: position 7,700 of record JBCBTE010000109.1, read on the forward strand.
TGGGCAGGGGCCAGTCGGGTGTATGGCTTTCCAGCCGCTCCACCGCACGGGGACTGAGGATCAGCATGCCGTGCGCCGCCTCGCCGCCGAGAACCTTCTGCCACGAGAATGTGACCACATCCAGCTTGTCCCACGGCAGATCCTGCGCGAAGGCCGCCGAAGTGGCGTCGCAGATCGTCAGGCCCTTGCGGTTGTCCTTGATCCAGTCGTCGTCGGGCACACGCACACCCGAGGTGGTGCCGTTCCATGTGAAGACCACGTCGTTGTCGGTGTCGACCGACGCCAGATCGACGATCTCGCCATAGTCCGCGGTCTTCACGTCGGCGTCCAGTTTCAGCTGCTTGACCGCGTCCGTGACCCAACCGGCGCCAAAGCTTTCCCAGGCCAGCATCTCGACCTTGCGTGCGCCCAGAAGGTTCCACATCGCCATTTCGACCGCGCCGGTATCGGAGGCGGGTACGATGCCGACCTTGTAGTCGGCGGGAATGCCCAGCACCTCACGCGTGCCGTCAATCGCGGCCTTCAGCTTGGCCTTGCCCACGGCGGCGCGGTGCGACCGGCCAAGGGGGGCGTCGGCAAGTTTGCTTAATTCGAAAACGGGGGGTTTGGCACACGGGCCAGAAGAAAAACGCGGGTTTGCCGGCCGCGTGACCGGGTGTTGCATAGCCATTGCTGCTATCCTTCCAGATAAGCGCCCCTCGTTGGGGAGGGGTGTCCCACAGACGGGGGTACGCCTGTCTCGGGATTCTCGCAAGGGGGGAAATGGGCTAACGGCGGCAGTTCAAGACACGAATACGACTTTTCCGACTATCATAGGAAACTTCACTACGCGAAAAGGTTACTACGAGCTCTTATTGGACGTTTGCCATGCCGGGCAGTGCCTGACCGCGGGTGGGCGCACAATGCTATGAAAGTGTCCCTTTATTCCAACCAAGCCTTCGGGCGTTAGGTCAAAGTGCTGCCGTTGAAGAAGCGCCCGCCCATGGGGCGGTCGGGCGCTGCCCGGCGGCGCGGAAGGCCGCGCCTTGAGTCCGGGCAACGCGACATTCAGACAGCAGAATGAATTGCTCCACGGCATTGAATTATGACTGGCAAATTCCGGCATTTACCTAGACGTTGAGCGATATGCGCAACTTACTTGTCTTAGACATCGACGAAACTCTGATCCACGCTCGGGACACGCAGCTTGCGCGCCATGCAGACTTTCGCGTTGCACATTTTCACGTTTACAAACGTCCATACCTCGCTGCTTTTCTCAAGGCTTGTTACGAGTGGTACGAACTGGCCGTCTGGTCTTCAGCATCGGACTCCTATGTTGAGGCAATAGCCACCGAGATCTTTCCTGATGAGAACCGGCTGCACTTTGTTTGGGGCGCAAGCCGGACTACAACAAAACGCACAATGCCTGAAGACTATGCCCGTTTCGGCGGGGAACTTGGCGACTATCACTACCAGAAGCGACTAGCGAAACTGAAACAGTTCGGTTGGCCACTGGAACGGATTCTAATCATCGACGACTCGCCAGAGAAATGCGCAACCAATTATGGAAACGCAGTGTACCCGAAGCCGTACGAAGGACAGGAACAAGACGACGTTTCTCAATTGCGCGATAGTTCTCTTCATCCTTGATCGCATGCAGATATCCAGCGAGATATCGCAATTCGTCGTCTTGTTCCTGTCCTTCGTACGGCTTCGGGTACACTGCGT
>JBCBTE010000110.1:0-9284 GCA_039818805.1 Pseudomonadota bacterium
GAACTCTTCTTTCTCCATTTCAGTCAGTTGCTCAGCTGCTAACTCAACACCCCAAACCGGGTCTATTATCCTCGAGGAATCGTTCAGAGCGTTGACTACCTCGCCGAGGTTCGACGATGTCGATTTCGCCGAAAATGCGTTGATCTCAGCCATATCTAAATTCGTAGCGATACAACGTCGTCTGGCTTGGGCGCAGCCAAACTTCGAGAAGTCCATGACAGCTATGTTGGGCGTGAGATCACGAAACCTGTAGAGCGGATGTTCCGGGTTCGAGAAACCTTCTTCGATTACCTTGGCTACTCTGGGCACGTTCTCCATTGCCCAAAAACGAGGCTTCAAGAATTGAACCGCTTCGAAGAACCTTACGAGGTCTATCAGGCCATCATCTATATCGCCGCTTCCACCGCGATTGGAGTATGAAAACTGCGTGCATGGCGGACTTCCCACAACTACATCGATGTCCTTCGGAAGCTCATCCAGTGTAAGGTCGCGAATATTTACCGGTGAAAGTTCGGTGCCGTGGTTGCCGTTATGAGTATCAATGGCCGGTTGCCACCATTCATATGAATTTACGACCTCGATACCGGCAAGCCGTAACCCAAGGCTCCATCCACCAATACCGGCATAAAAGTCGATTGCTCGCATTCGTCTCACCATCTTTTTCTTTCCAGCATAGCGAAGCTGGGGCGCATATCAAGATCTGATTTTGCCGTTCTTTGCAAGAGGCCTAGAACGCCGACGCCTCTTTCTGCGTTGGACTGATGTTGCTGCCTTAGTTGTGTCATGCAATCGGACACTAAGCGCAAAAGACTAACCCGTTCTTATTTGGCGAAAAAATCTGACTAGGTGAAATTATTGAGAGCCGTGCGTGGTTACCCCCCCGTGGGGTGCCCATCTAGTTTTTTGGCACTTCAGGTGACTATTTTGAGGCATCTCAATCTGGTGGGCACCAATCAAAACTACCAGAAGCAAAAACAACTCTCCAAGCTTGTTGCACGCAACGGACCACTTTCCATTATCGTTCTCAGGGGTATACCTCAACGAACATCACCAAAGGCCATCTAATGGGTGTTCATAAGGGTTGACTTCGGTTTGTGAACACATCATCTGTTTGAACATTACTCTTATGAACAGGTGACCTATGTCCAAAACAATTCTCTACGCCCGCGTGTCCACCACCGAACAAACCAGTGAGCATCAAGGCGAGCAGGCGAAAAAGGCAGGCTTTCAGATCAACGAAGTGGTCACCGATCATGGAACCTCAGGAGTGACAGTCAAGCTGGCCGACAGGGAAGGCGGAAAGCGGCTCTTCGATATGCTGCGCGAAGGGGACACGTTGGTGGTCCGTTGGGTAGACCGTCTAGGGCGCAACTATCAGGACGTAACCGACACCATCCGCGAGTTCATCAACCGAGGTGTGACAATCAAGACCGTGATAAACGGCATGGTCTTCGATGGAGCAACTAAAGACCCCACTCAGAAGGCGATCAGGGACGCGCTGATAGGCTTTATGGCGGCGATGGCAGAGGCACAGGCAGAGGCTACCAAAGAGGCTCAGAGGGCTGGAATAGCGCACCACAAGGCCAACTCTCCAGAGAAGTTCAAAGGGCGTAAGCCGACGTTTGACAGGAAGAGCTTTGAGCAGGTGACGGCGATGCTTGATACAGGGCAGGGGCATTCAGCAATCGCGAAGGCCACAGGCGTTAACCGAAATGCCGTCATCAGAATAGCGCAAGACCGGGGAAGGGCAGAGGGGATGTTGAAGCGGTGGGGAATGTGGACGGAACGGGACGCACAGAGCGCCATCTAGCGACGTGTCAGGCACGCATTGAATAAATTCCCGCATAACTCGATCTAGTTCAAAGAGAGCCCTCAAAACCCTTTCATGTTGACGCCACGGAACGGCGTGCGCAGGGAACTTGAGTGCATTATTTCGCAGCCAAGGGTTTGGTTCAGCTTGGACGCGACTGAGGTCGAATAAAGCGTCTACGCGATACGGGGCGATCAATCCTTTTCGAACCGGCTGAGGCACTTACAATCTGGAACTATGACGCAATGAAGAAAGACTTCGCTTACGTAGATTATCAACAACTCACGCTAGACCCTGAGTTCCGTCATCGAAAGGATACCGATAACGCGGCCCACTTGGCACAACTCAGGAAAACTCTGAGGAACACCAAAAAGCTGGACGCGATCTTGGTTTGGCGGGAAGCCGATAAATTGGGAACGGTGACTGGTCGTTTGGTTCTGCTCGACGGTCACTATCGCGTCACAGCTTATCGAGCTGAGGCCGCAGAAGGAACAATTGAAGGCGAAGGCATTCCTGCTTACTTGATAACGGGAAAGCGTGTCGAAGCAGAACTAGCAGCCCTTAGTTCGAACACTAGAGACGCGCTCCCATTAACGCCAAGCGAAAGAATAGACGCGGCATGGAGACTTGTCCGCAAGTATCGGCTCAGTGTGTCTAAATCTGAGTTGTCGCGCGCGTCCGGGGTTTCCGAGCGCTCGATTGCTTACATGCGAAAAAAGCACAAAGAATTTCTCGAGGCCAAGGAGGAGCCAAACGGCAACTGGCAGCGAGACAAGAAATGGCCTGATCAAGGAATTTATGAAGAACCTGATGACGCCGAAAGAGAGCGCCTTGTTGCGACCTTAGCGGCTTCGATCAGGGAAGCCGTGAGAGAGCACCGCATAAGAGACATTGCGATCAAAGCAGAAGCGATTGAGAGAGCGTTCGGGCAAAACGAAATGGTTGGCATCGTTGATTATCTTGGCCTCAGCCTTGGCGAGCCCGATGAATTCGCGATCGATCTTCATGAATCAGAACTCGAGGACGAACTTCGGCCAGACTTTTAAAGCACTGAACGGCCTATGAGTATGCAAACCTTAGGTGTGCATTTTGCATAGCAACATGGCCTTTGAGCGGCGAAGGATGGCAGCCCAGCGCCAAGGTGTGTGAAACGAGGCAGTTTGCGGGTCACTATGAGGGGTGTCGATATTGAGCGTCCACTCGATCACTAAAACAGGAATAGAAAAGCACCGTGAGAGCACCAGTGTTGAAGCCGCGATTGGTGAAGTTATGAATTTGGCGAGACGCAAAAAACGCAAAGAAGATGTCAAACAGAGGGCGTCACAGCCCGATAGCATGTATTCCTACTGTCGCGCTGTTGGTTGCCCCAATCCGGCACGTGCTGGAACTGCTGATGGCCTCGGAAGGCTCTACTGTCGCAAACACCATGATCACTACCAACGTCATGGGTCGCTATTCAAACCAAGCTACAAGGCAAGCGAGCTAAACCCGTTGCGAAAAGCCGCTACCAAGTGGCTGGAAGAAAACCTTGATGATGCTTGGGTCCAAAGTGCGGTCGCAGCGGTAAAGCAATTGTATCAAAGCGCTGGACCACACGTAGAGGCCTACAGATTGCGTGGGTTGAAGCCAAGGCAGCGTGCTTGGGCGCATTGGGCCCGATTAAGGACAGCTGAAGTCGATCCAGTAAAGGTGGTCTCTGTTTGGCTGGCTGTCGAGATGGTGATCAACTCAGACGCGCAACCGGACTGGCGACCAGAATACAAAAGAGTGCAGGCGGCGAAGGTCGTCCATAGGATGGCATCAGGAAGCCATAAGAAATGGACCCGCGACCGTCTCGATGGGAGCGGCTCTTGGACTGAGGAAATGCACGTCTATCCGCACTCACGTGGAAGGGTCTTGAGACATATTGGCGAAGACCTTGAAGATGCGTGCACACTTCTGACCCAACACCGTCTTGGTAAAATAAATAAATAAGCCTTAGGGTTGCACTCGATGCTTCGATCTGCGGGCAAGCAAGTTGCTTGCAAACAGGCTCGATAGCAGGCAAGACAATCCCACGTGAGTTGCGCGGCAAGAAAGGCAGTAGTCTTACTCCGTCTCAGTGTGCTGCTGCTTCGCGTGCCAGTCCCTTATGTCGTAGCAGAGAAGTCCAACTAAAACGTGGGAGAGCAGAGCTTGCTCTGCGCCATCCGGTGTGAATGAAGGATGCTCATATTCGTCCATAGACCACGTGCCTAGGTATTCGCCATCATTGTTAATCACCGAGCCGTCGTCGCATAGGTTCACCGGGTAAACCAATGGTCCATCAGCGGGGACGCCGTAGTGGAGCAAAAGCTCTTCCAGTTCGGCTTCCGACAGCTTAGCCGGTTGGGTCGGCGCAGTCTGCATTTTCGACTTTCTAGGCTGCGCTGGCTTTCCGGACTTTTTACGTTGTTTGCCTTGTCGCCACGGCAGGTCGCTCATCACCCTGGCCTTTTCCATCTGTTGGCGAAGGTTGTCGGGCTGAAATGCACCGCAAGTATCACTTTGGTCCTGAAAGACAGCCGCCACGCCAACGATCTCGGGCATTCGGCCTTCGCTCTTAGGAATGCTTGGGATCGACGTATTGAAACGGGGCGCATAAGCGCGAATTGCAGTGCTTTCTCTCTCGTCCATTTCATCACGTGAGCAGGGTGCCAATGCCAGTGACCAAGGGAGTGAGGTGTCTGACACTCGGTGATAGACGCGCCCAAGGCTCTCTAGAGGACGTTCGCGGATATTCCACGACTGTCCCACGTAAACAATCTCAGCAGCGCATCCGATCAGATAGATGCCTGTTCCGCCAGTTGCGGTTGCGAACAGCGTGTTCAATTGGTCGTTTGGGTTACGCACGAAGACCTGTCGTCGCCACATCAAAAAATGTTTGCGGTTATGAAGCATCTCTGCGCCCCTCTTTTACAGTTCGGCTTTCTCAGCCCACTTGACGAACTCCTTCAATCTCGCCTCACGGCCCCCGTAGGTGTTCTCAGCGACCTCCTGCAAGGCATGTCCGGTGTAACCTCGACGCACACTTTCAGGGGCACCTGCATCGCGCATTTTATCGGTGACCCGATGCCGCAGACCATATGCCACCAGATCGGTATTACCTCCTCTGAACTTCTTCACATGGTTCATGATGGCAGCAGAGAGATTGGTGTTTCCCGTCTCATGGACGTAGCGGGGCAGGATGGCGTCGTGTCCTTCAGAGAGCCTCAATAGCTCCCTCATGGCAGCCTGAGACTTCTCGGTAAGGGGCACCTGACGGATGCTTGTCGTAGTCTTACGCTTCTTTTTGGCAGCATTGGGACGGATGAATACATGAGGAATTGGGTCATCGAGTTTCACGTCATCCTTCAGCATCGACGCGAACTCACTGACGCGAGCACCTGTAGAGACAATCAGTGCCCACAGATGCTGCAGCACAGGGTTCTTGGCATCTTCCTGCAAGCTCTTCGTCACCGCATCTACGATCTCGTCGGGGAGGGAAGGTCGCTTGTCCATCTTCGCCTTGTCCGGTTCAGGCCACGGGATACCTGAGAAGACATCGTTGCTGAACAATTCATCCGTATTCTTGCGAACGTGGTTGAGAACAGACACCACAATGTTGGTCTCACGCTGCATGCTCTCGCCATCCATAGGTTCTCCATCACGTTTCCTGTAGTTGATGTAGAAGTCGCGATACTGTCTGCGATGGGAGGTCTTGCTGAGGCTCTGTAGGGGCAGTTTGTCTATGTCCCCCAAGGCCTCACGCAAACGTCTTTCCACACGCTTCAGGTCGTTCTGCCTTTTCTTGCTCGCCTTCGCGATCTCCATGTTATGCCAATACATCTTGAAGGCGTCACCGAGGGTCATCTCAGGGAGCGGTGCGCTGGGGTAGGCGAGGGCCTTCTTGAGGAGTGGGTCTGGTTTTTCGGGGAGGGACTGAGCGATCAACTCCCCAACCTCTGCCTCTGTCGCGTTATCGAGACCAGTGACGCCCTCACGCAGTCCTTCCGCTTTCATCAATGCGTCATGCCACTTCTGTTGGGCGGTCCTGTTGTCAGTGCCTTGTCGCTTCATGTCATCACGAGCGTGAGTGACCATTCTGTCGAACTCTCTCAAGATCGCGTCGTATTCCCGAGCGAAGGCAACCCCCGAAGTATTCCTGATGTGGACCTGAAAGAACTGCTGCCCGAGGGCCTTAGCGACATCCTTAGGAAACCTGCGGCGGAACCTCAGGACACCGTTCGGTCTTGGATCAACATGCTTGATCTTGGGGGCTATGGCCATCTCTGTGTGTCTCCACGTGTGTCTTCGTGTGTGTCGTGGAGAACACGCAAACCCCTTAAAATCAAGAAAATAAGGGGCTTACGTAAGGGAAATGGCTCCGGCGGTAGGGATCGAACCTACGACCAATTGATTAACAGTCAACTGCTCTACCGCTGAGCTACGCCGGAATACCGAACGCGGATATAGCAACCAAGGGTATGCGCGTCCAGAGGGATTGTGACAAAAATTTCATGCGGACTGTATCAAGTCGAATGCAGCCGTTTCCGTAAGCTCGCCGCGTGGCGTGACGCGGGATTTTCCATATAAATCAATCAAATGCGCCAGAACATTGCGGGTAGCAGCCTCCATCAGGGCCGGTGGCGTGTCGGTGTAAATGCGTTCGGCCAGGCCGCGCGCGGTGGCAGGACCACTGCGCAAAGTGGCCAGGATTGCCGCTTCGCGTCCCTCGCGGTGGGCGATCAGCCAATCCAGCCGTTCCATAGGATTGGTGATTGGTGCGCCGTGCCCCGCATGGTAAACCTGTGCGGGCAGGGTGCGCAATCGGTGGCAGGACGCCATGAAGTCAGTCAAGTCGCCGTCGGGCGGGGAGACCAGTGAACTGGCCCATCCCATCACCAGATCGCCGCAAAATACGACCTCGCCACCCGCAAAACACATGTGATTGCCCAGATGTCCCGGCGTCCAGAGCGCGGTTAAACGCCAGTCAGGGCCTTCGATCACGGCGCCGTCCGCCAGGGCCACATCGGGAGAAAACTCGGGGTCGACCCCTTCGCCGGCATCCGCCAGACCTGCCGCCGCCAGCCTTTGCATCACATCGCTGCGACCTGTCCCGGAGGGTCCAAACGCATGGACCTGCGCCCCTGTTTCGTGTGCCAACCGGGCCGCCAGCGGCGAATGATCAACATGCGAGTGAGTGACCAGGATATGGCTTATCCGCTGACCGGGTCGCAGCGCGCCGTGCAGCGCCTCAAGATGGGCGGGCATGGCCGGACCTGGGTCAATAACAGCCAGATCGGTTGTCCCCAGAAGGTATGTGTTTGTGCCCCAATGGGTCATCGGTGATGGGTTGGGGGCCAGAACGCGGCGCAATCCGGGGCCCAGATCTTGGGCTAGACCCGGCGTGGGGCTATCGTGGTGCATGCGTGATGGCTCTTTCCGTTGGAGGCGCTCGCAGATAGGTTTAGCGCATGACCTTTCGGTGGCTCAAACCCTATATGCCGCGCAGCCTGTATGTTCGGGCAATCCTGATCCTGCTTTTGCCGGTTATCACAGTGATGTTGGTGGTTTCGATCGTGTTCATTCAACGCCATTTCGAGGGGGTAACCAAGCAAATGACCCGCTCGGCCAGCCGCGAGGTTCTGGTGTTGCTTGAGTTAGACATGAGCGCTGCCGAAATCGGAACGTCGCGTCTGGCGCAGATGCTGCAGGTTACGGTCGAGGATGTTCAGGAAGGCGATATGCCGCAGACGGATACGCGTCGCTGGTATGATTTTACCGGTGCCTTCGTGATCCGCGAATTCAACCAGCTTTTGCCAAGTCTGGATGCCGTGACCTTGCCGGATGACCGAGTGGTGCACCTGTATTTCATGACCGACACGGGCGGGCTTCGGATGACCTTTGACAGGCGCAGGGTGTCGGCCTCTAACCCGCACCAACTGCTTGTGAACATGGTTTTTTTCGCGGGCATTATGACGATCATCGCGTATTTTTATCTACGCAATCAGCTGCGCCCGATCACCCGGTTGGCAAATGCTGCCGAAGCATTTGGCCGGGGGCGGCATCTGGAATACCGCCCGGGCGGGTCAATCGAAGTGCGCGCAGCAGGCAACGCGTTTCTTGACATGCGCGCACGGATTGAGCGGCAGATTGAACAGCGCACGCTGATGCTGTCGGGTGTCAGCCACGATTTGCGGACGCCGATTACACGATTGAAACTGGCGCTGTCGATGCTGGACGAGGCTGAGCGCGCTCCATTGGAGCAGGACGTCGCGGACATGGAGCGGCTGATCAACGAGTTTCTGGATTTCGCGCGCGGCGCACAGGAAGGCGAGCCGGAAATGACCGATCCGCATGCGCTGGTCCAGACCATCGTAAAGGATTTTCAGAGGGCGGAAAAAGCCGTTCGGCTTGTGTCCACGGAAGGTCATGGTGAAGTGCCGTTGCGCCGCGGCGGGATCAAACGTGCGGTGGAAAATCTGGTGGCCAATGCGGTGCGATACGGCACCACGGCCGAAGTGTCCGTGCAATTGACCGGGCGCAGCCTGCGTATCCGGGTCGAAGACGACGGGCCCGGTATCCCGGAAACACAGCGCACCGAAGCATTGAAACCGTTTGCCCGTTTGGACGAGGCGCGCAATCAGAACCTGGGCACGGGCGTTGGTCTTGGCTTGTCGATCGCGCTGGATATCGCTCGGGCACATGGCGGTACGCTGCGTTTGGGGCACAGCCGCCGGTTGGGCGGGTTGCAGGCGGATATCGTGATCGCGCGCTAGGCGCATCGCATCAGGGCACGCCAGCCCATTGGCCTGTCTAGGCAGCCCGCTGCGCGGTGCTTTAACTCTTCAGAAAGCAGTGGCGCGTGAACTGCGCGGGAAGCGGCCACGCTGCGGTGGACACTTCCGTAACACGGCGCACTACAGCGCGCCCAACCCCCCAGGAGACGTAAATGTCGGATGCTTTCAAGAATATGGCCACAACACTGACAGGACCGATCCGGGGGATTGATGCGGTGACAATGCCAAGCGACACCCAAGACCTGTCCACCGTGACACGGGCGTTGAACGTGTCGCAATCGGGGTTTGTTCAAGTGACCACCGTGGACGGGTACGTGGGGCGCATCTTCGTGGCGGCCGGCATCGCCTTTCCGGTCCGCGCAACGCGAATTTGGGCGACGGGCACCACGGCCCAAGACATTGTGGCGCTGTTCTGATGATCGGCATAACTGTTGGGGCCTCCGGGGACGCGGCCCTTGGTGTGATCGATGTCGCGGTGCAGGCCTTGTCGGTGACACAGGAACCGACGATTTCCGGTGCGGCCGAGATTGGACGCACACTGACCGTCGATACAGGCGCGGCGAGCGGTGAAGGGTCTGTCACGATGAGCGCCCGGCAATGGCTGCGCGACAGTGTGCCGATTCCGGGATCAACTGCCATCATCCTCTGGGCGCAGAGTGTACGATCCGGCAGTT
>JBCBTE010000111.1:0-9241 GCA_039818805.1 Pseudomonadota bacterium
CCCAAAGGTTCACCGTGTGTCCGACCGATACCGGTGCGCCGCCTGACCTCGAATGCGCCGTCCAGTCGGTTTGGTGACCTCCGGCTGTTTGGGCATCGCGCAGCGACGACAAGACGCCAGATTTTGCCGATTGTGTTGGGTCTCGGCAAATCAGTGGTTCTGAAGGTCGCGCCAGCATGCGGGCGTTCCGGAGCATACGATTGCATTGCAAAGTCCTTTCTCAAGCCGCAGTTTCCAAGTGGCGTCAACCTACGGTCACCTGAACGTCTGTCGGGTTGGTGAAGATGTCGAAAACGGCGGACCGCTTTTGCGATTGCGCAACCAGCGCCGCGATGTCTTCGCCGGAGGCATCTGCATCAATGTCGAACTTGACGCGCACGGCCGTGAAGCCGTTGCGGATATCCGCGTCGATGCCGAGAATCCCGGCCATATCCATGTCACCCTCGAGTGTCGCCTTGACCGACCGGAGTTTGATGCCGCGGTTTTCCGCGACTGCCGCGACGCCCGCGGTCAGGCAACTCGCCAGCGCAGTCAGCACGATTTCGGCGGGTGTCGGTCCATTGTCCGGCGCAGCGAACTGCGGCGGGTGGTCCGCGTCGATCGAGAATGCCTGCGTGTGGCTTTGTTCATCACCAAGGCCAAAGAAGCCTTCGATCGTGGAGCGGCTGTGGACACCGTCAATCCACTCGCAGGCGGCGCGCCAAGTGAATTGTCCGGCCTCGGGAGACACTTCAAGGGCTGCGCGTGCGTCAAGCAAGGCCTGAACGTTAACCCCGTTTTTCTGGGTGGTTTCGGTGTTTACCGTCATGTTTGGTTCTCCATTTCTGTGTTGAATTTGGCTTGAGTCCGTCCGGACCCAGCGCCGGTGGGGTGGATGTCAGAGATCCGGGCGCCTCGGCAGCGCAGTGAAGAGCTGAATATGCGCGTTTTGGCCAAAATCGCCGGGCAGAACGCCGTAGGTGTTGCCGTCGCTGTGCCAGTTGACCGCAAGACCGGCGGTCAGTTGCTCGCCGGACAATTGCAGCGTGGTGTCAAAGCTTTGGTCGAAGGTTGCCGATCCGTCCGCGTCGGCGATGAAAACCGACTGGCTGCCGTCTAGGGCACCCGCCGGCAGGTCGAACGTGCCGATGAAAGGGTCGGTTTGACCATTGACCATGAAGAAGTGCCACAGCGTGTAGATCCCGTTGGGAACAAGCCCCTCGAACTCGACCGTCAGATGGCCTTGGCCATCTTCGACATGGTAGTGCCCGCTGCCCGATGCACCCAGCCATTCACCGAGGGTCAGATCAAGCTTTGCGCCTTCTTTGAATGGGCCATTGGCGGCGGGATTGCCGGGATCATGCGGCTGCGATTCGGCCGCAGTGAACAGGATCGCGTTCAGGTCGGTGTCCTCGGGACCCGGCCGATAGACTTTGCCCTGCGAAGACCCGCGTGTGACATAGACATCCTGCTCTGCCACGCCGGCCTCGACATGGGACATGAACGAGACATCGAAGGCGATTGACGGTTCTTGTGTTGGGGTGTCGACCGCCAGGGCCGGTGCGGCTATCGCAGAAGCGGCCAAAAGAAGAGGTAGGGATCGCATCTTCTTTTCCTTTTTGCTTTGGTGAGGGTGCGGCAAAGCCGCGGTTGGGCCGGCCGCCAGCAATCCATCAACCCGAAGGTCCGGCGATTGGCGAGCGGCGGATTCTTGGAAAACTCAGGTGACCCACTGGGCAATGCAGGCATGACCGATCTCAGCGATGTGGCGATGGTCGGTGCCACAGCAGCCCCCCAAAACCCGCAGATTCGGCAACAGCGGCATAAGATTGGCGTAATCGCGCCCAAGCTCCTTGGGGTCGCCCATGTCGAGCGTTTTGGCCGCGTCCAACTCGGCGTGGCTCTTGCGCGACGCGTTTGCACGCAGCCCGCGTATCCGCAGCGGCCAGTCTTCCTGCGAGCGCAGCGCCGAGCGGAAATGATCGGGATGCGCACAATTGATCATGTAGTAACTCGGGCCACCGGACGGATCGGCGTCGATTTCACGGATCGCGTCGCCCAGCGTCTGGCCGGAAGGCAGACGCCCGTCGGTCTCGACCGTGAAGGCCAACGCCAGCGGCACGCCCGATCGCTTGCAGGCGCGCGCAATCCCGGCCGCTTCACCGACATGCGTCATGGTGATTGCGCTGATCATATCGACACCTGCAGCCGCAAGCGTTGTGATCTGCTCGGCGTGATAGGCGTCCGCCTCATTCGGTGTGAGCGTTTCATCCACGACATAGCCGTCTGCCTTTGGGCCAATATTGCCGCTTACAACAAAGGGCTCTGCGCCTTCGAGTTTGGCGCGCAGATCGAAGAGCAAGGCGACAGCGGCGCGGTTGGCGTCCGCCAGCGCCGCGGCGTCATAGCCCAATTGCGCCCCCCAGGCCCGGCTGGCGCGCCACGTCGCGCTGTCGAGTATCAGGCCGACGTTTTGCGCGTGCGCAACCTTGATGTAGCGCTCATAGTACCGGCGCAGGGCGTCTTGCCCGGCTTCACTGCGCAGAAGTGTGAAGGCTGCGAACAACGGCAGATCCAGCCCCTCGTGGAAGATCAGGGTGGTCTCGATGCCGCCATCGGTCAATAAATGTATGTTGCCCAGTTGGGGCAGGTTGTCTCGGTACTTTGCATGTTTCATGGCGCCGCCTTGCCTTGTGTGACTGTCCGCAACCTACGCAGAGCGGCGGCACCTTCGAATGACGCGACCACCGGTCGACATGACCTGACCGCTGAAACTGCTCACACTGCCGTGTGCAGCATGTGCTTTCTCGACCTTCTGAAACGAAAGGAAACAAAAGCAGCGGAAACGATTCCAAGGCAAAAGGTGGTGCAACCGAAGTAATAGGCGATGCCATCTGCAAAGCCGCCGATATGCCTTGTGTGTCTGAATTCATCCTCTGGCGACGTTTCCAGATGGAAGCAGTTATCCAAAGTTTTCGCCGTAGCGTTGTGTTGTCCACGTACCGATGGTTGCTCTGACCTGCGGCGAGAATACGGTTTGAGATTGCGCGACGTATGCAACTCTGAACGTCCGGTTTGGTGAAAAAGCGTTACGTTGGCAAAATGGCCGCGCCGAAGCAGCAATCAAATGCTGCGCTAGCAATAGCCGCAACTGCAAAAGGCGGCTTCGTCCAGCATCTGTGAGTTCGAGCGGTCTCGACTACGCGCTCGTAGCGAATGTCGGCTAAGCGGGTTGCGACTGCAGACTCTTGATCCAATGACCAACGTCAGTAATGGGCCGTAGGATCTAAAAGCCGGCTTAGGCAAGAAATTGATGTCCGCGCATGCAGGTTTGCCCATCAGCCATAGTCAAATTTGAAGTTCGAAAATGAAATGACGTCAAGCAATAGTCTGATCTGGAGACCTCACTTCGCCTTTTCTGCTTTGGCCTGAAAGAGCAATGAGATTAGGCCGATTGCGGCGGACACGACGATTAGGAGCAGTGATACCGCGTTTAGCACTGGCGTGGAGCCCTGCTTTAGTTTGTCGAACATCGTGATGGTCAAAGGTGAGTCTGAGCCCACAAGCATCAGTGTAGTGTTGAAGTTTTCAAAGCTCATCAGAACGGAGACGATTGCAGAGGCCAGGATGGCCGGAAAGAGGAAGGGTAGCGTGATCTGACGAATCGCGCCCCATTGCGTTGCCCCGAGATTCAGCGCCGCCTCCTCCAGGCTGGGGTCGAACTTTTGCAGGCGCGCGGAAATCACCAGTGTGGCAAAGGTTGCGATGAAGGAAAACTGCCCCAAGATCACCAGCAGCAAGCCGGGGCGAAGGCTGTCGAACCACAGGCCCGTTGCATCCTCCAGCGTGTTGGCGACGGCGCTTGAGAATACGAGGATGGATATGCCAAGGATCACCCCGGGGATGATCAGCGGCAGAAGCATCAGCATGTACAAAAACGCCTTTCCGCGAAACTCGTAGCGCACAAACAAAAACGCGTTGCAGGTGCCGACGGCGACGGCCAAGCCAGACACCCAAATGGCCACGAAGCCCGACGTGCCGATCGCCCGCAGGATTGAGCGTTCATTGAAGACGCCGACGAAGGGGGCCTCGGTGCCGAAAAACCAGGCGAGTGTGAAACCTTCCCAAGGCAGAGCGGGAAACAGGCTGTTGTTGAAGGCAAAGAGGGACACCACCGTCAGCGGCAGCGCGAGATAAATGAAGAACGCTACGACATAGGCGCGGTAGCACCATTTCGTCACGTTCGATTGATGCACGGTCGGGATCATGTCAGCGCCCCATCGTCCCAGAGAGGGACTGCCGTGACAGTTTCAGCCCGAGAAATACAATTGCCGACGACAGTGCCAGCAATAGAAAGCCAAAGGCTGATCCCAGCTCCCAGTTAAACCGGGTGATGAACTGCGTGTAGATCATGCCCGTGAACCACAGGCTGTCTTTGCCCCCCAGCAAAATGGGGGTGAGGTAATTGCCGAGTGAGAGCATGAAAACGACGATGCAGCCGGACACGATCCCAGGCATGGCGTGCGGGATCACGATTTCACGCATCACCGAAAGGCTCGAACCGCCGAGGTCGTACCCGGCCTCAATCAGGCTGTCGTCTAGGCTGTCAAGGGTCGTGACCAAGGGCACCACCATGAACAGGATCGACGTATAGACCAGCCCCACCATAATGGCCGCGTCGTTGTAGAGAAACTCAACAGGCTCGGAGGTTATCCCAACATATTGGAGGAGGTTCGAGAACACACCCGTCTCACGCAGGAGGATCATCCAGCCGTAGGTGCGGACAAGTTCCGAGACCCAAAACGGGATCATGCACATCAAAAAGAGCGTGGTCTTGGTGCGGCCCCGGGTGAGTTTGGCAATGTAGTAGGCAATCGGAAAGCCCAAGATGAGCGTCAACGCGGTGGCCAGCACCGACATGATGGCCGTACGGGCAAAGGTGCGCCAGTAAAGCGGCTCGGTGAAAAAGGCGGCGTAGTTCGCCAGGCCTAACTCATATTCACGCACGCCGGTTCTTTCGGAGATCGACACATAGAAGAGCCCGATATGCGGCAGGATGATCAGCAGGACCAGCCACAAGAGCAGCGGAGCGAGTAGTAGGTAAAACCCCAATTTGGAGGTCTCGCGCGACACGGGTTACGCCCCTTCGCCGGGGTAACAGCGCGCTTTGGCAGGGTGCCAGCTTGCAAACACGCGATCGCCTTCGCGCAGACCGGCAAACACACCTGTCTGAGGCAAGGCCACGTTCAGTGTGATGCCCGATGCGTCTTCGCGCAGGCGTACCATGCTGTTTGCGCCGTTAAAGAGAACCGATGTGATGGTCCCTTCGGTCATGTTGGGCTGTCCCTCGACCTGCTCTCGGGATTTGGCCAATTCTATCGCCTCTGGGCGCAGGAAAACCTGTGTGGCCTGATCTGGTTTCAGCGTGGCCGGATCCGCCTCAACCTGCAACTTGGCGCCGGTCTCCGTTTCCACCGACAGAAGCGACCCGGACGCGCCGGTCACCTTTGCGGCAAAGCGGTTTGCGTCGCCCACAAAACCCGCCACGAAGGCGGTTGCGGGGTCGTGGTAGATCTCATGCGGGGTGCCGATTTGTTCAAACCGGCCATGGTTCATCACCGCCACATTGTCACTCATCACCAGCGCCTCGGATTGATCATGGGTAATGTAGACGAAGGTGGTGTTGAAGGCGTGTTGCAGTGATTTCAGCTCTACCTTCATGTGCTCGCGGAGCTTGAGATCAAGCGCGCCCAGCGGCTCATCCAGCAAGAGCACATCCGGCTCCAGAACCATGCAACGGGCAATCGCAACGCGCTGTTTCTGGCCGCCCGAAAGCTGCTCGACCCTACGCTCGGAGATGCCGGGCAGGCCCACACGCGCCAGCACCTCGTCGACCCGGCGCTTGATCTCGGAGCGGTTCACACCGCGCTGACGCAAACCAAAGCCCACATTGTCCCCGATATTCATTGTCGGGAACAGCGCGAGGTGCTGAAACACCATGGAAACGGGCCGTTTGTTGGGCAGCACGCCTATCATGGATTTGCCCTTGATCTGCAGATCGCCGCTGCTGGGCGATTGAAACCCCGCGACCATGCGCAACAAGGTGGTCTTGCCGCATCCCGAGGGCCCAAGGATGGAAAAAAAAGACCCTTGCGGCACATCAAAACTGACATGATCCACGGCCCGGAACTGATCAAAATCCTTGACCAGATCTTGGCACAAAAGATCCGGAAGTGCTGTCATCGTGATGTTATCCCAGCAGGAAAAAGGGCGCGAAACTGCGCCCTTTTAATCTGTTTGCGCGGTTTCAATTGGCTGCGTTCACGCGGTCAAGCGTGGCGCCTTCCATCGCTTCGAGCCCGGCCGGCACAGGCGGATACCACTTGATGTTGTCAATGGCAGCCTCATCGAAGCTGACCTGATAACGGGCCTTGAGATCAGCGCTGACACCGGCGTCGCCATCTACTGCTGCGGTGAAGTTGCCCGCCGTGTTAGTGATCATCGCCGCAATGTCAGGGCGCATCACAAAGTTGATCCAGTCATATGCTGCGTCATCTGCGCGTCCGCGTGCTGGTAGTACGAATGTGTCAATCCAACCCAACGCGCCAGACTCGGGGGCAACGAAAGTGATTTCCGGGTTATCGGCATTCAGTTGCCAGCCACCGGTGTCCCACGCCATGGAAGCTATGACTTCGCCCGACCGCAGCAAGTTTTTGATCTCATCCCCACCGTCCCAGTAAGTCTTCACATTGGGTTTGCATTCGGTCAGCTTGGCTTCAACCTGATCCAGTATGCCCTGATAGGCTTCTTTGTCGGCATAGGCGGCAAACGGATCAAGCCCCATGGAATAGGCAAAGCCGATCAGGGTCGGGCGCTTCAAACGGTAAGACACTTTGCCGGCAACAGAGGCGCTGCATAGATCTGTGTAATCCTTGATGTCACCTGCTTGCGCTGTGTTAACAACCAAGCCGCTGGTGCCCCAGACATGGGGCAGACCATATACCTCACCGTCAAAGGTGGTGTTGCCTGCGGTTGCACTAAGCATAGACGGGATGAACAGGTCGGCGTTCACCCGCGACATGTCTATGGGTTTGTAGATGCCAAATTCTTCCTGAGCACTGGTGATCCGATCCTGGCTGGGCTGGGCTAAGTCAAAACCGCCACCGTTCGTAGCCCGCAATTTGGCGATCATCTCTTCGTTGTTGGAGGTGGTCACTTCGACGGTGTGACCAGTTTCGGATTCGAACTTGGCGATCACGTCCTCTGGCGCATAGCCACCCCAGGTCAGAAGTCTGAGCGTTTCAGCCTGAGCTGTTTGCGAAAAGAGTGCCGTTGCCACGACAATTGAAGATATCACTGTCTTTTTCATCACGTGTTCCACCCTGTTTGGATTTTTGTTCTAGCATTAAGACCGGCCGTCTCGGATATGTCCAACATTGATGCGAGCAATCTGAAACAGCAAGATGACCTCAGACTGCTGTTTCGAACACTTTGGCCGTGCCCGCAATTGTAACTTATCTTGCATGATATAGTCGCCCGTGGTGATTTTGACCTTGTGGTCGGAAAGTGTTCCGCGCGCATTGCTGTTTTTGACACGACCTAATCTCATCTAAACGCTAGCTCTGGCAGCGAAAGGCAGTTTTGTTGGGCCGCACTGCAGCATCCATGTCATTGCTCAGTGTCGGCTTTGGGCCGTCCTGGAATGATCAACTTGAGGTTCGTCTTTCGGTGCTGCGAACGCTCCAAAGTCGGCAGAGAGCCCAAAGTACATGATGCTGCAGGTTGTTCGAATGTCCAGTTCTCAGACCGAGGTCAAGAACGCGCCAAGTCAAAGCCAGCGCAGCGAATCCAGGCTAACAATTATGTACGATCAGTCGATCCGGGCCAGTTGTCGCGCGATGGTCGCGCTGTCACAGTAATCTTGGTCTTCGACAACTTTGCCGTCATCCACGCGCATCACTGAACAGTACCGAACCTCAGCGCGTTTGCCTGTCGGTTGGAAATCTCCGAGACTTGATCGTAACACTCCCAATTGAGTCCCTGTGTTACGGAACTCCACCGCCGCCCATTTCCCATCCTGGCTGACCATAACATTTTCGACCTTGCACAAACCGTCAGAAAAAGCCTCGCGCCGACGACAATAGTCAGTTTTGTAGGCTTCCTTTCGCGGAAGCTTTTCCCCACGCGCGATATCCTCAAAGGTGCAGTCTTCAGCGATAACCTCTGTCCCTCGATCTGGATCGCGCATATCCCAAGACTTGTGAAATTGTCGAACCACCTTTTTAGTAGGATGCATAGTCGTGGTCCTTCCACTTGTTTGCTCTTCTACTTTTTCATCATCGCGAATGCCACAACACCGAGTTAGGCGCCGCACTTCGGATCATGCACCGCGAGGTTTTTACAGGCGGTGTATAAGTCGCTGAGAATACTTCAGTCATTCAGGCTCAGAACCGGTCTCTACCCCCACATCTTCCGTCTTTCGATTTCTGCTTTGGCGCCGCAAATGCCACCATCCGACAACTCGCTGAAACAGGGTCCGATTGTCTGGGTATTGGAGAATGACAGTGGCCGCATCTTGGCCACAGTCCCATTCTTTTTGTCGGGCCTCCAGTTTCCGGAACACGCGCGCTTCGATCTCTTGATCACTGAGCTCTGCTTCTCCAGCGTTTTCCCGATGCCCATCGTTTGCTTCATCGTTCATTGCTGGTCTCCAGACTGCTCAACACGAGATTGAGGCACAAGCGTGTACTTGAAACTCCCGTATTCGCTGCCTTGAACTCGGGTATTGCCTTTCTGATCAACGGCTTGGGGATTAGTCTGCCCGATCTATTGCGAACATCTTGGCATCCGCTTCCATCTCTTGCACCAGACCGGGATTTGATGCCCGCCAGGCTAAAAAACCTGCATAGCCATGCTGGTTTAAGGTGGCGCGTTCGGTGGCAGTGGCACTGTGGTAGTCTTCAATGTGAAATTCTGGAACGAAACTCAGCTTCACTTGCATGTAAATCGACGTGCATCTCTGTATCTCGGAGCGATCCAACATCCGAACTTCTGCGGCTTCAGAACACATCAAGTATGTGGCGATCAAAGCTAGCGTTTCATGAGTCATGTTTCCTTTTTCCTCTGATCGATTGGCTCAAGTCCATCTCAAACGATAAGAAGCTAAAGGTGCGTATGACCGCTATAGGCCTTGACCAAATTTTAGAATTTTTTAGCCAGGCCTATAGCGGTCATACGCACCTTTAGCTTCTTATCGTTTGAG
>JBCBTE010000112.1:0-9057 GCA_039818805.1 Pseudomonadota bacterium
ACTCAGTGCGGTCGAGGCAACGCGCCCTTCCCCGAGCGCGGGGCCGATGGCTCCGAAAGAGACGGTGAGCCCGGCGGTAAAAATCGAAATGGCGGCGATGATGCCAAGGTCTGTCATAGGGTTTCCTTCTCAGGTTGCGAGGATTGCGGAGGCGCTGTTGCGCTGGAGATGTAGACCGTGGCCAAAATCGCGAAGATGTAGGCTTGGATAATGCCGGTCAGCAGACCCAGCACATCCATGACGACAGGAAAGAAAAATGGCGCGACCGTCAGCAGGATCGCCGCGATAACGGCCCCGCTCATGATGTTGCCGTAAAGCCGGATCGCCAGCGAAATTCCACGCGAAAACTCGGAAATGATGTTAAACGGAAGCATGATGAAAGATGGCTCAAGGTAGGTCTTGAGGTATCCGCCAAGCCCGCGGCTGGTGATGCCGAACAATGGTACGGCAATCAGGACCGAAAGCGCCAAAGCAGTGGTCGTAGACAGCGACGCGGTTGGGGGCTCAAATCCAGGAACGACCAACAAAAGGTTGGAAATGGCGACAAACAGAAACAGCGTGCCCGCATAGTAGAGCAGGAATCGTGACGGCCCCGGCGCAACTTCTTCGATTTGGCTTTGAATGCCCTGCACGATGACTTCAAGCATGGTACGCCAACGGTTTGGCGGCACATCGGGCCGCAGATTCCTGGTGATCAGCATCGAGGTCACCGTCAGCAGTGCCATCACGAGCCACGTGTAGAATATCGTGGCATTGAGTCCAAAACCCCAAACCTCGAACATGACATTCTGATCTGGTGAGAGGTTCATGGCGTCCCTCTGACAGGTATACCCGACCGGGCAATGGCCGTCGCAGTGATGCGCGCGATGAAGAACGCCAAGGCAAACCCTGCCAAACCGAAGAGGCCCAGAAAGGTGGCAACCGCCCCCCCTATCCCTAGAAGTGCCGCAATCCGCAAAAAGGCACTCAGCGCCAATATGTTGACGGGCCGCTCTTTGCGCAGCGCCAGACGCATGCCAAACTCAAGACCCGCAAAAAAAGCTGCTGATGCGCCGGCACCAATCACAAAACCAAAAGCCACCACGCTCCAATCCATGACGATCATTTGTCGCCTCCTTCCTTGTTGATCCATGACGCAGCGATGAAGGCCCCCAGCACAACCCCGCCAAGGATCAGGGCTATGGTCCAGGAAAAGGCCTGAGGAACAATGCGGTCGAGCCAGAGCCCGAGAAACGCGCCTCCGACGGTCGGAACGGCAATGGACCAGCCGATCATGCCAAAGGTGCCGATACCGCGCAGCGGGCTTGGGCCCGGATTGTCACGCGCCGACTTCATCCGCTTTGTGTGCCGGGCGATCTCCTCGGCCGATTTGTCGGATTCACGCGTCATCGGTGCGGCTTTCGCAATTCGGCAAAACGACGGACAACGTCCGCCTCTAGACGCGAAAAAGCCGACCGAGCCTGACGTTCCTCATCGTCCATTTCGATGAATTTAGCCTGTACGGTTTCGTTCAAGGTTTCCAGGTCGTCACCTCGGACACCTCGCAGAACTGCAGCGATCACGCGGTGGCCCTTTTTGACCAAAAGACCCTCGTCGACACCAAATATTTCCTCTGACCCGTCCACCATGCGAAGCGTCATCACGCAAGGTAGCAAGGCAGTAACAAAATCGACATGGTTGGGCAGGATGCCGAAGGCTCCATCCTGCGCCACCGCGGTCATGCGAGTCGCTTGTCCCTCGAATAGTGTGCGAGTGGGCAGGCGCACGGAAACGCTCATGTCTTGGGCCATGCTCATGTTCCGTGCTCCAGATCGCCGAGAGGACCAATCATGTAATAGGCGTTTTCGGAGTGCTCGAATTCGGTCTGGGCCAGAATTGCTTCGCAGCCGTCCAGCGTTTCTGCGATCGGCACCAGTTTGCCCTGCGTTCCTGAAAAGGATTCGGTTGTAAAGAACGGCTGGGTCAAAAACCGCTCCAGCCGCCGTGCGCGCGCAACGGTTGCGCGATCAGCCGACGACAGTTCCTCCAGTCCCAGCATCGCAATAATGTCGCGTAATTCCTCATATTCCGCCAAGGTGCGCCGCACGCCGCGTGCGATATCATAGTGCCGTTGTCCGACAACCGCTGGCGTCAGCATGACCGAGGCGGACGCCAGCGGATCTACGGCCGGATATAGCCCTTCGCTCGCACGTTTACGCGACAGCACCACGGAGGCTGAGAGATGCGAAAAGATATGGGCTGCCGCCGGATCGGTGAAATCATCTGCGGGCACGTAGACCGCTTGAATCGAGGTGATGGCTCCCCGACTGGTGGAGGTGATCCGCTCTTCTAAAGATGCCAATTCCGTGGCCAGTGTCGGTTGATAGCCCACACGTGAGGGCATCCGCCCCATGAGACCTGAAACCTCTGAACCTGCCTGTACGAATCGGAAGATGTTATCGATGAGCAGCAGAACATCCTGCTCCTTATCATCGCGGAAATACTCCGCCATCGTCAGAGCGGTATTGCCAACCAGAAAGCGCACACCCGGTGCCTCGTTCATCTGACCAAACAGCATCACCGTATTGTCGCGCACCCCTGCATCGCCCATTTCGCGGTAGAGTTCTTCGGCCTCGCGCGAGCGTTCTCCGATACCACAAAACAAGCTGACACCCTTGTGGTGCTGGACAGTATTGTTGATCAACTCGGTGATCAGGACCGTCTTGCCAACGCCCGCCCCACCGAACAGCCCGGTTTTCCCACCGCGTTCGATCGGCGACAATAGGTCTATCGCCTTTATCCCGGTCTCTAGGATCTGCGACTTTAGCACGCGGTCGCTCAGCTTAGGCGGTGCCTGATGGATGGACCGGTGCGCCACCGCCTCTGGAGCGGGTCGTCCATCAATTGGAGCGCCGAACACGTCCAGCATTCGGCCCAGAACTCCCTCTCCCACGGGTACTGTGATCGGACCGCCGGTGGCCCGGACCGGCGTACCAAGACCAAGACCGCGCACCGGAGCCATTGCAATGGCCCTGACAAGCCCCTCGCCGAGCAGTGCAGAAACCTCCAGCGCAATGTCGCCGGCGAACAGGAGATCGTGGATCTGCGGGACTGGCCCATCAAAGACAACATCAACGACACCACCACGAATGGCCGCGATGCGTCCGTCGGTCTGGGCTTCGGTGCTAGTTTCAGGGTTCATGGCGCGCTTTCGACGGTCCGGGCGATGCGCGTTCCGGCAGTGCCGTTGAGCAACGCCAAAGCATCGGACAACCGACCGATCCCACTTATTCCGCCTCGATCCGCGAAATCGCAAGCGGCCATCAATTTTGGCCCCATGGAGCCTTTGGGCATGTCCAGCGCGCGGCCCTTTTCCGGTGTCAATTGATGGAGCGGGGTCGCGGCAGGCGTGCCGAAACCTTCGTAGACCGCGTCCACATCCGTGAGCAGCAACAGCGCCTCTGCCCCAATGTCAGCCGCCAAGAGCGCGCTGGCCGCGTCCTTGTCGATCACCGCCTCCACCCCGATCATGCTGTCGTCGGCAAGGCGCATAACCGGGATGCCACCGCCGCCCGCACAGATGACGATGACACCCTGATCCAAAAGCAGACGGAGAACACGAAGATCGGGAATCTCGATGGGCTTGGGCGATGGCACGACGCGGCGCCACATCTCGCCATCTTGCGCGATGGTCCACCCGGCGGTTTTGGCGCGTGCTTCGGCCTCGTCACGGGTATAGACAGGGCCGACAAACTTCGTGGGCTTGCCAAACGCCGCATCGGACGGATCAATGATCACCTGCGTCAGCAGGGTCGCGACGGCGTGATCATGGCCCAACACGTTTTCAAGCTCCTGTTCGATCAGATAGCCGATCATGCCTTCGGTTTCGGCGCCCAGCACATCAAGCGGATACGCCTCGTCCGGTTTGTAGGCCGAACCCTGCAGGGCGAGCAGCCCAACCTGCGGGCCGTTGCCATGTGTGACGATCAGCTGATGTCCGGCGCGCACGATCTCGGACAAAGCACGCGCGGCGGTTTTCACATTTGCGCGCTGCGTTTGAGCTGTCAGCGGTTGACCGCGTTGCAGAAGGGCGTTGCCCCCGATGGCTGCGACAACCAGCACTTCAAGCCCCTAAGGTGGCGACGAGAACCGCCTTGATCGTGTGCATCCGGTTCTCGGCTTGATCGAATACGATCGACGCCTCACTTTCGAATACCTCGTCCGTGACTTCCATGGCATCAAGTCCGAACTCGGCGTTGATCTCGGCCCCAACGGTGGTTTCGGTGTTGTGAAACGCAGGCAGGCAATGCATGAACCGTGCGCGCGGATTGCCCGTTTTCGCCATCACGGCGGCGGTGACCTGATAGGGTTTCAGCAACTTAATCCGCTCTGCCCACTTCTCCTTGGCCTCACCCATGGACACCCAAACATCGGTGTAGACGAAGTCGGCACCCTTGACGGCTGCCGCGACATCTTCCGTGAACGTTACCTGCGCGTTTGTCTGAGCGGCAATCGCGTGTGCCTCATCCTGAATGCCTTGAGATGGCCAGCACGCCCTTGGCGCGCACAAACGGACGTCCATACCCATCTTGGCGCCACCAATCAGCAAGCTGTCGCCCATGTTATTGCCCGCATCTCCAAGGAATGCATAGGCAACCCTATGCAAAGGTTTCTCGACATGTTCCTGCATGGTCAGGAAATCGGCAAGGATTTGCGTCGGGTGAAACTCATTCGTTAGCCCGTTATAAACCGGCACACCGGAGTACTGGGCGAGTTCCTCGACAACAGCCTGCCCAAAGCCGCGATACTCGATCGCATCATAAATCCGGCCCAAGACGCGGGCGGTGTCCTTGACGGATTCCTTGTGACCGATATGCGAACCTGTTGGCCCCAGGTAGGTGACACGCGCACCCTGATCATAGGCCGCCACCTCGAACCCAACTCGGGTGCGGGTGGAATCCTTTTCAAATATCAGGGCAATGTCCTTACCCTTGAGGGTCGCTACCTCGGTTCCGGTGTATTTCGCGACCTTGAGATCGGCGGCGAGTTTTAACAGGAACGCGATCTCGCGCGGGCTAAAGTCACGCAAGGTCAGAAAATGACGGTTTTTCAGATTAAAAGCCATTGGAGCCACCTTTCAGATTAAATGGGGTCGCGTGCGGTCGGACAACTCATGCAATGCCCGCCGCCTCGACCGCGGCCCAACTCGGCGCCGGGGATAGCCAGCACCTCGATCCCGGCGGCCTTCAACGCGGCGTTAGTATCATCATTGCGGTCGTAGCCGATGACCACGCCCGGTCGCAGGGCCAGCACGTTGTTGCCATCGTTCCATTGCTCACGCGCGCGCTCCTCTTCGGTAGTTCCGCCGGTGGGCACGATGGTCAGGCTCTTGTAGCCAAGCAACTCTGCCACAATATCGAAGATCGGGCGCGGGTCATGGCGGAACTGCAGCGGCGCGCGCCCGTCTCCAGGTCTGATGTCGTAACAGACCAACTCATCCGCGACCTCCTTGAACGTCGTGACCACGTCGCCACCACAGAGCGTAAAAACGGTGTCGAGGTGCATTGCCGCACGGGATTTGGGGATCGCAAAGGCCAGAACACGTTGCGCAACACCTGTATCGAACAGCGCCTCGGCCAGCTGCCCCACCCCTTGCGGTGACGACCGCTCACCCATGCCCACCAGAACGGTGCCGTCGCCCACGGGCATTATGTCGCCGCCCTCTATGGTAGCCAGTCCGTGTTCAATCGTCGGGTCGCCGAAATGGATCGTTGTCTTTCCCGAAAACTTTGGATGAAATTTGTAGATCGCGGTGTTCAGAAGCGTTTCGGGTCGGCGCGCGGCCCAATACATTGGATTGACTGAAACCCCACCAAAGATCCAAGCCGAGTTGTCGCGGGTAAACAGCGCATTGGGCAAAGGCGGCAGGACAAAGCCATGATCACCAAGATAGCTGCCAAACAGCCCCGTGGGCTTAAACGGCAGATCGTCGCTAGCCAGACCGCCCAACAGGAACTCCGCCAGTTGTTTGCCGGGAAGTTCATCCATCCAGATACGAAGATCCGACATCATGCCAACGCCGATCTGGTCGGGTACCAGCCTGTGATCCAGCACCCAGTTTCGGCCTTTTTCTGTATCCAACGTCTCTGCCAACAGATCGTTGACGTCGAGGACTTCGACACCTTCGTCGCGCATCAGCGTGGCAAAGACATCATGATCCTTCTGCGCCTGTTTGACCCAGAACACGTCATCAAACAGAAGGTCCTGACAGTTGTCGGGCGTCAAGCGGCGATGCGCCAAACCAGGGCGACAAATGATAACCTGCCGCAAAGTACCAGTTTCAGAGTGAACACCCAAAGTATCAGCAATGTCCATGATAAATATTCCTTTGGTATACTTGTTCTTTACAGAGCGCTGATTGATCCGATCCACATCAGGTATCCAGCCACGACTGCGGCCCCCAAAAGCGCTGCGGCAATCAGCATCTCGATTGGTTTGAAGGCTTGTGCGTTATGCGACTGGCGCGCCCAGATGTAGATCGGGATGCCAACCGCGTAGAGAATTGCACACATCAACAAATAGGTCGGACCAGCTGCATAGACGAGCCACGCGCCATAGACTGTGGCCAACCCACCAATGGCCATATCAAAGCCCCGGCCTTCGCTGGATCCATAGCTTTCACCCGTCAAAGCGAGCTTCAGGGCGTAAGCCCCTGAAAAGACGTAAGGAACGAGGATTGCTGTCGAGGCGATATAGAACAATGCCAAATAGGTGGAATTAGCGTAGAGTGTCAAGATAAGGACAATCTGAACGCAAATATTGGTGATCCAGAGCGCACCAGAAGGCGACCCGTTGGCATTTTCCGTCCCAAAGACGGACGGCAGCATACCTTCTTTGGCCGCGCGATAAGGTATCTCGGCGGCCAGAAGGGTCCAGCTGAGGAATGCACCTGCAACAGAGATCACAAGACCAATCCGCACAACCACGGACCCCCACGGCCCCACAATGGATTCCAGCACATTGGCCATTGAGGCGGCAGCAGGAAGACCGGCCAATTCAGGCCGTGACATGACACCCAAGGACAGAAGCGACACCAGCAGATACAGGCACAAAACCGTTACGAAACCCAATATCGTCGCCTTGCCAATATCGCTGCGTTTCCTGGCACGCCCTGACCCGACACTTGCCCCTTCGATCCCGATGAACACCCACAAGGTGACAAGCATCGTGCTTTGCACCTGCGTCGTGATGCTGCCCAGCGACAGATCCTCGGTTCCCCAGAAATCAAGCTGGAGCGTCGGCAGGTTAAAGGCCACCAATGCTATCACGATGAACAGGAAGATCGGGGCCAGTTTGGCGATGGTGGTGATTGTATTGACAATCGCCGCCTGGCGCACGCCCATCAGAACCAGCGCATGGACCAGCCAAACCGCGACGGAGGCGCCGATGATGGCTTGCCACGTGTTCCCTTCTTCGCCGAAGGGCGCATAAAAATAACTGAGCGCACCAAAGATCAGCACCGCATACGATACGTTTCCGATCCAGGCGCTGAGCCAATAGCCCCAAGCGCTGTTAAACCCGACATAGTCACCAAACCCTGCGCGCGCGTAGGAATAGGGCCCGGCATCTAGAGAAGGTTTGCGGGTCGAGAGATTACGGTAAACAAAGGCAAGAGCGAGCATGCCAATTCCGGTAATCAGCCAACCAATTGTTACGGACCCGGCCGAGGCGCCTCTGGCCATATTCTGCGGAAGACTGAAGACACCGCCACCAATCATGGAACCCACCACAAGGGCAGTGAGAGGCAAAAGGCCAAGTTTGCCCGGTGTAGCAGCAGTTGAGTTTTCTTGTATTGCGGCAACGTCGGTCGGCATCTGGTTTCTCCCATTTCCAATAGCGGACGACCGATGCGAACCGGGATGTCCTAGCCAAGCGCGGCATGCGAAAGATCCGATAATGGACCCTTGCAATCGTCCGGTTCTTCCGGCGCTGAATGATCAAAAGCGCTTGAAAGGTCCGTCGATTGCCTAGAAATGTCAGGAAGCGCAATTTCAGGATTGATTTGCGTCAATCCGCGAACCACTACGGCAAACCAAATCCAAGAAAGCGTGCAAGGGCTACAAATCACAGCACCCCAAACATCTGGCGCGCCGCCGAACTGTTGCGTGTATTTGAACACCGCATCTCCAAATGCGCGCCGGCGTGCCTAGGAACGTCCAACAACACTTCAAGGCATTTCGATCAAAAGAGAATGCCCGCGTGCTGTCGCCGTCGGTCAAGCTGATGTTGGCTTTTTAAGCTTGCCAAGTAGGTTCGGGTCGAGACCGAAAGTCTATGGATTGCCGCCTGTCCATTCGCAAAAAAACTCCCTAAGCTAGCTTGTACTGAGAGCCCGGTGATCGGGCTGCCTGAGGTTATGTGAATGAAAAAGCAATTCCCGTGGATGTGTCTAAAATTGAAAAGCAATCTAGTATCACATGCCGCCAACAAAGGAGATCATCCTCCCCCAAAAGTCTGTTCCGCCACAGGCCGGGGCCGACACAAGACGCCGGGATCTGGGTCTTGGATCGCCGACCGAAGGCTTGCCAACTTTGATATCTTCTCACGACGTCGGCAAATAAAGGTGACGTCAGACCGCGCCACGAGACCGGACCTGTGACGGCCGCGCAAAACCGGGGCGGCAAGGTGCTTTGCCACGTCTGTACCAAGGCGTTCGCGCAATCGGCAGTGCGACCTTGGAGCGCTGTCCGCCCCGGCGTTTCAGAGTTGATCGACGCCGCACATCCCGGCTGGGAAGCCGGTAAATTCATTTGCCTGACGGATATGGCAAAGTTCCGCGGTGCTTATGTCGAGGCGCTTCTTGAAAGCGAGCGTGGGGAACTCAGCGCGCTGGATCAGCAAGTGATAGAAAGTATGCAATCAGGCCAACCCATTTCGCAAATCCTGGCCGAAAACAGTGACGAGACCGCAACATTTGGCGCGCGCATGGCGGATCGCGTCGCTAAGTTTGGGGGAAGCTGGACCTTTATCCTTACCTTCATGGCCATCTTGATCATCTGGATGGTGGTAAACGCAGTC
>JBCBTE010000113.1:0-8938 GCA_039818805.1 Pseudomonadota bacterium
ATCGGGGCAAAGTCACCCACCGCGCGGACGGTGGATTGACCGATCCGCATTCGTGCCGGCGCGCTCAACAACGCCGGCGACCTTCTGGTCAGCCCCGATCACAGGCTCTTCATCTACCAGCGTTCGGACGAACTGGGCGCGGGCCGGTCCGAGGTGCTGGTGCGGGCGCGCCATCTGGTCAACGGCGACACCGTGGTGCAGCAGGACGGGGGCTTTGTCGACTACTTCCAGCTTTTGTTCGACACCCACCAGATCATCTATGCAGAAGGCATCGCAGCAGAAACCCTGTTGGTCGACACCCGCACCCGCGCCGCCCTGCCACGGGATCTGAACGACACGCTGTCGCAATCCCTGCCCAACCATACCGCCCGCCCGCACCAGAAGTTCGAGTTGAAGGAAGCCCTGCTTAAACCGGATATGGCCAATCTGCTGAAACGCGCCTCGACGCGCTAAGCCGCGCCCGTATCCGTTTCGCGACAGTGGCGCGTTGTTTCCCGCCGACATCTTGAAGCCGATGACCGCGACGCCCACGTCTTGACCAACGGGAGGGACGCACGTGATCACATCAATTCTGGCCCCGACGGACTTGTCAGCGCGCAGCGACCTGGCACTTCGGCGTGCGTTTAAACTGGCCGCGCAACACGGCGCGTCGATCACCATTTGTCACATGATCGACGACGCAGCGCCGTATGACTTGCATGACGAGATGCGCAAATCGGCGGAAAAGACGCTGAGCAGTTTCGCGCAGACGCTCAAAGGCGACGTGCCCACGAACATAAAGGTTGATCACGGCGATCCCACCGCCGACATCCTGTCCCATATTTCCGATCTTGCCCCGGACCTTGTGGTCATGGGCACGCATCGGACCCGGCCGTTCCTCGACGCTTTGCGCGAAACCACCGTACAGCGCATTGCGCGGCTGACCACATGCCCGGTCCTCATGGTGGCAGATACGGACACCCACGACTACAAACGCATTGTTGCGGCTATCGATTTCTCGCCTGCCGCCACAGCGGCGCTCAGCACCGCGCACCGGCTTGCACCTCAGGCTTCCATCACCCCGGTCCACGCCTTTCAAGTGCCATTTGGCGGCATGCTGACCCGCGACGCACAAGGCCGTAGCGAGATCACGCGCAGCTTTCGTACCGAGGCCAAAGACGCCGACCGCGCTTGGCGCAGCAATGCGACCCTGCCCAAAAGCTGCGACGCCACCAGCTTTACCGCGGCCAGCCCCTACACGGCGCTGGCCGATTACGTGCGCTCCGTGGGCGCAACCTTGATCACGGCGGGCGCACATGGCCGCGTCGGCGGGCACCGCGCCCTGTTGGGCAGCTTGGCAACAGATCTTCTGCGCCAGCCGCCCTGTGACATTCTGATTGCACGGCCCTAGCGCCACTACATCGTGTAATAGAACTCCTCACGGCTGATCTTGCCATCCGTCACCGAATAGACCGCGACTTCGTTGATCTCCATGACGTTGCCGGTGGCCTTCTCCTTGGCCTTGCCGGTGAAGATCACGGCAAACTTGTCATCACCGTGCAGCATCGGATCACTGATATCGCCCTCCAGCATCTCCATGCTGTTGTCCCACCAGTCATGTTTGCCCTTCAGACCTTCCAGACCTTTCGTCTCGCGTCCCGAACCGGGCTCCATCTCCATCGCCTCCACCGACACGGCATCCGACGCATAAAGCTTGTCCAGATTGGCCTTGGCCCGGTTTTCCCGGCATCCGGCCACAAGCTCATTGGCAATTTCCTTCAATGTCATAGCACGATTCCTCCCAGATGTTCACTTTATGTTCGCAACACTGTCACACTGCGCCGGCCGCCGTCTACTGACAATATTCATCAGCGGAATCATTCCGCTCATGCAAAAACGCTGCCGCCAGTCTGCTGGCAACGGCGCTGAACTCACCGGGAAAGAAAATCACTCTTTGAGGTCTTTGACCTGTTCTTTCACAACACGGTCCCGCGAACCGCTTAACGACGGTTTTGCCGTTTGTGTCGCCATTGCTTCGCGCGTCCACTCTTTATCCGGGCGCGGAGCACCGAAGCTGTCTTTGGCTTTCACGCCATTGTCGGGCCGGGCCGTCTCGCCGGGTTCACGTTCGGCCACCGGTTTGGCCGGGTCACGCTCCCCGTCCGGAATTGTCGTGACGGGGCGTTTTTTGTCGCTTGGCATAACATCCTCCTGTCATTGGTATATAAACGCACAAGGCAGCAAGGTGGTTCCGTTGTTGCGTCTCAATCCGGCGCGTTCTATACGCGCCGTCATGCTGGATGACCCTTCAAATCGCCCCGATCTGCCGCCCGAAATTGCCCGGCGGCGCACCTTTGCCATCATCAGTCACCCGGACGCGGGCAAGACCACGCTGACCGAGAAATTCCTGCTTTACGGCGGCGCCATCCAGATGGCCGGACAGGTGCGCGCCAAGGGTGAGGCGCGGCGCACCCGCTCGGACTTCATGCAAATGGAAAAAGACCGCGGCATCTCCGTCTCCGCCTCTGCCATGTCGTTTGATTTCCAGCAGTTCCGCTTCAACCTTGTCGACACGCCCGGCCACTCGGATTTCTCCGAAGACACCTATCGCACGCTCACAGCCGTGGACGCCGCCGTGATGGTGATCGACGGGGCCAAAGGCGTTGAAAGCCAGACCCAGAAACTGTTCGAGGTCTGCCGCCTGCGCGATCTGCCGATCCTGACCTTCTGCAACAAGATGGACCGCGAAAGCCGCGACACGTTCGAGATCATTGACGAGATCCAGGAAATGCTGGCCATCGACGTCACCCCGGCCTCGTGGCCCATCGGCCAAGGGCGCGATTTCATCGGCTGCTACGACATGCTGAACGACCGGCTGGAACTGATGGACCGTGCCGACCGCAACAAGGTGGCGGAATCCATCGCCATCGACGGGCTGGATGACCCCAGGCTGGCCGAACACGTTCCGGCAAACCTGATCGAAAAGCTGCGCGAAGACCTTGAAATGGCGCGCGAGCTGTTGCCCGCCCTCAATCCGCAATCCGTGCTTGAGGGACACATGACCCCGATCTGGTTCGGCTCGGCAATCAACTCCTTCGGCGTCAAGGAACTGATGGACGGCATCGGAACCTACGGGCCGCAGCCGCAACCGCAATCGGCCGAACCGCGCCAGGTCGCGCCCGAGGAAAGCAAGGTCGCCGGTTTCGTCTTCAAGGTGCAGGCCAACATGGACCCCAAGCACCGCGACCGCGTGGCTTTCGTGCGCATGGCCTCGGGGCATTTCAAGCGCGGCATGAAACTCACCCATGTGCGCACCAAGAAACCCATGGCCGTCAGCAACCCCGTGCTTTTCCTCGCCGCCGACCGTGAACTGGCGGAAGAGGCCTGGGCAGGTGACATCATCGGCATCCCCAATCACGGCCAGCTGCGCATCGGCGACACCCTGACCGAAGGCGAGGCAATCCGCGTCACCGGCATCCCCAGCTTCGCACCCGAGCTTTTGCAGAATTGCAGGGCCGGTGACCCGCTCAAGGCCAAGCATCTTGAAAAAGCGCTGATGCAATTCGCCGAGGAAGGCGCCGCCAAAGTGTTCAAACCCACTTTTGGCTCAGGCTTCATCGTCGGCGTCGTGGGCCAGCTGCAATTTGAGGTTCTGGGCAGCCGGATCGAGCTGGAATACGGGCTTCCCGTCCGGTTCGAGCAATCCCAGTTCACCTCCGCCCGCTGGGTCCACGGCACGCAAGACGCCGTCGACGCGTTCACAGCCGCCAACAAGCAACACATCGCCTTGGACAATGACGGCGACGTGGTCTACCTCACCCGCCTGCAATGGGACATCGACCGGGTCGAGCGCGACTATCCGGACATCAAGCTCAGCTCAACGAAGGAAATGATGGTCTAGGGTCTCTACCGCCGTCCACCCGAAAAGACGAATGGTCGGTCTGCGGGGCAATACCGTCTTTTGCTTCGGCATCACGAATGTCCGCTTTCAAGCATTATCGCGCGCGTTCGGGCGAACTCGCTGGCTCTCGCTCTATCAAAGTCTCGATTTGAACCATCACGTCTTGGGGCAAAGCACCAAAGGTTAATGCTCCGGCGATCCCCTCAATCTGACCCTCTGTTCGCGCACCGGGGATGGGCACGTTTGCACCATCTTTGGCCCACAGCCATCCAATTGCGCCCTGTACCAGACTGCGCCCGTCCATCATGAGCAATTCACGGACCGCATCGAGTTTGGCAAGAAAGGACGGGTTGGCCCGCCCCTTCGCGAAGTAGTCCGTTCTGGGATTTGAGGTTGCGCGAATGTCGTCTTCCCGCATGAGATCATCCGCGCCATAACGTCCGGACAGCAGCCCCATAGCCAATGGCGATCGGATTAGGGCTGTCAGACTGTTTTGCTGAACAACCTTCTCCATTTGTGGTGCATCAAGCAGGACATTCATCGCGTGTTCCACGGCGACGAAAGCGGGTCTACCGGCTACTGCCGCGGCGCTCTGAGAGAAATCCGTGCTCCAGCCATAGTATCGCACCTTGCCGGACTGCCTTGCTTTGTCCACTTCATCAAAGATGGCGTTGGCTTGGGCTACAGACAGTGAATTCAGGTGCAGAAGCAGCAAGTCAATTCGATCCCGCTCCAGTCGCGACAGGGATTGCTCAATTGCCGGAATGACGCTCTTCGGATCACTCTCGTTTCCGGTCAATTGCTTGCTTGCCTCATCCACACCGACGCCAATTTTTGTTGCAATCAACGCATCTGGTCGATCTTTCAACGCGTGCGCCAGCAACCTCTCCGCATGTCCCGCGCCGTAGGCTGGTGCCGTATCGAAAAGAGTAATCCCGCAGGCAAGCGCCGCATGGATCGCGCGGATCGACTGATCGTCGTTGACATTCGTGTATCCCAGAGGCTCATCCCCCGAAAACATCGCCCCGCCAATGGGCCAGCAGCCCATTCCCAAGGGGCTCATTTCGGTATCCAGAAATCTCATCGTCACAGCTCCAGTTTGGATTGTGGACAATGACACCACGATAAATTGCCCACACCCATGAAATCTTTTGTAATGTTCGTTTCATGAATGAAACAAACTTCGATTGGGACGATTTACGGCTTTTCATCGCTGTGGCGCGTCAGGGCGGCCTGGCCGCTGCGGCCGCATCGACCGGGAAGAGCCCTCCAACACTCGGGCGGCGGATGCTGGCGTTAGAGCGTCGTTTGGGTCGCGATCTGTTTCATCGCACGGCACGGGGCTATGATCTGACTGAACAAGGCCAGGATTTGCTGGAACGAGCCACGGGGCTCGAAAACCTCATCGAGCCGATGATCGACCTCGACCCAGATCAGGCCCGTCCTGTCGTAAAGGTGTCAGCTGGAACGTGGGTGACGCACCTGCTTTGTGCGCACGTATCCGAACTGGTCGCGTCAGATCTCATAAGGCTGAGGTTCATTGCTGCTGACGAAGTTGTGGACATCGGGCGGCGGGAAGCGTTGATTGGCATCCGAAATCAGCGCCCCGAAGCAACTGGACTGGCCATGCGCAAGATCACCAACGTCAACTTCGCGGTTTATGCCCGCCACGAGAACGTGGAAACTTGGGCACACGTCCTTGGGCAAACACCGTCTGCAAGATGGGTGCGCGACACAGCTGATAAGTCGCGCACCATTGAGGTGACAAGCCCGCGAAATGCTCTCGATCTGGCGCTTGCAGGCACAGCGCGTGTTGTGTTGCCAACCTTCACCGGTAGACGGTTCGGCGAGTTGAAGCAGGTCTCCGCATTCATAGAAGAGCTCGAACACGATCAATGGTTGGTGACGCATCACGAAGACAGGTTTCTGCCTGAAGTTCGAAAGGTTATCGACCGCGTCTACGCGATCCTGAAGACAACCTGCTCCACGCGCTGAAGCCAGCCATCTCGGTCAGCGATGGCCCGGCCGAACACCGTCATTCATAAACACTGCATCACTTCGCAATGTGGGCTCAAAGTCGTCATTCCGCAAAGGTCAATTGGCAGGTTCTGGACCTCGGCGCGCAAAGCGATAGACTGCTCTCATGACCCTCCAAAACCGCGTCCAGCCCACCGGCGACATCATCGCCACGCCGGAACGCGGCACCTTGATGGGCAATCGCGGGATCCTGCATGACGACACGCAGACCCTGACCAAAAGGCGCTGGCAGCATCCCCACTGGGTGACATGCGTTCTGAAATACAAGGACTGGCACCGCGACGTCATGCAGCCGCGCAATTACACGGAGCTGTTCTTTCTGGACGAACCCACCGCCTTGGCGGCCGGGCACCGCCCCTGTGGCCTCTGCCGTCGCACCGCCTACGCCCGGTTCAAATCGCTCTTCAGCGCGGCCCACGGCACCGAAACGCTCAACGATATGGACCGTCTCATGCAGCGCCACCGCGTGACCCGCACCCGCGCGCATATCCGCCATGACGCCCCGGCGCAGGACTTGCCCGATGGCACATTCGTTCTTCACAACGACGCACTACACCTCATTTGGGGCGCCCAACTGCTGCGATACTCCCCCGCCGGGTACACCGACACGTCGCCTCGCCCCACAGGGGCCGTCACCGTCCTGACCCCCGCTTGCACCGTTACCACATTGGCCAAGGGCTACACGCCCACCCCGCACGCCTCCGCGCAGGCGCGTCTCTGACACCGGCTTCTTTCTTGTCACAAATACCCAAATCCATTGCCTGCCCCCTTGCACGCGGCTCGGCCCTCTCACACACTCCCCGTCATGAGCAGTGACCCAAGCTGGGGCGTGGTCTCCACGATCAAAGCCCCGACCACAGATATCCTGAACTTCGCCGCGCATTACCTCGATCTGGGCGCGCGCCGCGTGCATATCTACCTCGACGCCGATGACCGCGCCGCGCGGTCCGCGCTCAAACGCCATCCCAAGTGTCGCGTGATTCTGACCGATGACGGCTATTGGACGCGGCGCCGTCGCAAACAGGGCCGCCCCGACGGTCACCAGCACCGTCAAAGCGTCAACGCCACCCATTGCTACACCCGTGATCCCCAGGTCGACTGGCTGTTGCACGCGGATGTCGATGAATTCCTGTTGCCCGCCACACCGCTTCCGCCGCAACTGGCCGCCCTACCCGCGCACACGCTCTCGGCCCGGGTCCGTCCGATCGAAGCGCTGCAACCCGACCCGGAGGATCCCCCACCGCCTGGCCAAACCTGGTGCAAGTCCTTTGCGCCGCTGCAAAAAGACCGCCGCGCCCAGACCAATACAATTTACCCTACCTACGGCGATCACCTGAACGGCGGCTTTCTCAGCCACGTGGCGGGCAAGGTGTTCGTGCGCACCGGGCAAGACAATGTCTCGCTGCGCATCCACAATGCCTTCGTGAACAAGGCCATGGATCCCGATCCGCCCGACATGCCGGCATGCAAACTTGTCCATATGCATGCCCATAGCTGGGCCCATTGGCAGGCGCTGTACCGCTACCGGCTGGACCACGGCTCGTATCGCCCGTCCCTGAAACCGGCCCCAAGGACGGACGGGACCGCCCTGAACATGAATGCGCTCTTTACCATGCTCGAACAAGACGGCGGTCAGGACGCCTTGCGCGCCTTCTACACCGAGGTCTGCGTCGCGACGCCGGCCCTGCGCACCGGCCTGGACCGCTTCGGCCACTTGCACGCCGTCACCCTTGATCTGGACGCAAAACGCACGCGTCACTTTCCAAACCACGCCTGAACCACGCCTCACTGTTGCCATTTCGCGTACAATCTCGCGACGTCGCGCCACTTTGTCCCTTATTTCATTGCGCGCATTGACCCGCACGCACCCTTGGGCTAACTGCACAACCACAACCAGGGCGCTGTGCGAGCGCCCGGACAAGACGGCGGGCCAGGTGAGTGTCCGCATATTGACGGACATACATGACCAAGTTTTCTGATCTGAACCTGAATCCGAAGGTGCTCAAGGCTATTGACGAGGCCGGGTACGAAACACCCACACCGATCCAGGCGGGCGCCATCCCCTCCGCCCTCGAAGGCCGCGACGTTCTGGGCATCGCCCAAACCGGCACCGGCAAAACCGCCAGCTTCACATTGCCCATGCTGTCGCTTCTGGCCCGCGGCCGCGCCCGCGCCCGCATGCCAAGATCGCTGGTGCTGTGCCCGACACGCGAACTGGCCGCGCAAGTGGCCGAAAACTTCGACACCTATTCCAAGCACCTGAAACTGACCAAGGCGCTGCTGATCGGCGGCGTCAGCTTTGGCGAACAGGACAAGCTGATCGACAAGGGCGTGGACGTGCTGATTGCCACACCGGGCCGCTTGCTCGACCATTTCGAACGCGGCAAGCTGCTGTTGACCGGCGTGCAGATCATGGTGGTGGACGAGGCCGACCGGATGCTGGATATGGGGTTCATCCCTGATATCGAGCGTATTTTCTCGCTCACGCCCTTCACCCGGCAGACCCTGTTCTTCTCGGCCACCATGGCACCCGAGATCGAGCGGATCACCAACACGTTCCTGCAGGCCCCGGCCCGTGTCGAGGTCGCCCGCCAGGCCACGGCATCCGAGACCATCGAACAGGGCGTGGCCATGTTCAAACCGTCGCGCCGCGACCGTGCTGACAGCGAAAAGCGCAAACTTTTGCGCGCGCTGATCGATGGCGAGGGTGAAAAATGCACCAACGCGATCATCTTCTGCAACCGCAAGACGGATGTGGATATCGTCGCGAAATCGCTCAAGAAATACGGGTACGACGCCGCCCCCATCCATGGCGATCTGGACCAAAGCCAGCGTACCCGGACGCTGGATGGGTTCCGCAACAATGAATTGCGCTTTCTGGTGGCCTCGGATGTCGCGGCCCGTGGCCTCGACGTGCCGGCGGTCAGCCACGTGTTCAACTACGACGTTCCCGGCCACCCCGAGGATTACGTGCACCGCATCGGCCGCACCGGCCGCGCCGGTCGTGACGGCAAGGCGATC
>JBCBTE010000114.1:0-8672 GCA_039818805.1 Pseudomonadota bacterium
CGAGTAACACAGACTCGTTGCGATCCCCTCGCGCCGACACAAAGCGGCGATACTCTCTTCGCCACGCAAACCCTCCAACACAATTCGAATCTTCTCTTCCGCCGAATGGAGCTTCCGCGTCTTGCGGCGAAAGTCTTTGACGACCCGATCGGCCGTCGGTTTGTCAGTTCCAGCTTTCCGTCTCATCTTCACTCCTTGATGGTTCAGATGAGCCAGAAACCTTCCCTTATGCAAATCCTCTAATCAAGCCCATAGGTGCTGATGTCGACACTTGAGCTTGACCACGCTGCACCGTAGCTTCCGCTAGATAACTCCACCATTGGCTCGCAGGGTTTGTCCGTTGATCCAAGCACCGTCCGGGCCTGCCAGGAATGCGACGACGTTCGCGATGTCCGCGGGGGTGCCCAATCGCTCCAGTGGTGGCATTTTCGCCAACCGTTTGACAACTTCCTGCGGTTTTCCATCAAGGAACAGGTCCGTCGCTGTAGGCCCGGGTGCCACCGCGTTCACGGTAATTGCGCGGCCGCGCAACTCCTTGGCTAGAACCGAGGTCATAGTTTCGATCGCGGCCTTGATGCCCGCATAGACCCCATAGGTCTCAAGCTTCAGCCCAATAACGCTTGAGGAAAAATTAACGATTGCTCCACCGTCGCGAAGGCGGTTGGCGGATTCCCTCATCGCGTTGAACGAGCCCTTGAGGTTTACTGCGACTTGGGTATCGAACATTGCGTCGTCGCTTTGGGCAATAGAGGCAAGTTTCATGATTCCGGCATTGTTCACTAGAATGTCGACGCCACCGAATGCGGCCTGAGCGGCCTCAAACAATTGCGCGACCACGGCCGGCTCCGAGACGTCGGCTTGGGCTGTGATAGCGCGCCCACCCGTTGCCTCGATTTCGTTAACGACCTTCTGGGCAGCGGTTTGATTGCCCGCATAGTTGACAACAACATTCAGCCCGTCGGCTGCGAGGCGTTGTGCGATGGCGGCACCGATGCCACGGGAAGCGCCGGTGACAATTGCTGTTCTGTTTGTCGAATTTTCCATGTCGGTTTTCCTCATTGGTTGGGATGGCTTATGCCTCGACTTGTGTGCGCCAGGCCGCTTTATGACGAGTTGCAAATTCCGCCAAACTGGATGGCCGACGCCCAGTAACCCGGAACACATTCTCTGTGACCCGGTCTTCTGAGCCCTGGGCAATGCTTGTGTCCATGGCGGCAAGCGTCGTGGCGTAGGCTTCTGGCAAACCTGCTGCCATGTGCCGTGCCGATAGCTCTGCTTCGCTGAGATTATGATGCGTGACCGGGTTTTGTGTCACCTCGGTCAGTGTTTTCGCCACGTCGTCATAACTGAGTGCGGCGGGGCCGGTCAGGATGAGATCGCCGGACGCAAACTCGGTTTGCGACAACGCTTCGACGGCGACCGCAGCGATATCTTCTGCGTCAATGAAGCCAACCCGGCCGACACCGGTCGCCGTATGGATCGCGCCTTGGTCACGAATTGGTGGAAGTAGCTGCCCTTCCGAAAAGTTCTGCATGAACCATGTCGGGCGCAGAACGACCCATTCCGGTGCATGATCGCGCAACCAGGCATGAACAGCGCCCATCATCGGCCCACCTGCTTCGAGCGAAGACGCGCTGAGAAGCACAAATCGTTTCACGCCTGTGCGGATGGCCATTTTCATAAACGGGATCATCGCGGGGAGAGGTTCGGCGACGCCGCTTGGTGCGACCAGATAAATGCTCGAAACGCTCTCCAATGCCGCAGGCCAGGAGGTTTCATCGCTCCAATCAAAGCGAATGTCGTGCGTGGCGTTGGGACGACGCGTCGCGACGCGATGCGCAAGGTGGCGGGCAGCAAGCTGTGCGGATATGCGGCGACCGGTTGTTCCGGTTCCGCCGGTGATCAAGATGGTTTTAGGCACGGGTAAATCCCTTCCCTTCAGGTTTGGGCACGGCATCTCCGGTCGCGGCGAGCGTGATGCGCGGGTCCCAATAATCGGCGTAGTAGGTGATCTTTCCGCCCCGCGTCTCGATGACGGAGATCCATTTCTGATCGTAGGGCGCGCCAGTGCGCCCTTCGCCGCTGCCGGAAAACTCCAGAACAACTTTGTTGCGGTCTGCCATCTCACTGACACGCAGGTCAAAAAAATCGTCGATGCGAATGAGATCAGGCAAGACGTTCAAGTAGCGCGCCAACGCATCGCGCCCGTCGATGCGCCTGATGAAGCCAGGGGGTGCATAAGGCGCCTCAAACACGCAATCCTCTGCGAACATGTCGAGAAAGCTTTCGGCAGTAGGGTCGATCCGCTGGCCAAGGCCCTCGCGCAATATGTCAGTGAGACCCTCAAAACGGGTTCGCTCAACAGTCATTGACAAGTCTCCTTTTTCGATGGAACGGTAGCGTATCAACCATATAAGGGGCAAATGAATGGAACGCAACCGTTCCGACGAAAATTCTACTGTGGCCGCGTCGACGCGGGTGCCAAGCGGGGCGGCGGTGATGCGGACATCGGTCACGGATGCGCTGACGCGGGCGTTCTTTGAAGAATGGGCGCGCACAGGGATTGGCGCACTTAGTCTGGAGCGTGTCGCGAAGCGGGCGGGGGTAGGCAAAGCCGCGCTTTACCGGCGCTGGTCCTCGAAACACGAGATGGCGATTGAGTTGATCAGCGCCGTTGGTCTGAACCTGACACCCATCCCCGACACCGGGTCCTTGCTTGAAGACCTGCGCCTGACTTTGCTTTCCCTTCGCCGCGTTCTGAGGCACCCCTTGATCAAGCGCATTCTGCCAGACCTGCATGCTGAAATGGCCCGGACAAGTGCGCTGAGCACAGAGATTCGTACGACACTGCAATATGAGCGCCGCGCTCGTGGTGCGATGATCGTCGAACGCGCCATCGCACGCGGCGAACTTCCTAAGACTGTGAACGCTGACCTGGCAAATGATGCACTCGCAAGCATACTGTATTGCCGGATTATTGTGACTGGCGGGCGTGTGCACCGAGAAGATCTGGACAAGATTGCACGCTTCATTGCTGTTGGACTTGGCGCGCGACCGGAATGAGCCAGTGTGGCGTCGGCAGAAAGGCAGCGGCGCAAACCGCTGCTTTTCCGATTGGAGTTACGCAGCAAGGGCAACGGCATCACTGCCTGCGGGTACCCGGAATGGGCACTTTTCATCCGTTACGGCGCGCCAGACAGCCTGCACAACATCAGAAGGATGTGTCGGTTCCTGCGATGCGTTTTCCATAAATGACGCCATCACCTGATCAATGAAGGCCTGATAGGCACCGGGCGTTTCGTTTGCTTCCGCCATAAGAGCCCGTGCATTGCTACCAAAGCTGGTACTCGGCGCTTGTCCAGGCAAGACCAGCCTTGTGCGGATACCCAACGGCGCGAGTTCCAGCGCGAGACACTCGGTGTATGCGTTCACCGCAGCCTTGCTCGCCGTATAGGCGGACAACAGCGGGAGCGGCTTCATCGTCACGCTTGAGGAAACGTTGACGATAACGCCGCTGCCTTGGGCGCGCATCTGTGGCAACACAGCCCGGATCATTTCAAAAGTGCCGAAGACATTTGTCTTGAAGAGCGAGCGAACGGTTGCATCTGGTGTGCCTTCAAAGGCGCCGAGCCATCCGATCCCAGCGTTGTTGACCAATGCGTCAATTGGACCAACTGCTCCAACCGCGTGTGCGATACTGCCAGGGTCAGATACGTCCAGTGGCAAAATGCGCAGGCGGTCGGAGGCCGGCAACACGGCTGGATCGGGTGTGCGCATTGTTGCGGCAACTGACCAGCCTTGATCAAGGAAATGGCGGGCGGTCTCACGTCCGAAGCCTGAAGAGCATCCGGTGATCAATACGGTTTTCATAGTGTTGTCTCCTTCTGGTTTCTGTCGTGGTGCCCCTTATCTTGTCAAAGCTCAAGAGACTTTCTATAATCATTAATCCGTATTTGATTACTGAAAGTCCGAAATGGCAGACCCCCTCTCCGAAGTTATCTCGCTTCTGCGGCCACAGGCGCCCTCTACAAAACTGGCGCATGCGTCGGGTCCGTTCCGCGTTTGCCGTGATGACGTCGAAGAAGTGTTTTACTGCATGCTGTTGGCCGGGCAGGCCAAGCTGGAGGTTTATGGCCATGCGCCTGTTAACTTGACTGCCGGGAGTTTCGTTCTCATTCCAGCTATCGCCCCGTTTGCTGTGTCCAGTCTGGTTCCCCCACCCCCGGCGGGGCTTGTTAGTCAACCTGTTGCCGGAGCGGATGGGATCACACGGATTGGCACTTTGGACGGACCGGCAGAGGTTGAAATGTTGGTTGGACATTGCAGCTTCGGCAGCCCGGATGCTGCGCTTTTGGTGTCGCTGTTGCCCGACATGATCCTTGTGGAGGGAGAGAATCGTTTGGCAGCGTTGGCAACAATGGTGCAAAGCGAGGCGTGTGCGGATCGACCGGCGCGGGATGCAGTCGTGGAGCATTTGCTGCAGATCCTGTTGATTGAAGCATTCCGATCCACGGCACAACCTGATGAAACATCTGCCTTGGTAAGTGGTCTCACCGACGCGCGGATCGGCGCGGCGCTTCGTGCAATCCATGCGGCCCCAGACCATCCGTGGACGATTCTCGAACTCGCACGGGAAGCGGGCCTTTCGCGGTCGGCTTTTTTTACTCGATTTAGCCGGATCGTTGGCATTTCACCGATGGGGTATCTTTTGAATTGGCGGATGACGCTCGCAAAAGACATGCTGCGCTTAGGCAACCGTGGCATTGCTGAGATATCAGAGATGATAGGGTACGGGTCCTCAAGTGCGTTCAGCACAGCATTTGCACGTCATGTTGGCGCTCCGCCGGGGGAATACGCGAAGATGGCCGCCGCTGGTTAGAGGCGGGAGCAGATCGGCCCCGGTCTCCCCGCCACGACCATGGCGCTAAGTGGAACCGGATCAACTTGCGATCACGTGATGATTGCAGCCTCAGTCGCGACGCTTGAGAGAACTGCATTCGGCTGTGGAAAGC
The DNA here is from genome assembly GCA_039818805.1 of Pseudomonadota bacterium. GTDB lineage: Bacteria > Pseudomonadota > Alphaproteobacteria > Rhodobacterales > Rhodobacteraceae > Roseovarius. Next base: position 5,013 of record JBCBTE010000114.1, read on the forward strand.
TGACATTAGAGTGACTGAAGCGAAATGGCGCTTGTCCGCGATGTGTAAGTTGGCACATCTCCAGACTTTGCACTTGCAGCGAACAGCGGCTTTGGCGGGCCGCACCGCAGCGTCGCAATCCAAGGTTGGAGGTCGGCTTTGGGCCGTTCCTGGAATGATCAATCGAGGTTCGTTTTTCGGTGCTGCGAACGCTCCAAAGTCGGCAGAGAGCCCACTTTGACAGATGCTGCGTCTTGCACCAAGGTCCGTTTTGATAGAGTGCACATCGTCCGATCACGTGATTAAGTCGGTGATGAAATTTGCACGACTTCATCAGGAAAAGTCGCCCTTAATTCTTCTCGAACTTTGGTGAGAATTTCTCCGAGTAGGTTCCGCCCTGGCCACAGCGCTTCCGGTGTGGCATCGGCTACAGAAGCTTCGAGTCCGATACCCCAAATAGTATCAACAGGACTGGCCTCCACCAACCTCCTCTCACCGGTTTGGAACAGCTTCCGTCGAAGCCCTTTGTTCTGCCCAAACTTTTCCAGGTTAATCCGGTAAACAATCTCGTACTTGTTCGCGTCCCACACGCTATCACTGAAATTCTTAACGCGCCGTCCCAAAGCCTTTTGTCGCCCAGGATCAACTGCTTCCAAGATTAGCTCCCCAGTTTCTCTATCTTCAAATAGCATTGCCTTAAAATACATCATGGCTTGTTCAGCTGTCACGAAACTAAGGCCGTCTATCTCAAACTCGGAGCGCTGCCATTGGCTGAAAGGGCCAGACCAGTAGAAGTGATATTTGCCGTCGGTTGAATCCATGCCAGCCTAGATACTAACCTCTTGGACAAATCTCCAGTTGGGATATGGCCCTCTACCGGTACCAGTACCAAAGCGGAACTTCGTTGAGTTGAACTGGACGGCGGCTTCGTCCGCATAGCGGACGTTGATGCCAAATGCAGCGAAGGTCACTTTTCGCCTCATTCTGCGCGACCACCAATCGCGCCTCTAGCACTTGCCTACCATCTTCGGGAACCAACCGCTGCCCAAGCACGCCTTGAGTCACTTCGCGAACCAAGTACTCAGGCACGCCCAAGTCAACTAACCGCGTAAAGGCGCCTTCGGGCGAACTCGTGTGCAGCGTAGACAGCACCGTTCGCCCAATGAGCGCCGCTCTACATGCAATCTCGGCCGTTTCCCGGTCACGGATCTCTCCGACCATAACAACATTCGGGTCTTGCCTGAGAAACGCACGGAGTGCGGTTGCAAAGGTCATGCCGACCTCTTCATGCACTTGCACCTGCTCTACGCCCGCGAGGTTGTACTCAATTGGATCTTCGACGGTGACGATTTTCCGATCATCTCGGTTGAGGTGTTTGAGGGCCGTGTGACGCACCATCGTATGTGTTTCGAGAATCTTCTTCAAAGGCGTGCCTGACCTTGGGCAGAAAGCCGACATTTACTGCGGTGTCAAAATGAGGCGGTCGTTGAGTACTCCCGACGTTGTTTCGTTTCACCTAAAGCGCGTTTGGTGTTGCTATTACCTTTTGTCCGGAGGGTTTTGTCGCTAGTAGTCCAGTCTTTCATAGGTCTCTAAGCTTGTGTCGGAAACATCATTGGGTGCCGGCAAAGTCGGCGTCTCAGACATGACCTCGTCGGCTTCCGTTGAGTCGTCTGCTGCATCCCCAAGACTATCCCAACCAACCGCTTCCGGCATGTTGTCGGAAGCGGTCAGTGAAAACTCTTCCGCCATACCTGCTAGGCCGCCTGGATTGGCCCCTACATCACCAACCTCAAACGAAAACTCTGTACTTGAACGAGTCTCGGCTCCGTTGAATGCTGTATCCGTCAGGGTGATCTCGCCTGAAACAGTGCCTTCGTAGCCTGGCGGTGGCGAGATTTCTAGCATGCTCAGATCCCAATCTGACAGATCTACCGATGTTCCATCTGTCACAATTGATTTGTCACCACTAATCATGATCGTATCCGCTGGCAAACCTGTCATCTCAACGCTCGCTGTATCAGAAGCAGCACCAAGGTCGAGCCCCACGTTCAAGGTTCCGTTTTCTTCGATGGCCTTCTCGGCATCAGCCTGCAGCAATTTGCGCCCATCCGTGTCCGGACCTTCCCATTCCACGCGTAAGCCTGCACGTCCGGTATTTTCGAAGTAACGTACTTCGATTTCATATGTTCCAGGCTCCAGCTTGATCTCGCCAGATCGGGTGCGGAAACCATGCAGGCCGTCATTGTTGATCACTGGTTCCCCATTGATGTACATGATAACGCCATCATCACCGCCGGCGAAAAATGTATAGCTTCCGCCTTCTTCAATGGTCACCTCACCTTCAAGGCGCACTCCAAATGTATCCTTTGACCCTCCTTCCCAGAAAGAGTCCCGACTGTTTTCATAGTTGATGTCCTGCACCATCTCTTGGTGTGTCGGTGTGCCGTCCCAGTCGATGTCGTCAATGCTGCGGAGCATGTCGTTTACATCGAAGTAACTCGCCTGAAACCCACCGAGGATCTCCGCCTCTGGCGCGGTGATTTTAGCCTCCGCCACATCAATCTTCAACGGATGTTCCTGCCGCGCAACGCCGCCTGCATCCGTTTGGATTTCAATAACGACAGAAGCGCTGATATCGCTAACGAATTCCACAGGTGGTCGTATTGTAAGAATATCTGTCGGCCAATCGGTAATATCCGCGCTGCCGTCAACCCCGACGACAAAAGACAAGTCGCCTGCCAATAGCTCCGTCCCTTCCGGCAGGTTTTCAATTAGCAAAGCACCGTCATTCGGCATTCCTGGGTCATCTAACGCTATGTTGATCGGGACAGGTACGCCACTCACAGTCTGAGTTTGTGCGAATTCCGGGGCCACAACATCCGCGCGGCCCTTTATCCCTGGACCTTCCCACTGCAATCGCAAGCCAGCATGCCCATAATTCTCAAAGTACCGCACCTCGATGTGATGGGTGCCGGGTTCCAGTTCTATTTCCCCCGATCGCGTGCGGAATCCGTGTAGCCCGTCATTGTCGATGACCGGTTGACCGTTTACAAAAAGAACGGCTCCATCGTCGCCTCCCAGATGGAAGTCAAACACACCGGCCTCCGTTACTTCGACAGTGCCAGTGATCTGCACCCCAAAGGTATCCATCGAACCATCTTCCCAAAAGGATCCTCTGCCGTTGGCATAGTTGATGTCGGTGGTCACCTCCTCATGCGTTGGATCTAACGACCAGTCGATATCTTCAATTCTGCGAAGACTGTGATTGACATCGAAGTATCTAGCGTGAAATCCGCTCCCAATCTCGACAGAGGGCATTTCAGCCACCTCGACGGTGAAGCTCTCGACACGGGTAAGCCCACCGCGGTCAGTGGCGGTCACCTCGACCTCAATCGTCGCGGCCTCTTCGTGATCGAGTGCCACGCCCTCGCGCAACCGCAGCTCTCCGTCCACCACTTCGAAGCGGTTGTCAGAGACCTCGAAGCTGTGGGTGTCACCGGCGTCCGGATCCACCACCGTGATCGTCCCAACGATCACCCCCACCGCATTCTCCGCAACCGCACTGCCGGTGAGGGAGATGTCGGAAGGCCCTTCGTTGATGTCAGCCACCTCGACGGTGAAGCTCTCGACACGGGTAAGCCCACCGCGGTCAGTGGCGGTCACCTCGACCTCAATCGT
>JBCBTE010000115.1:0-8593 GCA_039818805.1 Pseudomonadota bacterium
GTCAACAGCGACAATGACGGGATGTATAACGGCTATCCCGGACAAAAGCTTGTCGAACTGTATGAACGCGTGCGGGCCTGCTTTTTCGTATTGCTCTGAAACCAAAACCGCACGCGTTCATACAGTTCGACAAGCTTTTGTCCGGGATAGCCGTTATACATCCCGTCATTGTCGCTGTTGACCAAATCCATGAAGGCCTGAAGGTCCGGTGTGCTCCACCATCCGTCAAGATAAGCGTCGCAAAAACCCAAGTAGCCCTCGCGCACCAGCCGTGCGAACACATCGTGATTGTGGATATCGACACGCGCCAGAGGTCCCGGATTGGAACCTTCGGCCCGAAACACTCGCCCGTCTTCCAGACCGACATCAAGCCGACCATGCTCGATACTGCACGCAATTCTGAACATCTGCGCAAAGTATCGCGGCAGGCCTGTCTGGCCCGCCGTGTCTTTTAGGATCATACCGTTTCCCACACTGTCATTTTTTGTTGACACTATGGGCGCAACTGCGTGCGCTGCAAGGGGTTTTCTCAGAGTTTTCAAAACGTTCTCGCTTCATAGGCTTCCAGGGCGCGGTTGCGCCCAAAACTTAGGTCAACCACCCGATCGGGATAGTTGTCATTGGGGCTCAATCCCCAGCTGCGTGGCACTGCCTTGAAGTAGCTCAGCGCAGTTTTGGTTGGATTGGCGTGGCCTTCGGCGATCCAGCGGCGGCGATAGGTTCCACCGGGGTCAAACTTCTCGGCCTGGGTTTCGGGGTTGAAGATGCGAAAGTATGGCGCCGCGTCCGGACCGCTGCCCGCTGTCCATTGCCACCCCATCGCATTGCTTGCGATGTCCCAGTCCGTCAGACACTCCTCGAACCAACGCATGCCGATCTTCCAGTGGGTCATCAGGTGCTTGCTAAGATAGCTGGCCACGATCATGCGTGCGCGGTTGTGCATTTTACCGGTGACGTACATCTCGCGCATGGCGGCATCGACAAAGGGTTCGCCGGTGCGGCCTTGTTTCCAGGCCAGTACATCGGAGTTTTCCTCATCTTCGTTCCATGGAAATGCGTCCCAGCCTTCGCGCCAGTTGCCGGTCAGGATTTCGGGTGTGTGATAGACCAGGTGATATGCAAACTCGCGCCAGACAAGCTCTTTCAGCCAATGTTCGGCCCCACCCCCGCCGCCCTCTTGCATGGCCCGTTGCCCGGCATGCCAGCATTGGCGCGGCGAAATTTCTCCGTAGGTCAGGTTTTCCGACAACCCCGAGGTCGCATCCTCTGCCGGTAGATTGCGGTCGTCCTTGTAGGGTTTTATCGCATTACCGACAAACCAGCCCATCCGGCCAAGTGCGGCCTCTTCACCGATCCGCTGATGCGGCAGACAGATGGCGGCACCACGGTTCATGGCTGCATCCAAGGCCCAATCCTTCAGCGCGTCACTGACGGGCCATGTCTCGGGCGCGGGAATGCGCGATGGCGTCGACAGCGGCTGGGGCACTTCGCGGTCACGGACCGCTTTCCACATGGGTGAATAAACACGGTAAAAACCACCCGTCTTTGTCTCAACCGTCCAGGGCTCAAAAAGAACATGCCCAACAAAGCTTTCTGCAGCAATTCCGTCATCCTTCAGCCCGGACTTGACCGCGCTGTCCCGGTCAATGGCATCAGGGTCATACGCACGGCTCCAGTGCACGGCCCCTGCCCCGGTCTCGGATACAAGTGCGCGCAACACTTCAAGCGCGTCGCCGTTGCGATAGATGATCCGGCTGCCCTTTTCACGCAATCGCGCATCCAGATCATCCAGCGAAAGGCCCAACCGCCACTTGGGTGCGGCACCGAGCGTGTCAACGCTGGCATCCCGGATGAAAACAGGAATGACCGGTCCGCCGCGCTCGACAGCGGCGGTCAGTGCCGGATGATCGGATAGCCGCAGATCGCGGCGCAGCCACAAAAGCGTGGGTGGTGTGGTACTCAAGCTCGTTCGCCCCCTGTTTAGGGTCTATACGGCCTCACGCGCCCCTTAGATCAAAGACATGTTTCCAGCGCGTTCAACAGTTTGTCGATCTCGGCCCGACTTGTATAATGCACGAAGCTAAGCCGCAGAACGCCCTTGTCCAGATCGACGCCCATCGATTGCAGCGGACGCGAGCCATAGAAGTCGCCACCTCCGGTCATGATGCCGTGCTTGGCCAGTTCTGCCGCCTTTGCTTCGCCGGGGCCGGCAAGCTCAACCGCGACCGTTGGCGCCTTGACCGCGGCCTCACGCGGGCCGATCAGACGAACGGAATTCTTGTCGGCCAGGTAGTCCAGCAAGGGCTGCAACAGCTGTGTCTCGTGCGCGCGCATCAAGTCGTGCACGCCCCTCGTGCGCGCGGCCGCGTCCCCATTGATATCATGATGGGCGGCCAGCATGTCGTAGTAATCCGCCATACCCGCGCTGGCAGCAATCTGCGCGTGATCCGGCCCGGCGGGCGTAAAGCGCTTGTAAAGCGAACCGGCGTTGAACCAATGCCCCTGGTTGGGAAGCATTTCACCCAGCTCGCGTCGGATGACCATAATGCCCTGATGCGGCCCAAAGGTCTTGTATGCTGAGAAAAGATAGATATCGGCCCCTATATCACCCACGTTCACAAAGCCATGCGGTGCGTAAGACACCCCGTCGATACAGACAAAGGCCCCCGCGGCATGGGCGGCGGCGGTTATCTCGACAACCGGGTTCACGGCACCGACAATGTTGGAACAATGCGGAAAACACACCAGCCGCACGCGTTCATCCAGCAGATCTTCAAGATCCTCCAGCCGCAGCATGCCGGTGTTACGATCAATACGCCATTCACGCACTTCGAAACCCGCATCGCCCAACCGCCGCCAGGGCCCGGAATTGGCCTCGTGATCCTGATCGGTGACAATTATGGCGTCACCGGGCGACATCCAATCACGGAACGCCTGCGCCAGAACATACGTGTTCTGCGTGGTGGATGGCCCAAAGCTCAGCTCGTCCGGTTTCACCCCCAACATCGCCGACAGGCGCGTACGCGCCTCGTCCATCTCTTCGCCAGCCAACTGACTTGCATTGTAGGGCGCATAGGGCTGCACCTTGCGCTGGCGATAGTACCGCTCCAACCGATCGATGACCGGACCACAGGTGTAAGAGCCGCCGGCATTTTCGAAAAATGCCTGATCCTGAAGGCTGGGTTCGGAAAATGCGGGAAACTGCGCCCGCACGAATTCTGTATCGAGTGTCATGCCGCCATCAAGACCGCAGGTGCGCAAAGGGTCAAGTGAGGAAGTAAGTTGTACCGCCTCGCAACGCCAAAGAGCCCCGCCAACCGGCGAGGCTCCTTGCTTTTTTCCGTCAGATCACTCTGCCGGTGCACCCACGGTTTCGTCTTGCGTGGTCGCCACGCCGACTTTTTCGCGTCTGCTGTCGTTCCAGATGGCTTTGACCAGCGCGAAACACTGCAACACCATCACGATTGAGAACGGGAACGCCCCGATCACCATCGCGGTCTGAATGGCCTTTAGTCCACCCTTGGGGTCCGACGGTGTCGCCCCGGCGATAAGAAGCGCCGCGACCACACCCCCCAGGGCGATACCCCAGAAATAGATGTGCGGCTTGGCCTTGGGCCCCTCGTCACCGGCTGCGTTGATCGTGTTCACGATCAGAACGGCCGAGTCCGCCGTGGTGACCAGATAGGTCATCAGCAGGACAACGATGATGATCGACATGATCCAGCCAAGGCTTGCGCCCAGCATGTGTACGACCATGGCAAAGATCTTGTCGCCATCCGGCGCGCCGAAGATCAGCTCACCTGCGTCGCCATTCAGCGTCAGGTCAATCGCTGTGCCACCGGCCCAGGTGAACCAGACAAAACACATCAACGATGGCACGATCATGGCGCCCAGCACGAATTCCCGGATCGTTCGACCTTTGGAAATCCGTGCCAAGAACAACCCGACGAACGGCGCAAACGCCACCCACCAGGCCCAGTAGAAGACGGACCAGCCACCCTGCCAGCCTTCCAGCTTGGTCGCGACCGAGCCTTCAACGCCGTCCGTCCGCCATACGGTGAACATCATCTCGGGCAGTGCGATCACGTAATCCCAGATGCCAACAAAGAGCGCCTGCAACCCGAAGAAGGTCGATCCGAACAACAGAAAGAAGCCCAGAAGGAAGATCGACAGCCCCATATTGAGGTTCGACAGCCATTTGATGCCTTTGCCCACGCCTGACAGCGCCGACAGGGTCGACAACGCCATGATGACCAAGATGGCCACAATTACACCCATCGTGTTCGACGTGCCCGCCTCGTTTGTCAGACCGCCAATGCCGATCCGCGTGAGGCCCGCAACGAACTGTTCGACACCAAAGCCCAGTGTCTGCGCCACGCCCAAAATGGTGGCCACCACGGCCACGATATCAATCAGCGCGCCCAACGGACCCGATAGTGACTTGCCAAAGAGCGGCGTCAGCGACGAGCGCATGGTCAGCGGAAGCCCGCGGCGATAGCAGAAAAAGCCCAGCGCCAGGCCCGCTATCGCGTAGCATGCCCACGCCCCTAGGCCCCAATGTAGGAACGACCACTTGTAGGCGCTGCGTACATTTTCTGCCGTGCTGCCCTCGACAATTCCTTGGATGACTTCCGGGTTGTTCTGGAAGTGATACACTGGCTCCGCAACGGACCAGGTCAGCATGCCCACGCCAATCCCGGCTCCGAACATCATCGAGAACCAGGAGAAGTTTGAAAACTCCGGCCTGTCCCCGTCCACGCCCAGACGCAACCGTCCGGCCGCCGGCCAAATGGCCAGAATGATGCACAAGATCACGAAAAGCGCGACGATCCAGATGTACCAATAGGCCGTGTTGGCCAGAATGAAGCTGTTGATTGCGTTCAGTACGGCCCCGGCCGCCTCGGGGAAAACGACGGCCCAAACGACGAGCGCCGCAACGATCACTTTCGATATGATCGCCACCTGCGCGCTGAAGCCGGAATAAAATCCGGTTTCCGCCGTCTTGATGGGCAAATCCATCAGTGGTGGTTTCATTGCTTGTATCCCTCCTGTCGGTTTTTGTTTTTTGGTGTCATATCCAAACATGAGACTGCGTTTTGCCGAAGGGTTTTCCTCTTCGTGTTCACGAAATTGCTGTTTCGGACTGTTAATCTGACGGAAACAAAACATTTGTGTTTGCGCTACCGACGAAGGTCGGCCCGTCGTGGCACGAATGCTGCCAATCATATTAAAAACACGATTCGCACGTTTCCCGCGTCCTGCGTAGGAAACGCAAAGGTTGTAATAACTTCAACGATAGGTCGCATTCCTACCCTCTTGCGGCGCGTATGTGCACGATGAATGTGCGGTTTATCGACAGTCTTCTCCGATAACTGGGCCAACAGACGCGCAGACCTCCTCAAGCAGCCGCCGCACAGGCACGGCAGCAGAGCTACACAAACGACAGGGACACAAAAATGAGTATCAAACCTCCATTTACGGATTTGGATATCAAGACGCAGGACGATGGTTTTTACAAAGACAACAGCCTTCCCATCGCCTTGCTTTCCAAAAGCATCATGGTGGCACTCGTGCTTTGGGCACTTGTTTTCCCCGCCAACGCAAACGGAACGCTAGGCAGCATCAACAGCCAGCTTCTGGAACTTTTCAATCAATTCTACATCATCATTGTTGGCTTCTTCATCTTCTTCCTGCTGGCCATCGCATTGATGCCGAAGACAGGCGCACGCGTTATGGGTACGCCGGGCGAGAAGCCTGAATTCTCGAATTTTTCCTGGTTCTCAATGATGTTCGGCGCTGGTCTGGGTGTCGGCCTGATGGTCTTTGCCACTGCCGAACCGCTTGGCTTATGGGGATCGAACCCTGTGATCGTCGCGGGCGAGGTGACCGGCAACACTGAAGAGTCGTTACAATCGGCGTGGCGCTACACATTCGCGCATTACGGGTTTCACGCCTGGGCGATCTATGTCGTGACGGGCCTTAGCCTGGCCTACTACGCCTATACCCGCGACATGCCGCTGACCATTCGTTCGGCGCTGACGCCGCTGTTTGGCAAGCTGATGAATGGCTTTCTGGGCCATGTGGTTGACGTGCTGGGCGTGGTTGCCACGATCCTCGGCGTGTCAGTCACGATCGGTTATGGCGTAAGCCAGTTCATCGACGGTGTGTATGCCATCACCGGCATGGAATGGGTCATGGACCTTGGTGGCGAAACGCCGACACCGTCCAAGACCGGGCTTATCGCGGGGCTTATGGTGATCATGGGGCTATCTATCATTTCCGCAGTCTCGGGCGTCGGGCGTGGGGTCAAATACCTCTCGAACCTGAACCTGGTCTTGTCGGTGATCCTGCTGTTGACCTTCGTGATCTTCGGTTCGTTCGCCTTCGCGATGACCAGCTATGGCACGGCGATGGTGGACTACATCATCAACTTCCTATCCCTGAGCTTCTCGGCGTGGGGTCCGCAGAATATCGCCGCCTTCACCGCCGCAATCCCTGAAGCGGCCAAGCCTCTGGCCGGTGATCTGTTTGCCGGGGCCACCAACGCATGGGGCGCCTGGGGCGGATCGGACGGCTTTGAGACCTTCAAGTCGGGTCTTGAAGGCGCCGCAGCCGAACTTGACGAGACCACATTGGCGGCTGTCTACGAGGCGGGCAACCAAGGCCGTCAATTCGGCTGGCAGGCCGGCTGGACAACGTTCTACTGGGCCTGGTGGATCGCGTTCTCACCCTTTGTGGGCCTGTTCCTGGCGCGTATCTCCAAGGGGCGCACAGTGCGAGAGTTCATTGTCGGCTGCGTTCTGGCCCCTGCGCTGGTTTGCTTTGCCTGGATGACTATTCTGGGCGGCACGGCCATCAACCTGGAGCTTTACGGAGATGCGGGCGGGGCCATCACCGGCGCATCCAACACCGCCAAGCTGTTCGTGACACTGGGACAGATGATCGAAGGTGGGTTGCTGACCGGTCTGACCATCATGTGCGTCGTTCTGATCATGACCTTTCTGGTGACCTCGGCAGATTCTGGCATTCTGGTGATGAACACGATCATGTCGGGCGGCAGCCAGGAAACGGGCATCAAGCACCGTATCATCTGGGGTCTGATCCTGACCGCAGTGATCGGAACCCTGATCGTCGCGGCAGGTGAAAACAATCCGTTGGACGCGCTGCGTAACGCCATGATCATCGGCGCCCTGCCCTTCACCATGGTGATGGGTCTGATGTGCGTGTCACTGGCCAAGGCGCTTTACCGCGACGGCATCCGTGAAAAGCGCGGCTCATTGGGCACTGAGCCTGCCGAGTAAGGCGAACGCTGTATGAAAAGACCAAACGGCGCTGCACCACGCGGCGCCGTTTTCCGTTGCAACGCCCTTTGCAAACCCGGCGAAGCCTCTTATATTCAAACAGTTCCTTCGGGAACTATGGACATAAACGCGCTCGTAATAAGCGGATCGGACCCGGGGGCGGTACCCGGCGGCTCCACCAAATCACCCGTCGTTTGAGGGTTCTGGGGCCGAAATAGGATCGACGAACGTCTAAAGGTGTTAGCTTTGTCCCGGTGAGATACCACCGTTATCGGTTCACAAAGCATAATTGCAAACGACAATAATGCTCCGGTCGCAATGGCTGCGTAAGCAGTCGGAGTTACCGAAACTCTAAGCCCTAGCCTCTAGCCAGGTTAGGCGGGGTTCGCAGGCACCTGGCAACAGAAGCCTGCACTTTCCTTTTTACCGGCAAGTACAAGGGCGCGCTGTACCTTCGCTGCTGTCCAGTCGTTCAGTCAGACAAGCGTCTGGCCTCATCCAGCAGATCGGTCACTTGCTCGCGCTGCATTTGAAGCAGCGCCGTGTCCTCGGCGGTCTGCGCGGTGTTCAAGGCATCGTCATAAAGCCGAACGATGCGTTCTTCACCCCGAACGACGGCGTGCAGGATATCATCGTCCATGTCGTCGAACACGGCGCGGGTCTTGATGACGGCGCGTTGCACCAACGAGAAAGAGCTGCCGTCCGTGTCCGGTGCGCACCCGTGACTGCGCAAGCGCTCGGACAGTTCTGCTTCATGCTGCTGATGCGCTTGTGTGAACCGTTGCATCAACGGCTCGATTTCCGGTTCGGCCTCTTTCAGAATTTCATCATACCCGGCAAGCGTGTCCGTGATCCGAACCTGCAATTTCGCAAGGTCATTACGGAATTCTTCGGTCGTATCCAGAGACATGCATTTTCCTCCACGGTTGCATGTTTCCAGAACGCGCATGTCGTGATGTGGTTCCAGCGCGCCATTGACATGCATCATTAGCTTTGGCAGCCTTCACCTATGGGGCCAACCTGCGACTGCCCCGTGAGGCCAAGGCCCAAAGTCGCATCCGCTGTTATGTCAGAGGATGTGCTATGCCTGCGCCGAATGAAATCACCGTCCCGCAACTCGGCCGCCTGATCGGCACTCCCGAATGCCCCGCGATTATCGATATCTGCATCGACGCCGATTTCGAGGCCGATCCGTTTCTGATCCCCGGATCGCGCCGTCATCCCCATACCGATATCCCCGGCCTTTTTGACAAACGATCACGCAACGGCTGCCGCGCAGTTTGTCAATCAGG
>JBCBTE010000116.1:0-8584 GCA_039818805.1 Pseudomonadota bacterium
AGCGGTGCCAGATCGCTACAGCACCCACGCAGCTCGGCTTGATCAAATTGCTGAAGAAAACAATGCTGTTGTCTTTATATCAGCTGGCAATACAGACCCTCAGGACTTTCGGCCAGAGTGGCCTGCTGACACAGCGACGGCATTGTCGAACTTGGCGGTCGCACGAAATGATGGCCTGCGAACACCGGCTGAGAGCGCCCGAAACGTAGCAGTCGGTGCGGTGAACCCACCTGGGCATGACAGGTGTGTGCCGTTCGCCCCCACTCGTTTCAGCCGAAGAGGACCGGGTTTGCGCTCTGGTGTTAAGCCTGATCTCGCGCACGTTGGTGGCTCCGGTTCACAGCATTCCGCGCTCGGCCATGGTCTGTTTTCCGTCCTACCAGATGGAACGGTCGTTGATGGATGCGGCACAAGTTACGCATCTCCGTTAGTTGCAAAAACCGCTGCAAAGCTGGTCCACGAGATTGAGGGCGAGGTGTCCAGAGAAACGCTTATCGGACTTCTCGTCCACAACGCTGAGACGCCCGAGCCGTTGCGCCGCAAAGAACTTGGTCCGGTCGCACGGCACCTCGTCGGTTTCGGCTTGCCGCCTTCCGCTGACAGGATTTTGGAGACAGGCGACCACTCGATAACACTGGTTTTCGCGTCCCGCATTCAGGAAGGCCAACAGATCAACTTCCGGTTTTCATGGCCGCCTTCACTGGTCTCGGGAGGTAAATGCAGCGGACACGCCAAGCTGACTCTGGTCTCCACACCGCCACTGGATGCACGATTTGGGTCAGAGTTCGTCAGAGTAAACATCAATGCTGCGCTCCAGCAGGCTCAGGATAATGGATGGAAGGGACGACTGGAGCCGCTCTATCTGCCGCCTTCGCGCGGTGCGCATGCAGTCGAAGCAGATTTGATCCAGCACGACCTGAAATGGAGCCCTGTAAAGGTATTTGAGAAGACGTTTCCGAGGGGTGTTGGGCCAACGTCTGACTGGAGACTGATGATCGAATACCTTACGCGCACCGGCGAGCACATGCCAAATGGCGGTGTTCCGTTTACTGCCATTCTCACGATCAGCGACCCCGATGGCGATGCGCCAGTGTTCAACGATATGCGCCAGAACCTGCAGGCTCTAGGCACACGCATCGCGGACATTCGGACTGCAGTGCGCATAACACCGCGCGTCTAAGACAAACTGGATCAAACATGCCCTATGAGTTTGTGAATCTCGACTGCAACATTTTCGGCGACTTCAAGGTTGGCGACAATGCGGGCTACAACGCTAGGCTCCTTTCAAGCCTAGTTGAGGCGAACGAAGGCGGGAGGTTCAACAAACCAGTCATTCTTCAGGCCGCATCCCTCATTGAGGTAGCCGCGCTTCAAATTTTCTACAGGGCGCAGAACTACAACCGGGAGGGTGTGCCGAATATTTCCGAAGAAGACCGTCAAACAATTTCAGACAGGCAGATCGACAAGTTCGCCGTGATTATCGATAACCTGAGAAAGTATCACATTCTCGATGGGCTTGGAGCGGACATATACGACGATCTCCACAAGCTCAGAAAGTATCGTAACAAAATCCACATTCAGCTCAACGTAGAGCTTCCGAATTCTTCTCGAGATGAGCATCGCCTGTTTACGACCTTTCGGGTTGCTTGGGCGCTCGATCTCTGTTGGCGCGTTCACGAGCACTTAGAGGCGCAATACACCAGACCTGAAGGAATTAGAGGCAACGTGCAGCCACTCCGCCTGCCAAGATCTGTTTAGAGCCGCATACTCGCTCAGAATGCGATCAAGTAGCCGTCCTGCTTGAGCCGTTCGGCTACCCTTTCCTGCCGTTCCGCAAGGTCACTCAAAAGTAGGCCGTGGTCATAAGTGCTTGAACTTGTGCGCTCACCGGCCCAGCCGCCGAGGTCATTTGCGTCACTTGCTGGAACTCCCGCCTGCCGTGCTTTGGTCAGCCATGTGTGGCGGAGAGAATGGAAGGCCAAGCGCCCGTCTGTCTTGGTCCCGAGCACGTTTCGTCTCTCCCGTGTGAATAGCTGCGAGAGTGAGGACGCTTTGCCCGTCGCGGGTCGCAAGGGGAACTCATGGAAAAGCCGTTCGGCTTTCGCTTCTGATGCTCCCCTCATTCGGTTGAAAAGGAGCGCGCGGGCAACCTCGGGCACCGGGATGGTCCGTCCCGCGTTTTCCGTCTTGCCGCTTCTGATGGTGAACACAGAGCCGTCCTCGGCTACATCTTTCACCAGCACCTTTGCAAGTTCATCCGAGCGTGCCCCAGTGATCAATGACAATCGAAAAACGTCGCCCAAATGGTGGCCTCGCGGGAAAACCCTCATTATCTTCGTGGCCTCGTCAGCTTCAAAAATTCCTCTCTTCGTCTTCTTGTCCCTCTTTAACCTCCGAACACCCTTCGGGTTCTCGAATGGGTTCACCGCTGCTGAGCCTGACAGCTTTCGTTCAATAGCCCATGACCAGAGATTGCGGAGGAGGCCTACCAGCTTTTCGATGGTCGCCAGAGAAAGCCCCTTCGGTGCTCGTGGCGATGTCTGAGCGGGCAGGAAGTCGCCCCTGAACACTGAGACCACATCGGGCGTGATGTCCTCAAGGAACACCGTGTTGCTGTCTCCCTCCAAGAACTGGCAGAGATACCTGACAGCAACACCAAGGTCATTCTCTGTGGTCTTGCGTAACGGTGCATAGCCGTTGCCGTTACCGGGTCTTCGGTCGTGCAAGTAGCGTCTGACCGCATCGGCGAGACTGAGTGTGCCTGATAGGGCTACCTTCTGAAATGCCTTGCGCTTTGCCTTCGGTGCCTTCCTGACCTCCTCTTCGATCAAGTCCTGCACGTCAGGCTCATAGTCGTCGGGACCACCTTCGGCCCTTTGAACGTGCAACGCGTCGGCCCATGCGGAGGCTTTCTCGATGCTGAATCTGTCGCCTAGCGCCGTCCCCTTGACTGCGTCAGCCTCCATCGCCCGCACCTCGGCCAAACGGATGTCACGGAGCTTCTTTGCAGTGGGGAGGTGTCGTGTCCCGCCAAGGCTTCTCTTTATGTAGGTGCCGAACTTTTTCCCGGTAGATGGGTCCAACATTCCCTTCAGGGCGGAGGGTGTTCGTATGTTGAAGCGATAGGCGGTGCCGGGTCCACGCGGTTGAACGATGTAG
Organism: Pseudomonadota bacterium; assembly: GCA_039818805.1. Classification (GTDB taxonomy): domain Bacteria; phylum Pseudomonadota; class Alphaproteobacteria; order Rhodobacterales; family Rhodobacteraceae; genus Roseovarius. The sequence continues at coordinate 3,160 of JBCBTE010000116.1, forward strand.
CCCATGTCAATCCTCTCCCGTTTGGGTCTCGATTCGTGGGTAACAGTTACCCTCGTTTCGATGTTCCCACTGGAGAATTTCGACATAATATCATATACTTAGTTGTGGTGGCGGAGACGAAGGGATTCGAACCCTCGAGACGGTTTCCCGTCTACTCCCTTAGCAGGGGAGCGCCTTCGACCACTCGGCCACGTCTCCGCTGGCCTGTCTATGTGGGGGTTTGGTGGAAAACAAGTGGAAACTTCGACTGTGTACGCAACCGCGGCTCCGGGGGCTAACGCGGACTCTTGAAAAGTTGCAAAATTTCCGCTTTACTTCTCAAATACGAAAATTTTGCAGTAAGAGATCTCAATGCAGGATTTCAGCGCGGCCATGGGATTGGCGGTTCAGATGGTACTACGTGGCGATGGCGACCTCTTTGAGATCGTGCTGCTGTCCTTGCGGGTAAGCCTTACGGCGGTGCTAGTGGCGTGTCTGATCGGTTTGCCCCTGGGTGCATTTCTTGCAGTCTCACGGTTTCGTGGCCGGGGAACGGCAATTGTCTTGCTCAATGCCTTGATGGGTCTGCCACCAGTGGTTGTGGGGCTGATTGTTTACCTGCATTTGTCACGCGCGGGACCATTGGGGTTTCTTGGTTTGCTCTATACCCCCACCGCCATGATCATTGCCCAAACGATCTTGATCACTCCCATCGTGGCGGCCTTGTCGCGGCAAGTGCTGGAGGATTTGAATGCTGAATATGCCGAGCAATTTCAGTCTTTTGCGTTGACACGCGCACAAAGCATAGGCGCGCTTTTGTGGGATGCGCGCTTTGCGCTCGTGACTGTGGGTCTGGCAGGATTTGGCCGTGCCGTCGCGGAAGTGGGCGCTGTCATGATCGTTGGAGGAAACATCGACCACCTCACACGGGTCATGACGACAGCCATTGCGCTGGAAACGTCGCGGGGGGACCTCGCGCTGGCAATGGCATTGGGCCTTGTTCTGATGGTGCTAGCCCTCAGCGTGAACGCAGCAGTGCAGGGCGTGCGGCTGACAGCGGCACGTGCGGCCTATGCGTGACACGGTGATGGATATCGCACCCGAGGCGAAGGCGGTAAGTCTGCTTCTGCACAACCTGTCCTTGGCCGTGGACGGCCAGCCCTTGTTGCGGGACCTGACGCTATCGCTTCCGGCGCGCGGCACCACGGTGATCATGGGGGCAAATGGCGCTGGCAAAAGTCTGTTGCTGCGCGTTTTGCACGGACTTGTTCCGCCTACCCGCGGAGAAATCCGATGGTCAGGTCAACCCCCCAGCCGGGATCTGACGCGAACGCAATCACTGGTTTTTCAAAAGCCGGTGCTGTTGCGCAGGTCCGTTGCAGCCAATGTGGATTTCGTATTGCGATCCCGCGGTCGCCATGATCCGGTCTTGCGGGATGCCACACTGGAACAAGTGGGCTTGACTGATCGTGCCAAAGTACCCGCCCGACGCCTGTCCGGAGGCGAGCAGCAGCGACTTGCGCTGGCGCGCGCACTTGTTACGCGGCCAGTTGTCTTGATGCTGGACGAACCGACGGCCAGTCTTGATCCTGCCTCAACACTGAAAATCGAACAGATCGTTCAGGATGCCGCCAAGAACGGCACCAAGGTCTTGTTCGTGACCCACGATGTGGGCCAGGCCCGGCGTCTAGCCGACGACGTGGTGTTTCTGCATCGCGGTCGGTTGGCCGAACAGGCCCCAGCGACGCATTTTTTCGATGCGCCGACCAGCGACGCGGCCTGCGCCTATCTTGCTGGTCGGATTGATGTCTGACAACGGAAGAAAGCAGTCATGAAAAAACTTCGGCTGATGCTGACCCTCTCCATTGCTCTGACGGCCAACGCGGTTTTAGCGTCGGACGCGATCATTGTGCAATCCACGACATCAACGGCCAATTCGGGGCTCTATGATCACCTTTTGCCGATCTTCACCGAACGGACGGGGATCACCGTGAACGTGGTGGCGGTAGGGACAGGGCAAGCGATCAAGAACGCGGCCAATTGCGACGGCGATGTTCTTCTGGTGCACGCAAAATCCGCAGAAGAGGCCTTCGTCGCACAGGGCAATGGCGTGGCGCGCTTCGATCTGATGTACAATGACTTTGTGATCGTCGGACCTGCAGCAGACCCGGCCGGTGTCAGAGGCAAGAACAGTGCACAGGCGGCGCTAAGGCAAATTGCGGAAAGTGGCGCACTGTTTGCCTCGCGCGGGGACGACAGCGGTACACATAAGAAAGAAATGGCGCTTTGGGAAGGCGCGAGCGTAGATCCGACGGCGGCCTCAGGGGGTTGGTATCGCGAAACCGGATCGGGCATGGGCGCAACGTTGAATGCAGGCGTCGGCATGGCAGCATATGTGATGACCGATCGCGCGACATGGCTAAGCTTCGAAAACAAGGCCGATTTCGAGATTTTGGTCGAAGGTGACACCACGATGTTCAATCAGTATGGCATCATACTTGTGAACCCGGAAAGATGCCCGAATGTGAACGTGCAGGCGGCTCAAACCTTTGTCGACTGGACCCTGTCCGACGAAGGCCAGGCAGCCATTGCAGCCCACCAACGCGGCGGAGAACAATTGTTCTTCCCGAATGCCAAAGAGTGATCCGATGGACGACGGCACACACGAGTTTCTGACGGTCAAGGAACTGGCGGACCTGCTGCGCCTGAAGGAACGCAAGGTCTATGATCTGGCCGCATCGGGTGCGGTGCCATGTTCGCGTGCCACCGGCAAATTGTTGTTTCCCGAACGCGACATCAGGGCCTGGATTGCGGGATCAAGCGAAGGCGGCATGTCAGACACCGTCTTGCGCCCTGGCGTGTTTCTGGGCAGTCATGACCCGTTGTTGGAATGGGCCCTCCGACAATCACGGTGCGGGCTGGCCACATTCTTTGATGGCTCCATGGACGGGCTGACGCGGCTGCGGTCCGGACAAGGAATTGCTGCGGGCCTGCACGTGCAAGACCCGGAAAGCGGCGCATGGAATATCCCCGTGGTCAAACAGCTATTTGCTGGTCAGAATGTGGTTCTGACCGGGTTCGCAAAACGCCAGCGCGGACTTGTCTTGCGGAATGACGAGTTGGACTGCATCAAAGGTTTGGGCGACCTTCGCGGGCGCCGCCTTGCAGCCCGGCAGCCGGAAAGCGGTACAGCGCGCGTCCTGTCGGTGGAATTGGCGCGCGCAGGTGTCGCGGAAAGTGATATCGACATGTCGCATGTCGCCAGAAGCGAAACGGACGCCGTACTTGCGGTCGTGCAGGGCATCTCGGAAGTCACGTTCGGCTTGGAACCGCTGGCGCAGCAATTTGGCCTAAAGTTCATTCCAGTGGTGACCGAACGGTTCGATCTGTTGGTCGACCGGAAGGCGTGGTTCGACCCACCCATGCAGACCTTCCTCGATTTCTGCGGGACCGAGGATTTCAAGATCCGCGCCAGATCTGAAACAGGCTACGACATTACCGAACTTGGCAAGGTTCGCTGGAACGGTGACACCTACCGGGCATCGCCCTAGGTTGCCACTGCCCCGAACCAGATCACAATTGCCGCTGTCAGGGACGCGGCCACAATGATGACGTCGTGGCTGAAGCCGATGATCCAGAAAAAGCTGCCCCATTCGCGCTTGTTGCCGTCTTTGTAGCGATCGACCATGTCGCTGAAGACCATTTCGAAATCGCCACCCACTTTGCGTCGAATTTCCGCCAGGCACCGGCGATGCGACAGCAATTCTCGATCAAAGCCATGATTGAGCATCAAAGCGGCGGCGCCTGCCATGATTGGAACCAGCGCAAACCAAGAGCTAAGCGAAACCCCGTCAAGAAAACTGAAGCCTGCGATGGCCGCCTGAAGCGTTACAAGCCAGCGGGTCAGGTCAAACTGCGCACGTTTTTGGTCGGACAGCGTGCTGTTCATGTCCTGATACATCAACTCGAACTGCTTTTCTTTCGACAGCGGCATGGGTCTTCCTTCGGCTCGCGCGTGACAGGTTTCACTGGACTTACCGCGAAAACGCATTGCCGTTAAGCCTGTCTTGCGTGGCAGGAAGTTGGTCAGGTGTTGAATAAGAAATGCAGCACGTCGCCATCCTTGACGACATAGCTTTTGCCCTCTGCACGCATCTTGCCCGCTTCCTTGGCCGGCCCTTCGCCACCTAGGTCCACATAGTCATCATATGCAATCGTTTCGGCGCGGATGAAGCCTTTCTCGAAGTCCCCGTGGATGACGCCGGCGGCTTGCGGCGCTGCGGTGCCGCGCCGAACGGTCCAGGCCCTCGCTTCCTTGGGTCCAACCGTAAAATAGGTCTCAAGTTGCAACAGGTCGTACCCTGCCTTGATCAACCGGTCCAGACCCGCCTCGTCCAGGCCCATTTCCTCAAGGAACATCGTGGCCTCGTCGTCGTCCAACTGGCTGATTTCTTCCTCGATCTGGGCCGAGATAACCACGTGTGCGGCCCCTTGCTCGTCAGCCATCTTGGCCACGGCGGCCGAAAAATCGTTGCCGGTTGCTGCACTGCTTTCGTCCACGTTACACACATATAGGATGGGTTTCGTCGTAAGCAGTTGCAGGCCTTTCCAGGCTTTCGCGTCCTCCGCGTCCACATCCACCAGACGCGCGGGCTTGCCCTCTTCCAGCATCGCCTGCGCCGCGGCCAACAGCCGATCGGCCTGCACAGCCTCCTTGTCGTTGCCCTTCAGCTTGCGCACCAGCCCCGCCCGCCGCTTCTCGATGCTTTCCAGATCGGCCAACATCAGCTCGGTCTCGATCACGTCGGCGTCTTCCACCGGGTCAACGCGTCCCTCTACATGAGTGACGTCGCCATCCTCGAAACAGCGCAATACATGGGCAATTGCGTCCACCTCGCGGATATTGGCCAGAAACTGGTTGCCCAGCCCTTCGCCCTTGCTGGCACCCTTTACCAGGCCAGCGATATCGACAAAGGTCATCCGCGTCGGAATGATCTGCTTAGAACTGGCAATCGCCGCCAATTTCTCAAGTCGTGCATCGGGCACCGCCACCTCGCCCACATTGGGCTCGATCGTGCAGAACGGGAAGTTTGCAGCTTGCGCCGCCGCCGTCTTGGTCAACGCGTTGAACAGCGTTGACTTGCCGACATTCGGCAGGCCGACAATCCCCATTTTGAACCCCATGGCGCACCTCTTTGGCTTGGATTGCGCCGCTTCTATGGGCTGCCTGCAAAAGGCGCAAGCCTCATACGATGGGGGATGTCAGACCGGCCACTTCGATCGGCGCGCCGATGCTGTCCTTCGGCGTGACCATCAGGCGTGACGCACGTCCCATTTCGACACCCTGGATCACTTCGAAGGGGTTGGCTTGCAGACCGGTATCGCGCAGATACCCCGCAAGGGCAGCGGCAGCGGCACCGGTAGCGGGGTCCTCGTAAACGCCGTG
>JBCBTE010000117.1:0-8500 GCA_039818805.1 Pseudomonadota bacterium
GCGCGCTTGGGCAGATCGGGCATGTCATCGGCGGCCCGCGCGCAATGCACGAACACACCATCACCGCCAACCAGTCCCAATTCTCTTAGATCTTTGACAAGATCATCCTTTCCAAAGACTGCATTTGACAGGTTCTGCATGTTTTCCCCGACCTTAATTCAGTCAGCGTGCCCACCGGGTGCCTCAGGGGTGCAACACCACCATTGAATGGGTCTGGGAACAAGTCTTGAAATGACAGCGCTGGCGTCATCAGGGCCAGGCTGCCTATGCACTACTGCGCGGGCGATGCAGCTCGTTCTTGGCCAATTCCGGATCTGGGTGCGTTGCGAACCGCACGCCAAGTCGGTCACCAACCTTGCGGACAAGGGCACAGACGGCCTACCGACCTCCTGATACCGGCAAACAAGTCCGGTCGTTCACTAGGCGCGGGTTTGCGCCTCTTCCAGCGCGTTGCGCAGCATTTCGGCTTCGTGCCGCGCCTCGCGCAGGCCTTCCATCGTGGCCGACAGCTCTGCTTCGGTCTGGCTCAACTGATTGGTCAGTTCTGCCTCACGCTGTTGCAGGTAAGTGATCGCTTGATCGCGGGTTTCCTCGGCTTCGTGCAGTTCTTGGGCCATACGCTCCAGTTCACCGACGTCCGAACCGGACACGCGAATGAAGCGATGCACCAGCCAATTGGCGAACCATCCCATGCAGAACGCTACGAACAACACGATGGCCGTTGCAATTATGAATTCAGTTCTGTTCATCCGTCGCGTCTTCCTGCCCGTCAGCCGTCTCGTTGGCCGCACCCTCGTTTTGCGCCTCTTCTTCGAGGGCTTCAAGGGTTGTTTGTTCTTCTTCAATGGGTTCCGGGCGGATCACCTTGAATTCGATCCGGCGGTTCGCTTCTCGGCCTTCCTCGCTGTCGTTTTCCGCGATGGGCTGCGTTTCGCCGTACCCCTTGGCCCGAATGGCCGAGGTCAGCACACGCCGCGCGCGCAACTCGTTCAGAACCGCCTGTGCCCGGGCCTGGCTGAGTTGTTGGTTCATCGTTTCGCGACCCTGGCTGTCCGTGTGACCGCCGATTTCCATCCGAATTTCGCCGCAGGCTTTTAAAACCTCGGAAATCTCGTCCATGATGGCCGCACCGTTGGCATCGATCGTCGCCTCACCCGGTTCAAAGGTGATCTTGCCGGACAGCTGAATGTCCGCGATCCGCATTTCGCAATCTTCGGGCGTCGGCAGGCTGGCCACCGGATCGAGTTCTTCACGGTAGGATACGTTAATGTCGTAAAGCGCAGCTTCACCCAGTTTCGAGCCGAACAAGGCAGAGATATCAGCACTGGCGTCCTTGCGCCCAGTTTGACCGTTCACCGAAATCAAATCTGGTTCAACTGTCACCGCGCCATTGGACAGATAGGCCAAGGCGTCGAGCGCCGTCAAAACCCGCACTGTCCAGTCGTCGGGCAAGTTGTCGGCTACGCGTGCCGCGGTGTTGACCACATCCGAGCTAAACTTGGCCTTGGCGAAACTATCGACCGTGTCTCGAGTCAGCGCACTGTCCACGCGGCCGCGAATCTGGACAAGTCCTTCGGGTGACAAGGTTGCCACGAATTCCGGCACCACGGCGGCGACGGCACTTTCGGGCGCGGGCAAAACCGCCTTGAGCGCAAAGACCTCTGGCAACGAGGTTTCCAAGCGACCGATCACCGTGTCGTAACGGTCTTCCGGCGTGCCCTGCGGGGCCACAAGCGAGATGTCGGCATCCGAAAACGTGACCGTACCGCCGCCAAGCTCTGCCACCGCGCCAATCGCCAGTTCCGCGGCCCGCCCCCATTGCGGTGACGGAACGCCAAGCGCCAACGTGCACTGGGTTTTCTCGGCAAGGCCGGCACGCCCGGCTGCTGCCAGAATTTGATCGCGTGCTGCCTCGGTGTCGGCTGCACAAGCATCAAAGCGCCCTTCGCCCCCAGACAGAATGTAGCGGAGCGTGAATGGCGTGATCACCGGCCGCGGTGCCGAGATGTCCAACACCAGACGCACCCCGTCCGGCAATCTGCGCGCCAATTCCGTTTCAAGGTTCAGCTTGGCCCGATCACTGTCGGCCATCGCTATGACGGCGATCCGGTCGGCTTCCACCGAGATCTTGGCACGCTGCATCTTGTCCAAGATCCGCACTGCATAACGCAGCGCGCCTTCCCACGTGTCGGGGTGAGGATAATCTGCCGTTTCAAGAAGGTCGGTGATCTCGTCGCCGTCCGTGCGATCGGCCACATCTTCAATCAGGGCATCGCGATCTGTCGAGGCCGGGATCAGGCCGATCAGAGACAAACCACTGTCGTTGCGCAGAATTTCGACGGAGAACCGGGGCGGGGCAATCCCGGCGGTGTCTTTCACCAGCATCTGGTCAATGATCCGCGCGGATTCCACCACGCTTCCGGCGATGGAGAGCGCCTTGAAGCGTGTCGCCTCGGACGGTGCCGTGCCGGCCAGAAAAACCTGAAGCCCGTCGGCATCTATCTCGGTCCAGACCATACCGTTTTTGTCCAGAGTGTCCCGCACCGCGTTGCGCGACGATTCCTCGATCACCGTGACGGAAAACCGGGCCGCAACCAAGCACAAGATGAACGCAACCACGAAGGTGCCGGCTATTGCGAAAATCGAAGAAAGGCGCATATGCGGACGGTCCGCCGTTGTTTTTTCCCTTTGCCTGTTTAGGCCTCGCGCGGAACGAACGCAATCACACGAACAGGGCAATGGCAAAAAATGGCAGGGGTAAAAGGCCCGCGTCGCGGTTGGACCGAAACAGTGCCAGCAAACGGTCATTGTCGTCCATGTCGAAGCGCCGCAGCTGCCAATACATGTGCCAGCCAAAGGCCCAAGGCCCGCAAAGCGCGATCAGAACCGCAAAGGGCGATGTGCCCAGAACGGCAAGCATCACCGCAAAGGCCATAAGGCTGACGGCTATGATCAGGAACCGTTGCAACCACGTGGGTGATTGATCACCGAACAGGCGCGCGGTGGATTTCACCCCGATCAAGGCATCGTCTTCGGCATCCTGATGGGCATAGATCGTATCGTAAAACAACGTCCAGGATATGCCCGCCAGATAAAGCACCACCGCGGGCCACTCCAATCGGCCGCTATGGGCGGTCCAGGCCAGCAACGCGCCCCAATTGAACGCGATGCCCAGAAAAACCTGCGGCCACCAGGTGAACCTTTTGGCAAACGGATAGACGGCAACCGGCAATAGCGCCAGAACGCCAAGACCTATGGCGGCCCAGTTGAATGTGATCAGGATCAAGAACGCAACCAAGGCCTGCGCAACCAACCACCCCAAGGCCTTTGGGACACTTACCTGCCCGGACGGGATGGGGCGCGACGCGGTGCGCGCGACGCTGCCATCGATATGCCGGTCGGTGATGTCATTCCACGTACACCCCGCGCCGCGCATAAGAAATGCCCCGATCGCGCAGCCGACAAAGATCCAAAGATCATGCCAACTGGCTTGCCCGCTATGCAACATCGACAAAAGCAACCCCCACCAACATGGCAAAAGCAGCAGCCACGTGCCAATCGGCCGGTCCGCCCGCGAAAGCCGCAAGTAGGGTCGTGTCGCCGCCGGTGCCAACCGGTCCACCCAATTGTCCTTGACCGCATCGGCCACCTGTCCGGTCGCATCTGGCGTCTGGTTGGGTCCGGTCATATGGTGGCCTCATGGCATCGGCAAAGATCAGGCTTTATGTAGATCACGCTTTGGGCAAAGGGCAATGCGTCCCATTGAACCGAGATCAGGGGCATTATCTTTTTGGCGTCATGCGCCTTGGGCTTGGCGACGCGGTGCTGCTCTTTGACGGGCACACTGGGGAATGGCACGCCACGGTGACTGAGGCAGGGAAACGCGGCGGTACGCTTACGGTCGGGGAACAAACCCGGCCGCAACACAATCCACCCGATCTGTGGTTGCTTTTTGCGCCGATCAAGAAAGCCCGCACCGACTTCATCGTTGAAAAGGCGGCCGAGATGGGTGCAGCACGCATTTGCCCTGTCCAGACCCAGTTCACGAATTCCGAGCGTATCCGCAAGGACCGGCTTCAGGCGCATGCGATCGAGGCCGCCGAACAATGCGGTGGCACCTTCGTGCCGGAAGTGGCCGAACTTGCCCGATTCTCCACACTGTTGGAGACGTGGCCGAAAGATCGTCAGATCATGTTCTGTGACGAGACACTTGCAGGTTCCTCCGCGCCCTTGGAATCAGCCGGCAAGAAGTGGGCGATCCTGATCGGACCCGAAGGTGGATTTTCCGATGCCGAACGCACCCGCCTTGCCGCCTTGCCCTTGGCGCATGCCGTCAGCCTTGGGCCTCGCATACTACGCGCAGACACGGCTGCGGTGGCCGCGATGACGGTCTGGCAGCAACGCTTCGGGGACTGGAAATGAGCTTCGTGCGCCCGGAAGCGACCAAAAGCCTGACCCGTTGGCGCGAGACGCTGATTGGCGGCGCAATTGTTGCTCTTGGGGCATGGTGGGCGATTTCCGCGGGTGGCATCCTGTCATGGGTTGGGTATGCACTCTTGCCTATTGGTGCGGCGCTCAGCTTTGTCGGCGTGCAGCGTGCCCGCTTCAGGGCTGCGTCCGGTGGGCCCGGGATCGTGCAGGTGGATGAAGGCCGCGTGACCTATTTCGGCCCGCTGACCGGTGGCATGGTCGACCTGGCGGAGATGACCAGACTGACACTTGATCCGACGGCAAAGCCCGCGCACTGGGGTCTATTCCAACCCGGTCAACCTGCGCTGATGATCCCAGCCACCGCCGAAGGGGCGGATGCGCTCTTTGACGCCTTCGCCACCTTGCCCGGCCTGCGCACCCAAAAAATGCTGGCAGCCCTGTCATCCCAGTCGGGTGCGGCAATCACCGTGTGGACCAACGAACACAACAGGCTGCATTGACACCCCAAAGGAATAGCGCCACTTCTGACGCCCAAGTTCGCGCGCAATGCAGGAAAAACACCTATGTCTATCCCCCAATCCGGTGGCGGCCCGATCGAGAGTGAAGCCCAGTTGGCAGAATACCTCGAGAGTGGCTGCAAACCGCGCGACAACTGGCGCATTGGTACTGAGCACGAGAAATTTGGCTACTGCAAAGATACGCTGAACCCGATTCCCTACGCTGGCGAACGCAGTGTTCTGGCCGTTCTTGAAGGCCTGCGCGACAAGCACGGCTGGGCGCCGTCGGAAGAAGCCGGCAACCTGATCGGACTGACCAAGGACGGCGCAAATGTCAGCCTGGAGCCCGGCGGACAATTGGAGTTGTCAGGTGCCCCACTTGAAACGATCCACCAGACCTGTGACGAAGTGAACGAGCATCTGGCCGAAGTGAAGGATATCGCCGACAAGGTTGGCGTGGGGTTCATCGGTCTGGGTGCTGCGCCGATCTGGTCGCATGACGACATGCCGATGATGCCAAAGGGGCGCTACAAGCTGATGAAGTCCTACATGGACAAGGTCGGCACCATGGGTAAGTCCATGATGTTCCGCACGTGTACCGTGCAGGTGAATCTCGACTTCAGTTCCGAGGCAGACATGGTGCAAAAGCTGCGGGTCGCGATTGCGCTGCAACCCGTGGCCACCGCCCTTTTCGCCAACTCGCCCTTTTTCGACGGCAAACCCAACGGGCACAAGTCCTGGCGTAGCCGGGTCTGGCGCGATCTGGATGCAGACCGCACGGGTATGTTGCCTTTCGTCTTCGAAGACGGCTTCGGTTTTGAGGCTTGGGTACAATACGCGCTCGATGTGCCTATGTATTTTGTTTATCGCAACGGCGAATACGTTGATGCCTTGGGCCAGTCCTTTCGCGATTTCCTGAAGGGCGAACTGCCTGCCTTGCCCGGAGAAACGCCGACCTTGTCGGATTGGGCCGATCACCTGACAACCATCTTTCCGGAAGCACGGATCAAGAAATTCATGGAAATGCGCGGTGCGGATGGGGGACCGTGGCGCCGCCTGTGTGCATTGCCCGCCTTCTGGACCGGCTTGATGTACGACCAAAGCGCGTTGGATGCCGCGTGGGATCTTGTTAAGGGCTGGACGTCCGAGCAGCGCGAAGCGTTGCGCGTGGCGGCCAGTCAGGACGGCTTGCAGGCCAAGGCCGAGGGCATCGATATGCACAACCTGGCACGTCAGGTGCTAGAGATTTCCGAGGCTGGTCTGAGGGCGCGTGCTCGTCCCGGCGCCGGCGGGCTTGTCCCGGATGAGACGCATTTCCTCAACGCTTTGATGGAAAGCGTCGAGTCGGGGCAGGTGCCCGCCGATGAATTGCTGCAGCAGTTTCACGGCGACTGGCACGGCGACCTGACCCGGATCTACAAGGAATTCAGTTACTGAGCCAGTGACGCGGTCCGATCCCAGATGCGTACCACCGGTAAGCGTGTCTCGGCGTAACCGGGCACAGTCCGATCAAGCCGATCTGCAAGGTCCGGCAATCGACTGACCGGAACGCGCGGGAAAAGATGGTGTTCACGGTGATAGAACATAAGGTACGCCACACGCGCCAATGGCCCGCGCTGGCTGCGCCCTGCAAGGCCCGCATGTTCAGTGCCCTGATGCGTGATCCAGACGGCGAAGAACGCGGTCAGGCACTGCGCCGTGGCCATCGCCGCCAAATGCAAAAGCAAGAACCGGGGACCGAACGTCAGACAAACCGTCACGAACACCGCGACACACATCCAGTCAATCACCATAAGCCGCCGCCACCGCGATGATCCGCCGGTCCAGCAGGCACGGTTCAGGTCGACTGGAAATTTCGGCCCGTAGCGCAATACCTGAAGCGCCGACATGTGCACGCAGTGCGCCTCGTGATCCTCTGGGCCCATCGGGTCTTTGTGATGGCGCAGATGGCAAAACGCATCGGCGTGGTTGGACCCCAGCATGACAGCGCTCAACGCATGCATGACCATGTTGTCAGCCTTGCGGCTAAGCCCCAGGTTACCATGGATCGCCTCGTGGTTCAGGCGTAACGCGCACAGAAAGAACATGAAACTGGCAAGCGGCCCAATCGCCCAAAAAGGTGATGCATAAAGTGCCCAGGACAGGGCCAGCCACGGTAGCGGCAGCGTCAGCTCCTTGAACCGACGGACGGGGGTCATCGTAACGAGATCGTGCCAGATGACCCCTTTGGGCGTGGGTTCTAGAAGTGTCATACTCTCTCCTCCTTGCAAGGCGTCCCGTCAGGCCGGCACGACGGGCTCTTGTCTTGCCGTTTCAACCTTGGCCGACGCGTCGGCAGACCGTATCAACATCAGACGCAACGTGTTCACTGCATGGGTAAAACCCAATCCCAGACAGAGGGACGCAAGCCCCAACGCTGCCAATAGCGAAACAACAGGCACGTCGGCCAAGACCGGCAGGGCAGCGGCGATCAAAAGCACGCCGCCAGTGCCAATGGCACAGAACCCGGTGGCCACAGTGACCGCCACCAGACGCACTGTGGCGCCAGTCTCGGGGCAGTCGGATTGCATCTGGCCAATGACCAAAATCATTTTGGTCAATACCGCCAGCGCCAACAGCGCGAGGGCAATGAAACTCAGAACTGCTATCAACATTTTAACTCTCCTATTCAGATGGGTTTGGCATATATTTCGCGTCGGAACTGCCGGTAGAGTATGCCGAACACCCCGCCCCAAATCGGTGCGAAGACAAGGCCGAAACCGGCAAAGAACATTAAGAACTGGATGATGCCATCTTCGTCCAACAGGACGCTGTAGACGCCCGCGGCCGCGATAAGGACCGCGAAACTCAGAAAGGCCAGGCCCGCAATCGTCCAGCTGTTCGGCGCATGGCGCGCCAGGTGCCACAGCAACACTGGCGTACCGACGACCAGATAGAGCGGCCCCCCGAAAACCACGGCGGCGATCGGGATACCTCCGATCCAGAAGCCGACCACTGCTACAACAAGCGGTGCGCCAAACAATGCCGCGAAGAAAGCCACAGGGTCGATCACATAGGTCTCGCGCCTTTTCTTATTTGCAGTCTTTTCTGTCATAAGAGAAACTCCCGGCTAAATTTTTTTTATGTGTCCTTGCCCTTGGGCAAGAACCGCGCCACGCGCGCACCCAGTTTCACGGCGCTTAACTGTACCGCGCGCGGCAAGCGGGCAACGTCGCGATACCAGTCGTCGAACATCTGCATCGTGTTCAGCGTTTCGGTGATGCGCCCTCTGATCTCCTTGGGCGTACCATCGCCTTCGGCCTCGATCGCCACCTCTTTCAGGGCGGCCAGTGTTGGGGCGTATTCCCGTTCGCGGCGGCCTTCGATCACGACGTTGACCAGTTCGAACATGTCCCGGATGGACGTAAAGTGGTCTCGGCGATCGCCCAACTGACGGCTGATCTTGACCAGTTTCCACGCCTGCAATTCTTTTAAACCGTTTGACACGTTGGATCGCGCCAGATTCAGTGTCTCGCTAATTTCTTCTGCGGTCATCGGCTCTGGCATAACGTGTAACAACGCGTGAATCTGCG
>JBCBTE010000118.1:0-8489 GCA_039818805.1 Pseudomonadota bacterium
TGGATGAGGGCAAGGTGCTGCACTGGGGCCTGTCGGAAATGGGGCCGAACACCCTGCGCCGCGCCCATGCCGAACTGCCTGTGGCTGCGGTCCAGAACGAATATTCGATGCTGTGGCGCGGGCCCGAAAACGGCTTGCTAGCCTTATGCGAAGAGTTGGGTATCGGTTTTGTCCCCTTCAGTCCGCTGGGCTATGGGTTCCTGACTGGCGCCATTGACATGGGTACCAGTTTTGCTCCCGGTGATTTCCGCGCCAACACCACGCGCATGGATCCCGAAAACCGCGAGGCGAACATTACAATTGTCGATCTGGTCAAGACCTGGAGCACCCGCAAGAACGCAGCCCCCGGCCAGATCGCCTTAGCCTGGCTGATGGCGCAAGGGCCGTCGATTGTGCCCATCCCTGGCACGACCCAGATGCCGCATCTGCTGGAAAATATCGGAGCCACGGATGTCAGCTTCACGCCTGACGAACTGGCTGAACTCAACAGCCATGTGGCCGCAATCGAGGTGCTTGGCGCGCGGATGCCAGCCATGGTCGCAGAATGGTCAAACGTGGAGGCGCCGGCACGGAGCTGAGAGTCGAAACGGAAATGATCCAAGCGGATGCCATGACTTTGGGTGTTGGCATCCGTTTCTTTGTGTTCGCACTCTACGATGGCTTGTGGAACTGTTTGAACAGTGGCCTTGTCCAAGCTGCGCAATCGAGCAATTCTAAATCTTGCACCCGCAGCGAATGGCCGCAGCGTTGCGTCTTCCCGTCGAAGGTCGGCTATGGGCCGGATTGTTTGCTAGATACAGCGTGCAGCAAGACTACTTATGCAACTTGACAGCGTTACTCAGCCACGGCCTGCATGGCAGCCTGAGCACAATGACACGAAGCACCGACTGGTAAGTCAGAACGAGCGGCAGCTATTTTTAACCGTTGCCGGATCATTGTGGCCTCAGCCGTTTCTCCCGCGCCACGTTTCTCCAAACAGGCATCGAGACCTTTCAGGCTCCAGATATTATCGGGGTGAATACATGCGCGCGGCAGATCGCCTGCGAGACCAAGATCTTCTCGGTATGCCTGTTCCGCTTCTTGCACGAGACCTTGCTCCAAAGCCAACGCACCAAGAGCATGTCGCACAGGCTGCATCCAGCCCCAGGGTTCGTCATAAGGCAACGCATCTTCCAGCTTGATCGCCTGGCGCAAATGCGAAAACGCGAGATCATAGTTTTCCTTTCGGTATTCGATCTCGCTGATAAGCATCTGCTCCGCCACATCCAATAAGTCGACACAGCGATTATTGTGTTGATGACGGCTGTCTGGAACTTTCGCGCTGGCTAACAGGAATTTCTCACGTGCAGTTTCGGCTCGTGCAACGTCACCTAAGGCGGCGTAAGCAACACCTTTGGCATAGAGTAGAATGGCAGTGGTATAGCAGAAGAGTTCCTGATCTTCGGGCAAGGGTTCGGCAATGATATCGTGCCAACGCCCAAAGCGAATTTGAACGTGGGTCTTCATTGAAATGTTGCTTTCCATAAAATCAGCCATTGGTGGACTTTCAATGCGCAACAACTCTTCTGGCACCTCTTTCAAGATGTCTTCTGCCGCTGCAATGGCGGGTTCGTATTGGCCCAAAAACATCGCTCCATAGACGGCGAATCGGTAATTGTGAATCCTGTACGCCGTATAGAAATTGACCCGGCCCTGGTGTTCAGCCACACGTAGATCAGCCTCGACCCCTTTCAGATTCCAATGAACAACGTCACGATATTCCGCACACTGAATGTCGATGTGGGTTGGCATATGGATCAAATGACCCGCGTCAGGCACCAGCTCTCGCAAATGGTCGCAGGCCACTAGCGCCATTTCCGGAGTGGGAGACATCTCCATGAGATGAACGTATAGATGCAGTATTCCGGGGTGCGATTGCCCCGCCGGAGTATCGACAAATTTTTCCAGAACGGCTTGAACTTCGGTCGTGTTGGCCCCTTCTGACGCCGTGTTGGCGTGTATGTCCCACATCTTCCACGGCGTCTGATTGAGAATGGATTCTGCATAGATTGCCGCCACATCAAGGTCGTCTGGATTGGCGTCGTAAACATCCTTCATCGCCACTGCGAAGTCATCGTTCCAGGGCTTTTGGTCCTTGATCGGATCTGGCTGTGGGTAACGGGCGGGTAACGCCCGGATCAGGGCGCGCTCAACCGCCGAGACCGTGTCGGCCAGCGAGAGCGCCAACTGTGTCTCGTCGTAAGCGGTTTGGAGCGTCCTTGTCTTGGTGGCGGGGTCCATCATCCACCATTCGAAGTTGTAATTTGGTCCGATGGCATAGGCGATGCCCCAATGGGCCAAGGCACAGTGAGGATCGCACTCAAGCGCTTTCTGAAAACACTCGATCGCCAATTCATGATTATACGCGTAAGTCCAGATCAAACCTCGATCGAACCAAAGCTGAGCAGCAGTGGATCCTGTTGTGATCTTTCGCGAATATGTTCCCAGATCAAAATTTTCCAGCATGACGACCCCCAAGCTACTTTGCAGAAATTTCTAACACGTGTGGAAATTTTGTTTACAGTTCAGGAAAAGCAAACGTGCGCCTCATCTCACCGAACGTCGCTCAAGCGCAAAATCTGCCGCGTCAAGCAGGAATGTCCGGATTGGGGTAGTTGCGCCGTGGCGGCGGATGATTTTGTGAACGGCTGCTTTGTGCCATCCTCATCGCCGCGAAAAGGCCTTGGCACCAAGAGGATGCTACTTGATCCAATGACAGCAAAGAGCCCTGAGTAGAAAAATCCGTAGGGTGGGTGTACGCCAGACCGTTTCGCCTTGTTTCAATTCAAGCATCGTTGGCACAAACAGGATCGTAACAAGCAAACTTACCGTGAAACCGACGTGTTCTTTGGCGGTCGAGAAACGTTTAAGCAATTAATAAAAAATAGATTTTCTTAAAATTGACCCCCAAATCAGGTTGCCGGTTTGGTCACCAAAATCTTGAGCGTCGCCGTCTTGATGTTCGTACCTCAAGAAATTCTTGACCTGATGTACGTAACTCAATTAGCCTAACTCCAAGGGCGTATCGGGAGTACGCCCAGTCTGGGAGGATTTGATGAAAAACATAAACGCTGCCGCCGTTGGTGCAGTGCTGATGGGTACCGTAAGTGTGCCGACATTAGCCGCTGCAGAGGATTTGACACTATGCTGGGCCGCTTGGGATCCGGCAAACGCGCTTGTCGAGCTTTCTAAAGAGTTCGAAGAGCAAAGTGGTCACAACATGAACTTCGAGTTTGTTCCATGGCCGAATTTCGCGGACCGCATGCTGAACGAGCTAAACTCGGGCGGTAAGCTATGTGACCTTCTGATTGGTGACAGTCAGTGGATCGGTGGTGGTGCCGAAAATGGGCATTATGTGAAGCTAAACGATTTCTTTGATGCAAGCGGCATCAGCATGGACGATTTCGCCCCGGCGACGGTTTATGCGTATTCAACCTGGCCCAAGGGAACCCCGAATTACTATGCGCTGCCCGCGATGGGTGACGCCAATGGGTGGTTCTATCGAAAAGACTGGTTTGCGCGCGATGACATTCGTGCGGCATTCAAGGAGGCGACCGGCAGAGAGCTCGGTGAGCCGCAAACTCAGAAAGAGATGCTTGAGATCGCGCAGTTTTTCCAAGGCCGCGAGATTGATGGCAAAACTGTATACGGCGCGGCCATCTTCACCGAGCGCGGTTCCGAAGGGATCACCATGGGTGTGACGTCTGCATTGTATCCATGGGGGTTCAAGTATGAGAACACGCCCGGATCATATGATATGGAAGGTGCCGTCAACTCGCCCGAAGCGGTAGAGGCTTTGGAATTTTACAAGGAGTTCTACGAGACGGCGACGCCACCGGGCTACACCAACTCTTACATGGGTGAGTCGTTGGATGCGTTCAAATCTGGTCAAGTCGCCATGGCGATGAACTGGTTTGCGTTCTTCCCAGGCCTTTATGCCGATCCCAACACGGGTGGCGACAAGATCGATTTCTTCGTCAATCCGCCACAAAACCAGGCGGGATCAACGCTTGGCGGTCAAGGCATCTCGGTTGTGTCTTACTCTGACAAGCAAGACGCCGCGCTTGAGTATATCAAGTGGTTTGCCGATCCTGCGGTTCAGGCCAAGTGGTGGGAACTGGGTGGATATTCGGCGCACAATTCAGTGCTGAACGACCCCGGATTTGTTGACAGTCAGCCATTTGCTGGCGACTTCCTTGAGGCCATGGGGGGCGTGCAAGACTTCTGGCAGGAACCGGCGTATGCCGAGTTGCTGCTGGCGATGCAAAAGCGTGTCCATGACTACGTGGTCGCGGATCAGGGCACCGCGCAGGAAGCGCTTGATTTGCTGATCGAAGACTGGACAGAAGTCTTCGAAGACGAAGGAAAGCTGTAGCTTTCTTTGGTGGCCGGGCCCGACTGCGGGCCCGGTCTATTTGCACCTTCGTGTAAGTGCCACCGCGTACGTTTCTTCTGACGGAATATCTTTATGTCCAACGGCCCAATAGATCGCGTTGCAGGAGCAACGCCAAAGCGAGTTGCGCGCAAAATCAGAGGTCTGTCTGACCGCGCCATCGCCTGGATCTTTGTGGCGCCCACGATCTTTCTGCTGTTGGCGATCAATATTTTTCCGTTGATCTGGACGATCCAGCTGAGCTTTACAAACTACAAGGCCAACCGGATCGCGCGCGAAGTCAAGAACATCGGTTTTCGAAACTACGAACGCATTCTGACCGACAGCGACATCTGGTTGAACATGCAGGCCACCGCGCATTTTCTATTCTGGACGATAACGCTTCAGGTGTTGATCGGTTTCGCGCTAGCCTGGCTTATTCACCGTAATTTCAAAGGCAATGCATTCTGGACCACGGTGATTGTGCTGCCGATGATGTTGTCGCCCGCGGTGGTGGGAAACTTTTGGAAGTTTCTTTATCAGCCGCAGATCGGTCTCTTCAATTATGTAGTCGCGTTCTTCACCGGCAAAGAGGCGTCAAGCTTTGAAATGCTTGGGTCGGTGCAACTGGCTCCTTGGTCGATTGTCATCGTCGACACCTGGATGTGGACGCCATTCGTGATGTTGATTTGCCTTGCGGGATTGCGTTCGATCCCGGACTACATCTACGAGGCTGCCGAGATAGACAGAGCCTCAAAAATCCGGCAGTTTTTTACGATCACGGTGCCGATGGTTTTGCCGTTCCTGATGCTCGCAGTTCTGTTCCGTGGCATCGAAAATTTCAAGATGTTCGATCTGGTCGTACAACTGACCGGCGGGGGACCGGGGTCTACCACCGAGTTGACATCAATCAACCTCAAACGCGAAGCCTTTGAAAAGTGGCGGACCGGTTACGCCTCTGCCTACGCCATCATCCTTTTTGTGACCGTTTTTGGCTTGGCCTCGATTTACGTCAAGGCGCTGAACAAGGTGAAGGAAAGATGAGCGCGCATTCGATCACCGAACCGTCGAACCGCGCAAAATGGGGCGCGGGCGTCTTGGTCGTTCTCTATGCCCTTATCACGATGGTGCCGTTGATCTGGATCGGATTGACCGGATTCAAAAGCCCTGCGGATGCAATCAGTTACCCGCCCAAATATCTGATTGGATGCGATGGCCCTGCCTGTTTCACACCGACGCTGGAAGGGTATGTCAACCTTTTCACCACCCGGACCCGTCAGACCCAGGAGTTTCTTGAGGCCAACCCGCCCGAAAACTGGGCCGATGAGATTGTGCGGCAGTATGATATGGTTATCGTTGGCCCGTCGAAATTTGGCGAACGGTTCCTGAATTCGGTGATTATCGGCTTTGGGTCCACGTTCCTTTCGGTCTTCCTCGGAACGCTTGCGGCATATGCGTTTAGTCGTTTCAAAATCCCATTGGCCGATGACCTGCTATTCTTCATCCTGTCGACGCGGATGATGCCGCCCATTGCCGTCGCGATCCCTATTTTCTTGATGTATCGGAATCTTGGGCTTTCGGACACGCATTTGGGCATGATCCTGCTTTATACGGCGGTCAACATTTCTCTCGCTGTCTGGCTGCTCAAAGGGTTCATCGACGAAATTCCACGCGAATATGAAGAGGCGGCTTTGATCGATGGCTACACGCGGTTTCAGGCCTTCTACAAGGTGGTGCTGCCGCAGGCGGCAACCGGGATTGCGTCCACCGCGATCTTTTGTCTGATCTTTGCGTGGAATGAATACGCCTTTGCGGTGTTGCTGACGTCAGCAACGGCACAGACAGCCCCACCCTTCATTCCCACAATCATCGGGATCGGGGGGCTGGATTGGCCGGCGGTGGCTGCGGGCGCCACGATCTTCCTGCTGCCAGTCATGATTTTCACGATCTTGTTGCGCAAACACTTGCTGCGCGGGATCACATTCGGAGCGGTGCGCAAATGAATGACTTCTTGTCAGGATTGTTGCGTCTTCGGCGTGGGCCTTGGGAAATGATCGCTTCGATCATAATCGCGCTCGGCGTCTTCATGTTGATGCAGCCGTTTGTGATTTGGGCTTTTACATATTCCTTCATCACGACACTTGTGGGCACCGTCATGTTCATCGTCGTCTCTCACTTTCCGAAGGATGACTGATGTATAAGGGTCATATATCCATTTGGTCTGATCATCAGCTCTCAGAGGTGCCGAATGGCTGAGATCGTGATCAGAAACGTGCGCAAAGAATTCGGTGACTTCGTTGCCGTGCAGGACAGTTCGTTCACGATCGAAGATGGCGAGTTCTTCATGCTTCTGGGGCCGTCAGGCTGCGGTAAAACAACCACGCTTCGCATGATCGCGGGTTTGGAATTGCCAACGTCGGGCGAGATTTTCCTCGATGGCGAAGAAATTGGCCAAAAGCCACCATCGCAGCGTGATATTGCGTTCGTTTTTCAGATGTTCGCGCTTTACCCACATATGAACGTTTACAAGAATCTGAGCTATCCGCTTGTCAGCCAGGGCATGGCGCGCGCGCAGGTGCGCGCGAAGGTGGATGAAGTGGCCGGCATTCTTGGGATCGGTGACATTCTGAAAAAACCCGTCGGGGGCCTGTCGGGCGGGGACCGGCAGCGGGTTGCATTGGGACGCGCAATCGTACGTCAGCCAAAGGCGTTCATGATGGACGAACCATTGGGCGCGCTGGATGCCGAGTTTCGCGAACACATGGCCGAGGAATTGCGTGCCTTGCACGACCGGATGGGTGCCACCACGGTTTACGTCACACATGATCAGCTTGAAGCAATGCAGATGGGCGACAAGATTGTGGTGATGAACAACGCGGTGGTCGAACAGTTTGGCACACCGCAGGAAATCTATGACATGCCGGCCACCATGTTTGTTGCCGATTTCATTGGATCGCCGTCAATGAACTTCCTTGATTTTTCCGGGACTCACGGCGCAGGTGCCACCACAGTTAACCTCAATGGACAAAAGGTTGCCGTACCGACGTTGCGAGAAGCCGCAGAAGGGCAGCTTAGCTTTGGGGTGCGCCCTGAACATATTCGTCTGAATACCGATGGCGGCTACCGCGGCGAAGTTCTGGCGACCGAGTATCTGGGCACCACGCAGATTGTCACGCTTGCCACTGCCAACGGGGACATAAAGGCGCGTGTCGGGTCCGAACAAGTCATGCGCGTGGGTGAGACTGTTGGACTAAGCTTTTTGAAAGACACCATCACGTTGTTCAATCGGGATAGCGGCAAAGCGTACCGATCGGCGCTGAATGAAGGGGTTTTGCCCAATGGCTGAGGTTCGGTTGCAAAACGTGTCAAAAACCTTTGGCAAAACGGCCGCAGTGATCGACATGGACCTGACCGTGCCCGACGGTGCGTTTGTTGTTCTGCTAGGACCCACAGGCGCAGGAAAAACAACCACACTGCGTCTGATTGCCGGCTTGGAGAAAATCGATAGTGGCTCAATTCAGATCGGCGGTCGCAACGTGGAATGGGACACGCCGGCCCAACGTGACGTGGCCATGGTGTTCCAGCAATACTCGCTTTATCCCCATATGACGGTCCGCGAGAACCTTGCGTTTCCGTTGCGGTCTCCGATCCTCAGAACGCCGGAAGACGACATTGCGCGCAAAGTCCAAGACGTCGCTGATGTGCTGCACATTCCTCACAAACTGGACAACAAAGCAACCGAACTGTCTGGCGGAGAAATGCAACGCGTTTCCATTGGCCGGGCCCTGGTGCGTGATCCAAGCATCTACCTGATGGATGAACCGCTCAGCTCGCTTGATGCCAAGCTACGCGCGGACTTGCGGGTCGAGCTGAAACGCATTCACGCCGAATTGGCAGCGACTCTTCTCTATGTCACCCACGACCAGATCGAAGCCATGACCATGGCCAGCCATGTGGGCGTTCTGAACGAAGGGCGGCTGGTGCAGTTTGGAAGTCCGCGAGAGATTTATGAAAATCCCTGTTCTGCCTATGTCGCGGCCCGGCTTGGCCAGCCTCGTATCAACCTTCTGCCGGTTGG
>JBCBTE010000119.1:0-8229 GCA_039818805.1 Pseudomonadota bacterium
TCTCCCAATCGTTTCACTTCCGCGTATGGATTTTCGACGAAAGTTTCGTTCAGCCAGTGATTTCAGATGAGCCTTCGCGCGTCGGATCCGCATTGCGTATCTGGCGCAATCCACAACTCGGCTGCGTTTCATGAGCAGTCGGCGGAGTAGCGCCCAACGGACCATGGATTGACGTCAATTGTTCTTGGTTGGATAGCGCCAAATACCAGTCTTTGGTACAATACCGATAATCGACTCAACCATAACTTAAGCGTGCAGCGTTGCTGCCGAAGCCGTGTCTTTGGCGACGACGGGGCTTCTTGATTGTGGGATTTTCATGACAAAATACACCGTAACCACCCTTGCCGATGAGACACTTGACCCCAACGAGCCGCTTGACGCGGCGCGAGAGGCCG
This sequence comes from Pseudomonadota bacterium, assembly GCA_039818805.1. Lineage (GTDB taxonomy): Bacteria > Pseudomonadota > Alphaproteobacteria > Rhodobacterales > Rhodobacteraceae > Roseovarius. The sequence goes on from JBCBTE010000119.1 coordinate 396, forward strand.
CAGATGGAGAAGGCCTGTCTTTGCGCGAGGCGCTTGGCCTTTCCAATGCATTTGAAGGGTTGGACGAGATCGTCTTTCACCCGGACCTGGCAGATGGTCGGCTGACGCTGACGGGCGAACTCCTTAGGATCGAGGATGATGTCATTATTGACGGCGACGCTGCAAATGACGGGACAAGCCGTATCACCCTGGATGGCGATTATCGCGCTCGCATTCTGAACGTGGTTGATGGAGACTCTGTAATCTCGGACATGGACTTCACGCGGGGCGGACGAGGCCCGCGTGACGAACGCCCCGTGGGAAATGGGGGCGCTATATCCATCGCCGAAGACGCCGAGTTGTCAATCACTGACGCAAGAATCTACCGCAACGGCGCGGGCGATTTTTTTGGGTCACTGGGCGGCGGGATCTTCAACGCGGGCACCTTGCACCTGACCGGCGCAGAGGTCTTTGGAAACTCCGCCGGTTTTAGCCGGTCACCTTCCGACGGCGGCGGAATCGCAAATACAGGCTTGCTTGTCATCGAAGATACACTGATTGCCGAAAACTTCACTGCTGGGCGTATTCCCGGCGGCGGCGGCGGCCTTTTCAATAGTGGCACCACGCTGGCCACCAACGTGCTATTCACGGGCAATTTCGGCTTTGCAGGCAGTGCTATCCTCAACTCAGGCACCTTGGTGGCGAGTGGCGCAACGATTACGCAGAACACGCCAACACCGACGTTTTTTGGTACACCTGACGCAATCGTAAACACGGGGGAATTGACCCTGATCCAGTCCACCGTGACTGCAAACACAGGCGCCGAGATCGAAAACCGCGCCGAGTTGACACTTGTGAACAGCATTGTAACCGAAGCGCCCGGGTGGATTGTCAACAAGACCGGCAAGAACATCGTCGGCACAGCCGTGTTTGACGGTGAAACCCAAACCGGCGAAGTGAGAGCCGAAGAGATTTTTGCCAATTTTGGACCAAACGGACCGGTTCTTACCGACAACGGCGGTGCGTTTTCAACACTGTTGTTGCGCGCCTCAGATCTTAACCCGGCGCTTGACGCAGGCGACCCGGTGCTGGCGGTTGATGCAACCGGCATGCCGCTGGCCACAGACGCCCGTGGTGACGGCTTTGCACGCTTTGTTGACTTACCCTACACAAATGCCGGGCACCGGGTGGACCTTGGCGCGCTGGAACGTCGGTTTGACCCGGCGGAAACACTGCAAATCAACGACATCGTACTTCCAGTGCTCAGCTATGGAGGACAGCAAGACAGCGGCACTTTTGAAGTGACCGGCTTTGGCGGAAACCTTGTTCAGTCCGACAATGCTTGGAACCATGTATTGATTGATTACGAAGTGACACCCGACACGATCCTGACGTTTCGTCTTGCCGCAAAAGGACAAGGCGAAATTTACGGGTTTGGCTTCGATAACGACGACACGCCTGATTCAGAGACGTATTTCCAGCTTGGTGGCACACAACAGAATTTTGGCATCCAAGACTTCAACATCGGGATCGAAGACAGCGACGGCTTTCAAACATTTCGCATACCTGTGGGCGAGTTTTTCACAGGGCAATTCGACCGGCTAGTCTTTGTCACCGATCAGGACGCAACGCCGTCGACTCCTCAGGATTTGGCGATCAGCCAGTGGTCTGAAATCCAGATTTTCGAGGACGGGCCGCGCCTGCGGTTGAATGGCGAGTTGGAGAACGTGCAGTCCTACGGCGCGTCACAAGACCGAGGCAATATCCAGATTTTCGACGATGGTTTCACGGTGGTCCAGGATTCAAATTCTTGGAAGAGTGTCGATATCGACTATGAGATCACTGAGGACACTTTGTTGCGGTTCGATTTGGATGCCTCTTTGCAAGGGGAGTTGCATGCCATCGGATTTGCGAATGACGATATGCCGGACGGCGATACATTCTTCACGTTGCTTGGAACGCAGGAAGGTTTCGGCATCCGCGATTTTTATGACCAATCGGTGCTTGGCGATGGCCCTGTTAGTTTTGAAATCCCTGTCGGCCAGTACTTCACCGGTGAATTCGACAAACTCGTTTTGGTTACCGACGACGATGCAAACACCGGTGCAAACAGCCTTTGGTTCGACTTGATGCTGACCGAGGGATTTTAGGGCACACGAGGCGGCGTTTCCAACTGAAAGCGTTCCCGTCTTTTTTTCATCTTCGTTCGTACGGGCACGACTTTCCCTGGCAGATAGGCCAGGTGAACCAAGACCGAATGTTTCCTTGCTCTGCCAACATGGGCCACGTCTTCGGACACATCACAACTGTTTGTTGACTGGAAGGGTGATCCGCAGGATAGCAGCGCGACAGGTTGCGCACGCAAAATGTGGCTTCATCCGCTCGTAACTTGTCCAACGCATAATCGCTTTAGGTGCGATTGTGGGTCAGACTACTAAGCCTCAATCATACGTTGGACGAAAAATCTGAGCCATGGTTTGCACAAAAAGAAAACTCGACGCGCACCGGTGGCGGCGTCGAGTTTGCAGGCCGATTGTCAGTTTATCCAGCCGTTCACGATGTCCATGTTTTCAGCCACCCAGTTTTCCGCCACATCCCGCGGATCTTCTTCATCCCGGCCAATTTGCAGGATCCATTGATTCACCACTGCCGGATCAAGCTGCATCTGGCTTAGGAACTTTGCAACCGGTGGGTTGCGCTCTTCGAGCGACTTTGAATAGGCGACATAGATCTCGGCGTCAGAACTTGCACAGTCAAACTTCGACGTTTCCAACCAGTCCTCCGCGTCGAGATTGTGATTTTCGCAGCCTTCGTAACGTCCAGGCTCTTCGATTGGGGTGATGTCGTAGGCGGCGTGTACCCATTCCGGTGTCCAGTAGTAGAACAGGATTGGTTTTTCGCGCTGGATCGCCGTTTTCAACTGTGCCTTGAAGGTCGCGTCCGGCAAAATTTCCGGCTCCCATAATTCATCAAGCCCATAATCCTTAAATTTGACCTGCCACATGCGGGTCGACTTCCATCCCGCGTCGCCAGCCCAGTATTCGCCCTTGCCATTGCCGTCTTTGTCGAACATGGCGGCAACTTCAGGCTTCCTGAGATCTTCCACCGATCCGGCCACGTCGGCCAGGTAGGACGGCACGTACATCATCTGTGTACCGAGATAGGGCAAGTTGTGGCCGACGGTTTTTGACCCATCGATGTACTGATCCCAAATTCCTTGACGGTTTGGCATCCACAGGTCGGTGTAAACGTCCACAGACCCGTCACCTTTGTCCATACCCGCGGCGATGACAGAGCCGTCAGACAGGCCGGACACGATTTCAGCTTCGCCACCAAGAGGACCCTCGATCACAGCTTCGATCACGTGGCCGATTGCACGCGCACCGGTCCAGGTGAGATCGCCGATTTTAACGGTTTCTTGCGCTTGGGCCATGGTGCCTGCGCAAACCGCCGTTGCGGCGAGTAGTGAGGTGGTAAGTTTCATTGATCTCCCTTTCTTTTTTTGTTTGCGGCACACGTCATGCCGCGTTTCTTCATTGGCGAGTTGTATTCGCCTTTTGCACCACGCGGTCGATCATCATGGCCAACAGCGCAATTCCAATTCCGGCCAGGATTCCCCTGCCGGTTTCCGTGTTTTCCAGGGCTTCGGTGACGATGTACCCCATGCCGCCGGCGCCGATCAGCGCAGCGATCACAACCATTGACAGGCTCATCATCACCACCTGGTTGATTCCGGTCATGATCGAAGGCAGAGCAAGTGGCAGCTCGACCTTGGTCAACAGCTGCCGAGGGTTCGCGCCAAAGGCTAGAGCGGCCTCTTTTGTGCTGTCGCCGACTTGCCGAATTCCAAGTGCGGTCAGACGGACCATGGGTGGCATCGCAAAGATCACAGTAGCAAGGATGCCAGGCGGCTTGCCGATGGAAAAAAAGGCGATCGCCGGCAACAGATAGACGAAGCTTGGAATTGTCTGCATCACGTCCAGTATGGGCGTCATGATCGCGTGTCCACGCCTCGATTTGCCAACCCATATTCCAAGCGGCAAACCCACTACGACACAGATGATAGAGGCCGCAAGGACCAAGGACAAAGTGTCCATGGCCGTTTGCCAAAACCCAAACAGCGCGAGATAGGCCAGCGATGTCACAACAAACATGGTGACCCTTGGCCCGGCCATCTTGTAGGCCATCAAGACAAGAACGCCCATCGTGATCGGCCACGGCGTTCCAACGGTAACCGACGAGATAGCGCTCAGCATCCCTCGAAGAAATTTGGTGATGCCATCAAAAAGAAAACCATAAAAAACCGTCACGTAGGCTATACTGTTGTCAATGGCCTGGCTGATGTAAGTATTAAGATTGATAGGGGGTAAACCTTCCCGAGCGGGCTCTCGCTTTACGATCCGGTTGCCGCTTTCGTCGCGTGGGAACGATACCTCGTCGGGTCTGTCAATCCACAGAAGCGTCGGGAATTCCCCGATGATCGCGCAGTCGAAGCGCTCCTTGAAGGCGACTTCCTGACCGTCTGCGATCGCGCGTTGTTGTTTGATGCACGCCCGTTCATCGGGTGCAAACTGGGTGGTGCGGTAAACCATCAAAGGCACGATTAGCAGCGCAACCAATCCGGCCAACAACAGACGACTGGTCTTAAGCCCGCTGTTCACTGACCGATCGACCCGCCAGCGGTCGTATTGCCGGGCATAAAATCGATCGGCGATGAGGCCAAAAAGGATCCGTCCCAAGACAAAAACAATGACCGCACTGATCAAGTGCGATTGGGTCCAGCCCTCATACCGGGCCACGAGAAACTCTTTGTCTGCATTTTCAAGCGCCGCGCGGGAATATTTGTACACGAGTCCCAAATTGACCACGGCAACGAGATCAACGATGAAACCGATGACGAACAACAGCCAATTTCCACGTAGAGCCGCCCAAATAAAACTGCCGATCATTGCGGCTTTGTTCACATGCCAACGTCCAAGAGCGCTCTTCTGAATTTTCAGAAACGTGTCGGCATAGTATTCCCCACTGCGACCAGCGAATTCTATGAAAGGTTTGCGAAGTTCTGCTTCGGTGGTCATTGCTACACCTCCCCTTTGACGCCATGAAGCAGCGAGTCTTTGGTCACCACGCCAATGGGTTTGTCATCGCTTACAATGACAATCGGATTGTCCTGATCGACAGCGAGAGACACCAAAACGTCAAGATTGTCCTCGGGATCGGCCGTCGGGCAGTCGGCAACCGGTGGCAGTTTGCCGCCTTCTTTTTCAAATGCTTCTATGGGCTGCATGACGGTATGGGCGAAAACCAATTTCAATTTAGAAATACCCGCAACAAAATCAGAGACATAATCGTCTGCGGGTTGGGTTACGATTTCTTCCGGCGTACCTGTTTGAACAATTTCACCGTCCTTCATTATCGCAATCCGTGTGCCCATGCGGATCGCTTCATCCAAGTCATGCGTAATGAAAAGCGTTGTTTTTTTCATCGACTTCGAGAGTTCAAGAAACTCGTCCTGAAGCCCGCGCCGGATCAGTGGATCAAGTGCCGAAAATGGTTCGTCCATCAACAATATATCCGGGTCGGCGGCCATCGCTCGGGCAAGACCCACGCGTTGTTGCATCCCACCTGAAAGTTCGCTTGGCATCCGGTCGCCGTAGCCTTCAAGATGCACCAGATCGATGACCCGTTCGGCGTGCTGAGCACGCGTAAACGCGTCTACGTTTCGCAGCTCCAGCGCAAAGGCCACGTTGTCGCGGACCGTTCGGTGCGGCAGAAGCGCCATGTTCTGGAACACCATGCCAATCTTGTCCGCGCGCATGAGGCGCAGTTCCTCGGCGTTCAGGCCGCCCACATCGACGCCGTTTATCAGAATTTCACCACCGGTAGGTTCGATCAGCCGGTTAATGTGTCGCACCAGTGTGGATTTGCCGGAGCCTGAAAGGCCCATAATGCAAAAAATCTCACCTTCACCGACGGAGATCGAGACGTCCTTAACCCCAACCACGGCTTGGTATTGCTCCAACACATCCGCCTTCGACAAGTTGTCACGCCGAACAGCTTCCATGGCTTCTTGGGCCCGGTCTCCGAAGATTTTCCAGACGTTCCGCGTGACGACCACGCCTTCTCTTGATGCTTCTATCACGCGCGCGCCTTTTCTCTCTTGGGGTCCAGAAAGGGTAAGTCAGAAACGATCGCCGGAAGGCGTTTCATGTGACCGTCAAGCTTGCCAATCTCCAATTCTGCGCCTGGTTCTGCGTTTTCTACCGCAATGCGGGCCATCGCGATCGCATGACCAAAGTGTGGAGACGCACAGGCGCTTGTGACAACGCCGACTTGTTCACGTCCGATAAACACGCCGTCTGCGTGGTTGGGGACCTCATTGCCGGAGAAATGCAAACCAACAAGCTTGCGCCTTGGTGCTGCAGCGTTGCGTTCCAGTGCACTACGCCCTATGAAGTCCGGCTTTTTGAAATCAATCGCGAAGCCAAGCCCGGATTCCATCGCATCGATGTCTGGCCCAAACTCGGCTCCGGCAACCATCAATCCGGCTTCGATGCGCAGCATGTTCAACGCATGACCACCCATCGGTTTCAGATCGTGGTTTTGCCCTGCGCGCATCAAGCCATCCCAGATTTCCAAAGCGTCGTCACGATCACAGAAGATTTCGTAGCCAAGCTCCCCGGTGAAACCAGAACGACAGAGCATGAACATGGGCCCGTCCCGGTCTCGAAGCCGCGCGACCGTGAAGCCGAACCATTTCAGATTTTCCAAAGAAGGTCGTGATGGTTGTGTGAACACAACTTCCCTCAAGATGCCGCGGGATTTCGGGCCTTGCAGAGCAAGATTGACCATGCGGTCGCCCAACGACAGAACGCGTGCGTTCAGGCCAAGTGCTTCGGCTTGCTCGCGCAAATGCAGTGCCGAATTGTCCGATCCACAGCAACAACGAAATGCCGTTTCTTCCAGCCGGAAAAGCGTTCCGTCATCAAGCACCGCCCCACGCGCATCACATATGAGCGCGTAGAAACCACGATGGACCGACAACTTGGAAACGTCCCGCGTCAGGCAGTGTTGCAACAACGCAAGCGCGTCGGGCCCGACCACGTCAAATTTCCGCAAACCAGACATGTCTTGCAACGTGGCGCTGTTTTTGCAGGCCCAATATTCCTCAATGGTACCGGTCGCATCGAATTGCGCGGGCATCCAAAGATCACGAGCGACGCTGTACGTCGTCGTCAATTTCGACGTTCGCGGATGAAAAGCGGAATGCTGAGTCATTTTCGCCGCATCCTCAGGGTTGGCCCGCCACGCGACCGAATGGGTAATCGCGCTATCTTCTTCATAGATGCGCACATGAATGTCCGTGGGGTTCCAACCGTTGATGGGATCGACATCATCCGGGCAAGCGGTCGAGACGCAAACAAGATCGGTCAAAGCTTGCAGCGCAACATAATCGCCCGGCCGTGACCAAGCCTCGTCGCTCGCAATATTATTGGTCGGGTCATCGATCCACGAGTTGAAGAAGAAGTTGATCGCGGGCCAGGCCTTGCGCCGCGCGATGCTGTAGGGTTCAAAAGCGGCGCTGATGTTGTCGGAACAGTTGAGATGGCCAGGAAATCCGCGCTCCTCGTACCCGCGTGCCGTACAAGCCAGCGCATATGTATCATGGCGCCCAACCGTATCCTGACGGACGGCCAGCAACGGGCGAATATCCTGATCGAAAAACTTGTCGTGCAACCCTGGAAGGGGATAAGCGTTTCGCGCCATCGTGCGCGACACAGTTGAATCGATGTAGTGTTCTGACTTCATGGCGATGCGAGCAAGTGCCTTGGACGATGGCATCGAACGCTACATC
>JBCBTE010000120.1:0-8209 GCA_039818805.1 Pseudomonadota bacterium
GTCAGAACACGCTCGGCGATATCGGCCAGCAGGAAATCCAAGTCGAAATCCCCGCCCGATTCCGCCAGCCGAAATCACGCAAAATGTTCGCAACCGGGGCTTCATGCTCTGGAGCTTCGTGCACGGCCTGTCATTTCTGCTTTATGATGATCGGCTGGCGGAATCGGGCGGGGATTTCGACTTGGATTTCCTGCTGGCCGATATCGCCGAGCGTGTTCTGACCGACTAGGCTTCCGACGCTTCTGGGATCAAGTCGACCAGTTTGAGACGCTGAATTTTGCCAGACGGTCCTTTGGGCAGTTCCGCTAGGAAATGCACCGCGTCAGGCGCTTTGAACGGTCCCAACCGCGCCTGACACAAATCCATCAGATCGTGCGCCTGCAGGGTTGAACCCTCGCGCACGCGCACAGCGGCTTCGACCCGTTCGCCGTATCGCGCGCAAGGCCGCGCAAAGGCCGCCGCCTCAACCACGTCAGGATGGGTATAAAGCGCCTCATCCACTTCGCGCGGGGCGATGTTTTCCCCGCCCTTGATGATCAATTCTTTCAGACGCCCGGTAACGAAGACAAAGCCATCATCATCCATTCTGCCCAAGTCGCCGGTCCGCAGCCATCCGTCGCGAAAAGTTCCATCGGTCGCTTCCGGGTTCTTGAGATACTCAAGCATCACATTTGGTCCGCGCACGACAATCTCGCCTTCGGCACCCCTGTGCATTGACGCGCCCGATGTATCCTGAATATCCACCTCGCAACCATACATCAGCCCCGGCGACCCGATCTTGCGCGTGGCCGGCGGCAGCGGGTTCGACAGGATTTGCGCCGCCGTTTCCGTCAGGCCCATCGTCTCGATGATCGGCACGTCGAACCGTGCTTCAAACGCCGATTGTGTCTCGACCGCGAGTGCAGAAGATGCAGACCGCCCGAAGCGCAGCCTTGCGCGGCAGGCAGCATCCGGGTTCGCAGAGCCGTGCAGAAGATGGCTTATGATCGTGGGCACAACCGAGAACCAGGTGATTTCGCACGCGCTGGCCTGCTCCCAAAACCGTGTCGCCGAAAAGCGCGGCGCCATGGCCAAAGAGCCGCCAGACACAAGGCTGCCCATCACCGTCACGCACAGCCCGTTGATATGATAAATCGGCAGAACGCAAAACCCGCGGTCCTTCGGGGAAAGCCCGTGCGCAACGGCAGTCGTCCAGCCTCCGGCCAAAAGGCTGGCGTTGGTGTGTACCACGCCCTTGGGGCGACCGGTGGTGCCGGATGTGTACATCAACAGCGCATGATCAGACGGGCCGATGTCATGCAAAGCCGCTGTTTCACCGCTCAGTGAGACAGGCTTGATGCCTGTTGTGTTTGCTTCGGTAAAAAGGTCACAACAGGCCGCATCCACATAGGCGAACCGCGCCTCGGAATGCTCAAGCGCATAGGCGATTGCATCTCGTCCCGCGGCCAGATTGATCATCGTGGCGCGAAACCCACCATAGACCGCGCCGTAGAAAGCCGTCAGCCCGGCACGACCGTTGGGCGCAATCACGGCGACACTTTCGCCGCGTTTCAAGCCCTTGGAGGTCAGCGCACTTGCAAAGCGTCGTGCCGCGTTGCGCAAGCTTGCCCATGTCAGATCGTCCTCACCTTCCGGAAAGACCGCCGCCAAGCCCGCGCTTTCTGCCCGCGCGTCCAGCCAATCGCGCACGGTACCGCTCGGCGGAGAGGCTGTTTCAAACTTCATTTTCCGGCAGTCGTCCAGTAATCGGTGAAGATCTGATCCAACGAGGGTTCGCGCGGCGGGATTTCCCGCACGATCTTGGTGGTCTGCATGAAATGTTTCCAATGCAGGTTGTCGTCGATTGAATTGCCACCCCACGAGCCGCAGCCCATCGACAGCGAAAACGGCATGCCGTTGTTGAACGCGCCCCCTGTGGCAAAACAATGCGCCTGATTGACGATCACGCGGCAGGTTGGAATGGCATTGGCCAGTGTCATGGCACGCCCATCGGCGGTCGAGTGCAGCCCAACGGAATGTCCCGCCCCCTGGTGCAGTTGTATGCGGCGCGTCACGTCCACAGCTTCTTCGAAATCCTTGGCGCGGTAGAGTGCGAGCAAACGGCTCAGTTTTTCCCCGCTCAACGGATGATCCGGGCCGATACCATGTGTCGGAACTGCAATGTATTCCGTGCCCTTGGGTACCTCTGACTCCAGGCCAAGGGCAGAAATCATCGGCCCGGCATCCTGTGCTATGACCGAGCGATTGAGATGCCCATCAGGCCATAGCTTGGCCACGATCCCGGCCTCGTCATCGACCAAAGCCCCGCCATGACGCGCCATCGCGGCCAAAAACGTGTCATAAATCGCATCCACAACAACCACGGCATTTTCCGACGAACACGACGTCGCATTGTCAAATGTCTTCGACGCGCGGATTTTTTCGGCCGCCGCGTTCAGATCGGCGGTTTCATCCACGATCACGGTGACGTTTCCCGCGCCAACGGCAATCGCGGGCGTGCCCGAAGTATAGGCGCGCTTCACGTTGTTCTGCGAACCGGTCACAACGATCATGTCGCTGATTTCCAGCAAACGCTGCGTTTTGTCCTTTGACCCCGGCGCGGGCACCATCTGCACCAGGTCCGGGTTTTCGCCGATCTTGGCAAACTCGGCGTGAATGAATTGCAGCAACCGCTCGCAACTGGCCACGCCCTTGGGTGACGGCGACAGCACGATGGCGTTGCCGCATTTCAGCGCGTTGATGATGTTGTTGGCAGGCGTCGCTCCGGGGTTGGTTGATGGAACCACGGCCCCGATCACGCCGATAGCACGGGCAATCTCGGTAATGCCGCAGTCGGCGTCCTGCCGGATCACGCCAAAGGTCTTTTGCCCCTTGATATCGCGCATCAATCCCAGCGTCTTGCGGTGGTTCTTTGTGATCTTGTCGGGCACGTTGCCCAGCCCCGTCGTGGCCACGGCCAACTCGGCCAGATCCCGATTGCGCTCCGGCTCCATGATCGCCCAGGCCGCGGCGGCGGCGGCAGTGTCATAGCGTGCCTGACTGCCATCGGTCTCGTACCGGGCTTGCGCATCTCGCGCACGCGCCACTATGGCATCGACATCGGCAATCGGATCAGGGGCATTCATTGTCTCGTCCTTTCTAAACCGGGGCGCGCGCTCCCATCCGCGCGCCCCGCGCGCGGTGTCAGAGGCCTGCCAGAAGCTCTTTCAGCGTCTCCTCGCGTGCTTTCCACATCTCAAGCACCTCGTCGCGCGTCATGATATGCATAGGCGACCCGCCCGCCTTCATCCGTTTGGCGACACGGGCATTCTCGAACATCGCGGGTACGGTTTCGGCGAGCTTGTCGATAATGCCTTGCGGCGTCCCCTTGGGCACCATCACACCGCGAAAGTTTACACTGGCATTGTCAATGTCATAGCCCTGCTCTTTCATAGTCGGCACGTCGGGCAGAAACTCATTGCGTTCCAGATCGAACACGCCAAGGATCTTGACGTTGCCGGCCTCACGCGCGCGGAACGCATCCGATAGGTTGTTCACCCCACCCAGCACTTCGCCCGCGATCACGGCCTTCATGGCCCCGGCGCCGCCCTTGTTGTTGGGAATGTAAGCCAGCTTCACGCCCGCCGCTTTCTCTAGCTGCAGGGCCGCGATGTGGTGACCCACGAACAGTCCCGCACCCGAGAACGTAAGCTTGCCAGGATTTTCCGTAGCATACGCCACTACATCTTCCATCGAGTTGAAATCGCTGTTTGCCGCCACCACGAATACCGCGGGGTCCGCGCCCCAGTTGGCGATCGGTTCAAAACTTTCGGTGGAATAATCCACGCCGCCTTCGATCGACTGGGCGATGAAATGCGGCACGTTGTATGCCCCCAGCGTGTAACCGTCGCTATCAGCCTGGCTTGCAAACCAGTTCCACCCGACACGGCCGCCCGCGCCCGGCTTGTTGATGATGGCAATCGGCATGCCCAGCGCGTCCTCGTTACCGGCGGTCATCGTAACAATGCGTGCCTGGAAATCCGTAGCCCCACCCGCGCCGTAGCTGACCATCAGCATCACGGGACGTTCGGGGTAACTGGCATGGCCATCGGCAAATGCGCCACCCGTCATCGTCATCAGCGCCATCGCGGCGGCTGCAACAAGTTTCTTCATGGTTCTTTCCTCCCTAAGATTGGATCTGCCGCCCTTGCGGTTCAGAAGAGTATCTCTCGCGGTGTGAACACGTTCAAAAGCAACGCGAAGAGACCATACATGACCGCCAGAAAGCCGGTCGTGATTACGATGCGCTTGACCCAAGTTCGCCCCGCGTTGTGCGGAGACGGATCGTAAAGCGTCAACAAGATGAAAAAGGCGATGGTCGAGGCGGTGTAGAACCCCAGTCCCTTGGCGGCCCAGAAGACATAGACCAACGCCACAACCAGCCCGGGCAGGATGTTGCCGACCGCCTCGCGGTTCAATCCGTTGCCAACCTTCGTGCGGCCCAGCAGGGCTTTGCCAAAGGTCCACAAGGCCAGCACGACGAAGACGGTTGAGATCAGGCGCGGAAACAGGAACGCATCTGCCGGTTCCTGCGTGTAGCTGATATAGGCCACTGTCACGCCAACGGCAGCGACAAGACCCGAGGCAATGATGTGCTGAGTGCGGGGCAGATCGGTCACGACAGTGCCTCTTCTTTTTCCACCGCATCATCCTTGGTGGTGTAGCGGCGGTTGCGCAGTTCCATCCAGGCCGAGTACCCCACCGAGGCGACGACTACCGCGATCAGGGTCAGGTTCAGCGGCCCGGTGAAGAAATACTGCCCGACGCTTGACGTGGCATTGGCGATCATCGAGCCCTGGATGAAATTCGCCTCGGCAATCGGGCCAAGGATCAGGCCCAGCACCAAAGGTGCCGCGGAAAAGCCGAACCGTTCGAGAAAGTACATGCCCGTCCCCAGTGCGGCCATGACATAAACATCGCCCATCGAATTCTGAACCGAGTAGCTGCCGAACACCGCCAACCCCAGAACGACGGCCGCCATCACCGCGTTGGGCACTTGTGCAACCCTGGCCGCCAGCCCGGCCACATAAAGCCCAAAAATGCACATCAGGATCTGCCCGATCAGCATCGAATTTATGAAGGTCCACGCCACATCGGGATGGTTATCAAACAGGTCGCTTCCCGGGAAAATCCCATGGATCAGAAGTCCGCCCAGAAGCACCGCCGCCGTGGGCGAGCCGGGAATCGACAGTGTCAAAAGCGGCACCAGCGATGGGCCGACCATCGCGTTGTTGGCACTTTCCGCGGCAATCACACCCTCGCTGTGGCCTGTACCGAACTTCGCACGCTCCGGGCTCATTTTCTTGGATTGGTCGTAGGCCACGAGGCCGGCAATTTGCCCGCCAACGCCCGGGATCAGGCCGATGATCGACCCGGTCGCGGTGCCGATGCTCAAGGCCCGGGTGCGCCGGAACACTTCTCTGACCGCCGCGCCAATCGGGTGGCGTTGCACGGACAGGACTTCGGCGCCGGACTTCTTGCGCCCCTTGGCGAACATCGTAATCACCTGCGGGATCGCAAACAGTCCGATCAGGGCGGGGATCACGTTGATACCCCCTGCCACCGCATCATGGAAAATGAACCGCTGCGCGCCCATGATGTCATCGAACCCGATCGTGGCCAGCCACAAGCCGATACAGCCCGACAGCAGCCCCTTGACCACCGAGCTGGAGTCCAGCGACCCGATCACGGTCACGCCAAGGATTGCCAGCCAAAACAGATGCGACGGCCCAAAGGCAAGCGCCCACTGCGCCAAAACCGGTGTCAGGAAAATCAACAGCATCACGCCAAACACACCGCCCACGGCAGAGGCCAGGAACGACAGCTGCAACGCCCGCGCGCCTTCGCCCTTTTGTGCCATGGTGTGACCGTCCAGCGTCGTCGCGATATTGGCCGGTGCGCCGGGGATTTTCAGCAGGATTGCACTGACCGCCCCGCCCGCGACAGTCGAGGTATAGGCGGCCCCTAAAAGGATTAACCCTTGTGCCGGTTCAAGCCGAAACGTGAACGGGATCAGCAAGGCAACCGCCATCGTCGGGGACAGGCCCGGCGTTGCTCCTAGAATGAGCCCGCCGATCGTACCGATCAGCAGCAGCCCGAAATTGATCGGAGTAAACACATCTCCGATATATCCCAGGAATTCCAACGCCGAGCCCTCCTCCCGCCCACCGCGGTTGACTGTTTAGGTTAGATAATGAAAATAGTTTTGCAAATGTTTTCATTTTTCGACACTAAACGCACCCCAAATACCTGTTTCAATTGAAAAAAGCAGACATCATAGCCGTTGCAAAAGCCGCCAAGGTTTCGGCCTCGACCGTCTCGCGCAGTTTCAACCACCCGGAACTGGTCAAGGCCAGTACGCGCAAGAAAATCGACGCCGCGGTTCGCCGGCTGGGATACATCCGCAACCGCGCTGCCCAGACGATTCACGGTATTCGAAGTGGCACCATCGGGCTGGTTGTTCCCACCATAGACCACGCGATCTTTGCCGAGCTGGTTCAAAGCTTTTCCGAGGCGGTAGAAGATCTGGGCTTTACCATCCTGCTTGCGTCTCACGGCTACAGTCTGGAACGCGAATACGCGCTTACGCGCAAGATGCTTGAACACCGTGTCGATGGCATGGCCCTGATCGGCCTCGCCCATGCCGAAGATACCTATGCGCTCCTCGATCAGCAGGACGTTCCGGCGATCTTGCTGTGGAACTACGGGCAAACTTCGCAACTTCCATCAATCGGCTCGGACAACTACCGCGCCGGACACCTGATCGGCGCGCATATCGCATCGCTGGGGCATCGCGACATCGCCTCGGTCTTTCCACCGCTCGAGGGGAACGACCGTGCCTCGCACCGTTTCGAGGGCATGATCACCGCTCTGAAAGAGGCAGGTCTTGCGATCCGGTCGGACTGGATGCTGGAGACCCGATATAGCGTGGCCGCCGCCAAAGAGGCCGTTGGACAGTTGATGACCGGTTCAACCCAACCCAGCGCCATTCTGTGCGGCAATGACGTTCTGGCCTGGGGGGCCATTCACGCCACCCTTCGACTTGGCCTGACGGTGCCAAGGGACATCAGCGTTGCAGGCATCGGCGATTTCAAGGGGTCAAAGGATTTCGAACCGGCATTGACCACCGTGCGTATTCCCGCCCGCCAGATTGGCAAGCGCGGTGCCGAAGTCATCGTGCAGTCCATCATCGCGCCCGACGAAGGCGTTCAATCCGAGTTGATCCACCCAGAGCTGCTGATCCGTGCGACGACCG
This sequence comes from Pseudomonadota bacterium, assembly GCA_039818805.1. GTDB lineage: Bacteria > Pseudomonadota > Alphaproteobacteria > Rhodobacterales > Rhodobacteraceae > Roseovarius. The sequence continues at coordinate 7,295 of JBCBTE010000120.1, forward strand.
CCCCTAGATGACCGCTTTTTCGATGATGGGTTGGCGCTGCACAACTCGCTCGTAACCGAATGGCGACAAATCCAGACTGCGATACGCGCCATAGGTTAGCCATTCGGCTGTTCCGCGCCCCATGGCCGGGGCTTGTTGCAGGCCGTGCCCGGAAAATCCGTTTAGAAAGTGGAAGTTCTCAACGTCCGGATGAGGCCCCAGAATTGCATTCTGATCCAAGGTGTTGAAGGCATAATGCCCGGCCCATTCGGTTTCGATCCGGATGGCTTCGAATTGCGGAATACGGTTGGCGATGATTGGCCAGACATGGTCTTCCCACCGGCCGTGGTCCATGTGGAAATCGTTGTAGTCGACCGCCGGATCCGGCTCTGGTGCCGCCCCGGCCAAATATGTTTGTGGTCCATCCTGCCGGACATGCACGCCCGATGGGTCGATGGTCAACGGAAGCTCTTGGTCCAATGGACGTTCGGCCGAGAAAATCCACGTGAACCGTTTGCGCGGCTCAACTGGTGCATCAAGACCTGCCATGGCGGCCGTGCGCGCGGCGCGTGGTCCCGATGCGTTGACCACATGTCCACAAGACACCACCTCACCGGTGGCCAGGGTCACGCTGGACACGCGCGGACCTCTTCGGGTCATCGCCACGACTTCGTTGTGCACGTATTCCACACCCCGATCCCGCGCCGATCGTCGCAACCAATCGAACACCGTACCTCCGTCCCAATACCCTTCGTCTTTCCGGTTGATCGATCCCAAAACGACATCATCGACGTTGTAAAACGGGTATCGGGCCTTGATTTCGTCAGCACTCAGAAGCTCGGTTTCGGCCCCCGCACCGCGCTGAACCCTTTGATTTTCGCGCAAGGTGTCGGCAAAAGCCTGCGTTCCTGCCAGGTACATATAGCCATAATTTTG
>JBCBTE010000121.1:0-8178 GCA_039818805.1 Pseudomonadota bacterium
GAAGACCCGGAGATCTGCGCGCACCGGCGACTGAACGAAGAGCTTGGCATCACCGGATTGACGCTGTCGTATCGCGATCAATTGGAGTATCGCGCCGAAGTGGGCGGCGGATTGATCGAGCACGAGCTTGTGGATGTGTTCGTGGCCGATGTACCCGAGCGGATCGCCATGCGGCCCAACCCGGACGAAGTTATGGGCACGGCCTGGGTCAACCTTGATCTCTTGGCTGAACGCACGCGCGCCAAGCCTGAGAATTATACGCCATGGTTGCGTATCTATCTCGAAAAGCACGCAGAGCAGATTTTCGTGCGCGCTTAATGGCGTTTGTGATTGCCCTGACGATGGTCTATCCAAGGTTTTGATGGTGAATTCCGAGGGATAGGGCGTGCTGGACCTCAAAGATCTGCAATTTCTGACGGCCCTTGCACGGCAAAAACACTTCGCCCGTGCCGCCGAGGAATGCGGTGTATCTCAACCGGCCTTTTCCATGCGAATTGCCAAGCTGGAAGAACACTTGAAAACCAAGATCGTGCTGCGCGGCAATCGCTTTCAGGGATTGACGCCGGATGGCGAGTCGATTGTGCGGCATGCGCTTCAGATTCTGGAAAACGTCAAAAAGCTGGAGCACGAGTTTAGCGCTGTTCCCGGCGACGTGACCGGGGTTTTGACCTTGGGGGTGGTGCCCACCGCATCGGCTTTCGCAGCCAAGCTGGTAAAACGGTTACGCGAGAGCAACCCGGGGATCACTGTGAAGATCAAGTCCACGTCATCCCTGAATATCCTGCACGGGATCGAGGAAGGCAGTTTTGATGCGGGCATCGCTTACACCGAGACGGTTGATCAGAATGCGCTGAATGTCGAGCCGGTGCACGAGGAAGAGTATGTTCTGCTGGCCCCGTCGGGTATGGTCGAGGAAGGCCGACAGGAAATCACTTGGAAAGAGGCGGGCGCATTGCCGATGTGCCTGTTAGAGCCCGGGATGCAGAACAGGCGCATCTTGGATTCTGTGTTCTATGAGGTTGGCGTGCAGCCACAGGTCGTGGCCGAGCTTTCGGGTTTGACGGCAGGTGTGGTGATGGCCATCTCGGGGGCCGCGGCGACGATCGTGCCGCGCGGGGTGGTCGAGGCGATTGGAACATTGGAGGCGGTCGAGGTGGTTTCCCTGACCGATCCGGTGGTGCGAAAATCCCTTTGTCTGGTCACGCCGAACCGCGGGCCAGGCTTGCGCACGCTACAGGCATTGCGGCAAGCCGTGCGATAAGCCTGGCTTATCGTGGGTTCGTGAACTACGAATTCTGTTTGTGATTTGATTGTTTTAGGTTCCGCCCGAGAACGGGAGAGTCACGCATGGCATTAGATGATCGCAACGGTGTTTGGAAATCGGGGAAAGGCAAGGGGCGGCATACGCCCAAGGGCCGTCAACTCGATGATCAGGCGTGGGAAGACGTGCGCGGTTTGCTGGGGGATCGCCCGCGCCGGCCCGATATGCTGATCGAGTATCTGCATCTGATACAGGATAAATTTGGCCACTTGTCAGCGGCGCACCTGCGGGCGCTTGCCGAGGAAATGAGGATGGCTCAGGCCGAGGTTTACGAGGTTGCGACGTTCTATGCGCATTTCGATGTGATCAAAGAGGGCGAAGTGCCGCCGCCTGCACTGACGATCCGGGTGTGCGATTCGCTGTCATGTGAGCTGGCGGGCGCACAGCAATTGAAGGCAGCCCTTGAGGATGGGATGGACCCCGGCCAAGTTCGGGTTCTTCGTGCACCCTGCATGGGACGGTGTGATACCGCCCCGGTGCTGGAGTTGGGGCACAATCATATCGACCACGCGACGGTGGAACAGGTCGAGGTGGCGATTGCGGCGGGAGATACCCATGCGCATGTGCCCGACTATGAGGATTTTGCTGCGTACAAGGCGGCGGGCGGCTATGCAAAGCTGGAAGAGATCCGCGCGGGTGGAGATTTCGACACCATTCAGCAGGAGCTTCTGGATTCTGGTCTGCGCGGGCTTGGCGGCGCCGGGTTTCCTTCTGGCAAGAAGTGGGGCTTTGTGCGGGCCGAGGCGGGGCCGCGCTATCTGGCCGTGAATGGAGATGAGGGTGAGCCGGGGACTTTCAAGGATCGGTATTACCTGGAACGCACGCCGCATCTGTTTCTGGAAGGGATGCTGATCGCCGCGTGGGCAGTGGAGGCCGAGACCTGCTTTATCTACATGCGCGACGAGTATCCGGCCGTGTTGGAGATTTTGGCGCTCGAAATCAAGGCGTTGGAAGACGCAGGCATCGTGGCCGCGGGGTATATCGACCTGCGTCGAGGCGCGGGTGCGTATATCTGCGGTGAAGAAAGTGCCATGATCGAGTCGATCGAGGGCAAGCGCGGGTTGCCGCGCCATCGTCCACCGTTTGTGGCGCAGGTGGGCGTGTTTAACCGGCCCACTTTGGTGAATAATGTCGAAACGCTTTATTGGGTCGCCCGGGTCCTGCGCGAAGGCAAGGAAATCCTAGCCAGCGTTGAGAAGAACGGGCGTAAGGGGCTGCGGTCTTACTCGGTTTCGGGGCGCGTGAAAAAGCCGGGCGTGCATCTGCTGCCGGCTGGGTCGACCATCATGGATATCATTGAGGCTGCGGGCGGGATGCTCGACGGTCATGTGTTCAAGGCCTATCAGCCGGGCGGGCCGTCCTCGGGGCTATTGCCTGCGCATATGGATGATGTGCCTCTGGATTTTGACACGTTGCAGCCGCATGGGTCGTTCATCGGATCGGCCGCCGTGGTGGTTCTGTCGGATCATGACAGCGCCAAGGAGGCGGCGATCAACATGCTGAAATTCTTTGAGGATGAAAGCTGTGGTCAGTGTACGCCGTGCCGGGTGGGCTGTGAGAAGGCGGTGAAGTTGATGCAGGCGGACAAGTGGGATCAGGGTCTGCTCGAAGAGCTCAGCCAGACGATGGTGGATGCGTCGATTTGCGGATTGGGGCAGGCGGCGCCGAACCCCATTCGCCTGACCATGAAACATTTCCCGGACGAGGTGTAAGACCATGACGGATAAGGTGAAATTCACACTCGACGGGCAAGAGGTTGAGGCCGAGAAGGGCCTGACGATCTGGGAAGTGGCGCATGGGCGGGGCCTTGTGATCCCGCATCTGTGCCACAAGCCTGCACCGGGGTATCGCCCTGATGGCAACTGTCGCGCCTGTATGGTTGAGGTTGAGGGCGAGCGGACGCTGGTGGCGTCGTGCATTCGCGAGGCGTCTGACGGGATGGTCGTGACGACCAATTCGGCGCGGGCCGAGACGGCGCGCAAGATGGTTGTTGAGATGTTGGTGACGGACCAGCCGGAGCAGGCCAAGGCACATGATAAGTCGTCGCATTTGTGGGACATGGCCGAGATGAATGGCGTGTCGGACAGCCGATTGCCGAAGCTGGAGCAAGACCGCGTTCCGCTTTTGGATGACAGCCATGTGGCGATGAGCGTGAACCTGGACGCTTGTATTCAATGTGGTTTGTGCGTGCGGGCGTGCCGTGAGGTGCAGGTCAACGACGTGATCGGCATGGCGGGGCGGGGGCACGATTCCTACCCTGTGTTCGATTTTGACGACCCGATGGGCGACAGCACCTGCGTCGCGTGTGGAGAATGCGTGCAGGCCTGTCCGACGGGCGCTTTGATGCCTGCAACGGTTCTGGATGATTCCCAGGTAGGCGACAGTGCGGACTACGATAGTGAGGTCGAGAGTGTCTGTCCGTTCTGCGGTGTGGGCTGTCAGATCAGCCTGAAGGTCAAGGACGGCAAGGTGAAGTATGTCGAAGGCATCAATGGCCCGGCGAACGAGAACCGCTTGTGCGTGAAAGGCCGCTTCGGGTTTGACTACATCCACCATCCGCACCGCGTGACCAAGCCACTGATCCGGCGTGAGGATGCACCCGCAAAGGGCCTGAACGTCAACCCTGACAATTGGCAGCAGTATTTCCGCGAAGCAAGCTGGGACGAAGCACTGGATTTCACCGCTGACAAACTTAAAGGTTTGAAAAACAATCACGGCGGCAAGGCGGTGGCTGGGTTTGGTAGCGCCAAATGCTCGAATGAAGAGGCGTACCTGTTTCAAAAGCTGATCCGTCAGGGCTTTGGCCACAACAATGTCGATCATTGTACGCGGCTGTGTCACGCGTCATCGGTTGCAGCGTTGATCGAAAACGTCGGCTCGGGCGCTGTGACGGCCACGTTCAACGAGATCGAGAATGCCGATGTTGCAATCGTGATCGGGGCCAACCCGATCGAGAACCACCCTGTTGCGGCGACCTATTTCAAGCAGTTCACCAAGCGGGGCGGCAAGCTGATCGTGATGGACCCGCGCGGCGTGGGGCTGCGCCGGTTCGCGACGCATATGCTGCAGTTCAAGCCGGGCGCGGATGTGTCCATGCTGAATGCGATTTGCCATGTGATCGTCGAAGAAAACCTTTATGATCAACAGTATATCGAGGCATTCACCGAGAATTGGGAAGCCGAGAAGGCGCATCTGGCGCAGTTCCCGCCAGAGAAGATGGAAGAGCTGTGCGGCATTCCTGCCGAAACTTTGCGCGCCGTGGCGCGGGATTTTGCAAGCGCCAAGGCGGGCATGATCTTTTGGGGAATGGGCGTCAGTCAGCACATCCACGGCACCGACAATTCGCGGTGTCTGATCAGCCTCGCGCTGATGTGTGGGCATGTCGGCAGACCGGGTACAGGGCTGCACCCCTTGAGGGGACAGAACAACGTGCAGGGCGCGTCAGATGCCGGTCTGATCCCGATGTTTTTGCCAGATTATCAGTCAGTTACCGATGACGGCGTCCGGTCGGCCTTTACCGAGGTCTGGCAATCGTCTGACTTTTCGAACGAAAAAGGTCTGACGGTGACGGAAATCATGGATGCGGTCCATGACGGCCAGATCAAGGGCATGTATGTGCTGGGCGAAAACCCGGCGATGAGCGACCCGGATGTGGAGCATGCGCGCGATGCGCTTGCGAAACTGGATCATCTGGTGGTGCAGGACATCTTCATCACCGAGACGGCCAATTACGCCGATGTAATCCTTCCCTCTTCGGCCTTTGCCGAGAAGACCGGCACGGTGACCAACACAAATCGGCAGGTCCAGATGGGCCGCCCGGCCGTAGCACCTCCGGGTGACGCGCGCGAAGATTGGGCGATCACGGTTGATCTGGCTAACCGTATGGGATTGCAGTGGAAATACGACAGTCCGGCGGATGTGTTCGCGGAAATGAAGCTGAACATGAAAAGCCTCGACAACATCACCTGGGAGCGGCTTGAGCGTGAGAACGCGGTGACCTACCCGTCGCTAAGCCCGGACGATCCGGGGCAGGCAATCGTGTTCGGCGATGGTTTTCCACGGCCGGAGGGACGTGCGCGCTTTACGCCGGCTTCCGTGATCCCGCCCGACGACCTGCCCGATGCCGAGTTCCCCATGATCCTGATCACGGGGCGGCAGTTGGAACACTGGCATACCGGGTCGATGACCCGGCGCGCCACCGTGCTGGACGCGGTAGAGCCGGAGGCGAATTGTTCCTTGCATCCCAGCACGTTGCGCAAGATGGGCGTGGAGCCGGGTGGCATGGTGCGGATCACCACCAAGCGCGGGTCGATCGAGATCATGGCGCGGGCGGACCGGGCGGTGGCCCCTGATATGGTTTTCGTGCCCTTTGCCTATGTCGAGGCGGCGGCCAACATCCTGACCAACCCGGCGGTGGACCCATATGGCAAGATCCCCGAGTTCAAGTTTTCCGCCGTGCGGGTGGAGCCGGTGGAGGCAGGCGCGGTGGCGGCGGAGTGATCCGCCGCAGGCGACTCAAAGGTTAACGGCCTTGTTTTGCAGGGGTTCTGACGTCGGTAAAACGTCGGTATTTTGTCGGTATTGCGTCGGTAATTTTTCGGTACCGGGAGCGGGTAAATGTGCCGCGCGGTGGGGCGATCTACGACATCTTGAGAGGTTGAGGAAACGCAAACGCGGCGGGCGTTGCATCTGTCCGCCTGGCACGTGCGGCAGTGTGGCAGGCGGAACCGTTTTGGCCTTTCCAGTCCATAGCCCCCTTGCGTGGTCTCGATGCCCGCCATGCACATCTGGCGCGAAATTCGAGGGTTTTTGATGCAAGGCGGCCCAGCCGGATAGAACGGTCATTCGTCTGCTCGACAGTGCGCGCAAAAACTCGTTAGGCTTGGTGGCGCATTCAGTGTTTTGGAGACGCAACCACAGATGCCGATGCCATGGACATACAGGCACGCGTCCAAGGAATGGCGGGCGTTTCTTGACGATGTAAAAGAGCGGATGTCGCTTGAATCTGACAACATGGCCTACACTGCCGTAGACGCGGTGCTGCAGGTTTTCCGGCGTCGTTTGACAGCCCAGCAAGGTCTGGATTTCGCAGCAGTTCTACCAAGCGTGCTGCGGGCCGTGTTCGTTTACGACTGGGATGTAAGCGTATCGCCGGTTCCTTTCACGACGCGCGACAGACTTGTCCGCGAAGTGAAGCAGGTGCGCGCGAACCACAATCTAACGCCGGACAACGCGATCGAGGCAACCGCGTGGGCCGTCCGGCGCTGTTGCAACGCCAGAGACTTTGAGCGTGTTTTGGCAGGTCTGCCCGATGGGGCCGTCGCATTTTGGCACGTCGACTTTGATGACCCGTCTGAGTTGGAGCAGCGGATCATTTAGCAACGGTGCGGCGGTCTTCATGTCGGTCGGGTATGGTCGTTTATCGTGAACTGAGCCAGCGCGCAAAGTGCGGCCAAATCGGTCATGCAACCTTGGATGCGCGTGGCTTGTAATTGTGTGGCACCTGGTATACCAGATAGTAGAATCGTGTCTGCCACCGGATCTCATGCCCTTATGAAGCTGCAACCCATCGACACCTCCGTCACGCTGAAAGACCATATCTATCGCCGGCTGCGCACCGCGATTGAAGAGATGGATATCTATGCCGAGGATGCCGACCTTCGGCTGGATGAGCGCAGCCTGGCCGAGCAGTTGGGCGTGTCGCGCACGCCGCTGCGCGAGGTGCTGGTCAAGCTGGAGCAAGAGGGCCTGCTGGAGGTCAAGCCGCGCCGGGGCATCTTTGTGCAGCAGAAGTCGCTGGAAGAAATCCTTGAGATGATCGTGGCCTGGGCGGCGCTGGAAAGCATGGCGGCGCGGCTTGCGGCGGAAGCGGCAAGTGACGACGAGATTGCATCTTTGCGCGAGATGGCGGCGAAATATTCGGTGACCAAGGCAGGCGCGGAGATCTCCGAATACTCGGACGACAACATCCGCTTTCACCGCCGCATTCTGGACATCTCGCACTGCAGCCTACTTAGAACCATGGCGGATGGCCTGTTTGTGCACATGCACGCGGTGCGCCGTCAGGCGATGGGAGAGGAGGATCGCGTGGCGCGATCCGTGGCCGACCATATGGGCATCATCGAGGCGCTCGAGGCGCGCGATCCGGTCGTGGCGGCAGACCGGGTGCGGGACCACACGATGCGATTGCATGATCACGTACGCCAGTTCTGGCGTGCACCGAACGAGACTTGACGAGAGAGGAAAGCCCCCATGAAAGCGTTGGACGGCATCAAGATTTTGGATTTCACCCATGTGCAGTCGGGTCCGACCTGTACGCAGTTGCTGGCGTGGTTTGGGGCGGATGTGTTGAAGGTGGAGCGGCCCGGGGTGGGGGACGCCACCCGCAAGCAGCTGGTGGATGTGCCCGGCGCGGACAGCCTGTATTTCACGATGCTGAACCACAACAAGCGCTCGATCGAGCTGAATTCGAAGAACGAGACGGGCAAACAGGTTCTGACCCGGCTGATCGAGGAATGCGACGTGCTGGTCGAGAACTTTGCGCCGGGTGCCTTGGACCGGATGGGGTTCAGCTGGGAGCGCATTCAGGAGATCAACCCGCGGATCATCATGGCCTCGGTCAAGGGGTTCGGGCCGGGCAAGTACGAGGATTGCAAGGTCTATGAGAACGTCGCGCAATGCGCCGGCGGCTCGGCCTCGACCACCGGGTTCCGCGATGGGCCGCCGGTTGTGACCGGCGCGCAGATCGGCGACTCTGGCACGGGGCTGCACCTGGCCTTGGGCATCATGACGGCGCTGTTTCAGCGCGAGCGCACCGGGCGCGGCCAGAAGGTGCTGGCGCCGATGCAGGACGGGGT
>JBCBTE010000122.1:0-8135 GCA_039818805.1 Pseudomonadota bacterium
GGAAAAGCCGTTGGCGGCCATGATCATCTTGGGCGCGCGGACCGAGCCCTGAGCCGTCCTGAGCAGGACACCGTTCTGGAATTCCGCCTCGATGACGGGCGCGTTTTCGTGCAGCGTGACGTTGTCCGGTAACGTGTCCGCCAACCCGCGGGTCAGGGCGGCGGGGTTCATCAACACACAGCCGGGCGTGTAGACAGCGGCGGTGAAATGTGGCGAGCCAAGGCGGGATTTCAGCGCATCGCCTTCAATCCACTCAAAGGGTTCGCAAAGCGCTTCGAGTTCGGCCTTGAACGGTTCAAGCACGTCGCGGGTGCCGCGTGGACTGACGGCGGTGTGAAACTTGCCGGCGCGCGACCAGTCGCAATCGACATTATGCGTGGTGACCACGTCTTCGAGGTGGTCAATTGCCATGCGGGCCAGCCGCATGAAGCGGTGGCTGCCCTCAAGCTCGTCCAGGGAAGAGCCGACATTGTGCGGCAGGTCGATGGCGAAGCCCGAATTTCGCCCCGAGGCATTTTCACCCGCTTCGCCGGCCTCGATCACGACGATTTTTTCGTTTGGACAGTTTTCGGCCAACCGGCGTGCTGCGGCCAGACCGGCATAGCCCGCGCCCAAAACCACCCAGTCTGCGTTGACATCACCCTGCAAGGGGCTGTGCGCCGTGCGCTCAGGCAGAATTGCGCTCCACCCGTTGGTTTTGTCGTCCTGCGGCAGGCGGTCGATCTTCATTCCTGACCCTCCTGAGACCAGTTCGCGGGCTCGATCGCGTAGAAGACCAAGGTGTTTTCGGCGATGTAGGTCACGTCCGTGCCCGTGGGCAGCCAGACGCAGTCCTGCGGTCCGGCGGTCAGATCACCCTCTGTCGTGCGCACGGTCAGGCGGCCGTCAAGCACCAGAAGCACCTCGTCATATTCAACGGTCCAAGGGATATGCGCGTTGGTGAACCGGCCAAATCCGGTGCCAAGCCGGGTGCCAATGCTGGTGCCAGTGACTTCGGTCACTTGTGCCATCTCGCCATATTCGAACCGTGGCGCGAACGCCTGCTTGGCAAATGGCATCACCTGTGCCCTGGCCTTTTCCGGCATGGTCGTTCCTTTCGATTGACGCAAACCATACAACCCTGTATCTATCCATGCAACCCTGTATGGAAAACGATATGCTTGCGGATCAACAGACAGATCGTCACTACCGCCTGACCCGAGACGATTGGATCGAAGCAGGGTTGGACCTGTTGATCGAAAGCGGTGTGGACGCCGTGCAGATCACGGTGCTGTCACGCAAGCTGGGCGTGACGCGCGGCAGTTTTTATTGGCATTTCGAAAGCCGCGAGGCGTTGCTGGACGCGTTGATCCATCGCTGGCGGGTGCGCAATACCAACGTCATGGTCGAGGCGGTGTCGGATGCCGAGACACTCGACGATGGCATTCTTGCGCTCTTTGCGGTCTGGACGGATCACCGGCGGTTTGACCCTGATCTGGACCAGGCAATTCGCGATTGGGCGCGGTATGACGACGCGCTGCGCGCCAAGGTAAAGGTGGAGGATGATGCGCGTGTGGCGGCCATTGCAGAGTTCTTCGTGCGGCACGGCTATGACCAGCCCGAGGCATTCATCCGTGCCCGCGTGATCTGCTTCACGCAGATCACCTATTACGCGCTTGGCGTGGCCGATGAGGAAAGCAACGCGCAGCGCATGGGGTATCTTGAAGCCTATTTTCGGTGCTTCACGGGCCGCGACATTCACCCGGGCACCGCCGAGGCGTATCGAGACATCCTGTCGCGCGGGGAGGCGAGAAGATGAACAAGCAACGCACCGGCGGGCGGCGAGGACGCACCGCGAAACGCGCCAGCGCCGCGGAAACGTTCTTTGATGCCGCGTGGCGCCAGTGGAAAAATCCCTATGCCCCCATCGAACAGTTCAGCGTGGATGAAATCGAAGCCATTCACCACGCCTCGCTTAAGGTGCTGCGCGACATCGGCGTCAGGGTTCTGAACGACGAGGCGCGCGCGTTCTATCGCGGGGCCGGGATGACCGAAGTCGACGATCACGTGATCCGGTTCGATCCCGAAACAGTGATGGCGTTGATCGCCAAGGCGCCGCCCGAAGTCACGCTTCACAGCAGAAACCCGGCGCGCACCGTTACGGTTGGCGGCAGGCATGTCGGGATCACCACGTCCGCCGGATCACCCAATTGCTCGGACCTGCAAGGCGGGCGTCGGCCCGGTACGCTGACCGATTACGACAATTTCTGCAAGGTCGCCCAGGCCTTTGACGTGATCCATTTCATCGGCCCCGTGGTTGAGCCGCAGGATATCCAGATGGGTATGCGGCATATGCACATGACCCGCTCGATCATGGCCCTGACCGAGAAGATCCCTTTTGTGTATTTCCGGGGACGTGAGGCGATTGCCGACAGCTACGAGATTCTGCGCATCGCGCATGGGCTGTCGCCCGAGGCATTTGCGAACACGCCGGTCAGCTACTCGGTCGCCAATTCCAATTCTCCGTTGCAACTGGACGAATTGATGTGCCGGGGCATCATCGACGCGGCCAGGGGCGGGCAGATGATGATCCTAACGCCGTTCACGCTGGCCGGCGCGATGGCACCCGTGACAATCCCGGGCGCGTTGGTGATGCAGAATGCCGAAGCGTTGGCCGGATTGTGCCTGTCCCAGATCGTGCGGCCCGGCGCGCCGATGTGCTATGGCAGCTTTACCAGCAACGTGGATATGCGCACCGGCGCGCCCGCCTTCGGCACGCCCGAATATGTCAAGGCGGCCTTCGCCTCGGGGCAGTTGGCGCGGCGTTACAAACTGCCTTTGCGGTCTTCGGCCCCCACGGCATCGAATGCGCCGGATGCGCAGGCCGCGTATGAAAGCCAGATGTCACTTTGGGGGGCGTTGATGGGTGGGGCCAACCTGATCCTGCACGGTGCGGGCTGGCTGGAAGGCGGGCTGACGATCTCGGCCGAGAAATTCATCATCGATATCGAAGTGCTGCAGATGTTTGCCGAACTATTCAAGCCGGTCGAAGTGAGCGAGGCGACCCTGGGCCTTGAGGCGATTGCCGACGTCGGTCATGGCGGGCACTATTTTGGCACACAGCATACGCTGGACCGGTTCGAGACGGCGTTCTATTCGCCGCTTCTGTCAGACTGGTCGAACTACGAGAATTATCGCGACCGCGGATCGGTGGATACAACCCAGCGCGCGAACAAGATCTTTTTCGAGACGGTAAATGCACATGAGCCGCCCCCGATGGAGGCGGCCCGTCTGGAAGAGATCGACGCCTTCCTGGCCAGGCGCCAGCAAGAGGGCGGCGCCAATATCGAGCGTTGACCCGCGTTAGCCCTTGACCAGCATCTGCGGTGAGATCACGTCGATGCCGAGCGCCTTGCCGACCGCATAGTAGGTCAATTGACCGGCATGGACGTTCAGGCCGTTCATCAGATGCACGTCATCGGCGCAGGCCTGTTTCCACCCCTTGTCGGCCAGCGCCAGCATGAAGGGCATGGTGGCGTTGCCAAGCGCGATGGTTGAAGTGCGCGCCACGGCACCGGGCATGTTGGCCACGCAATAGTGCATGATCCCGTCCACTTCGTAGATCGGATCGGCATGGGTCGTAGCCTTGGAGGTTTCAAAGCAACCGCCCTGGTCGATGGCCACGTCGACCAGAACCGCCCCCGGCTTCATGTCCGCAAACTGTGCACGGCGTACCAGCTTGGGCGCCTCGGCCCCGGGGATCAGGACCGCGCCGATGACCATGTCGGCCAAACCCAAATGCTCGGCCAGAAGCCCGGCCGAGGAATAGCCGGTTTTGAACTGCGCGCCGAACACGTCGTCGAGATAACGCAGGCGCGGCAAAGACCGGTCCAGAACGGTGACGTCCGCGCCCATCCCAGCGGCGATCTTGGCGGCGTGGGTGCCGACGACCCCGCCACCGATGACCAGGACACGCGCCGGGCCAACCCCGGGCACGCCGCCCATCAGAACACCCCGACCGCCATTGGCCTTCTGCAGGGTCCAGGCCCCAACCTGCGGTGCCAGCCGCCCTGCCACTTCGGACATCGGCGCCAACAGCGGCAGGCCGCCCCGATCATCCGTGACCGTTTCGTAGGCAATGGCGGTACAGCCGCTTTCCAAAAGGTCCTTGGTCTGTTCCGGATCGGGCGCAAGATGCAGATAGGTGAACAGCAGCTGATCCTCGCGCAGCATCTTGCGCTCGACCGCCTGAGGTTCTTTCACCTTCACGATCATGTCGGCGGTGGCAAAGATCTCTTCGGCCGTGTCGATGATCACGGCACCAGCGGCCACATAATCGGCATCTTCGAACCCCGCGCCCTTGCCGGCATCGGCCTGAATGATGACGTCATGCCCATGCGCCACGGCCTCGCCCGCCGCATTCGGCGTCATGCCTACACGAAATTCCTGTGGCTTGATCTCTGTGGGACATCCGATTTTCATTGCGCACTCCTCCAGCTCGCTTTGCGCGACCATGGCCTATTTTTTAAGCAATAGGTGTGAAATTTTGCTCGCGCCCGCCCATCATTTCCGAATATTCTTCGAACAAATGATTTCGACGTCACAGAAAGTTGCTTGATATGTCGCTTGATACGATGGATCGCCGCCTGTTGTCGGTCTTGCAAAAGCAAGGGCGGATTTCCAATGCGGACCTTGCCGACGCTGTCAGTCTGTCCGCGTCCGCCTGTCACAGACGGGTGCAGCGGCTAGAGGCCGATGGATACATCGACAGATACGTGGCCCTGCTGGACCGGCGCAAGATGGGTGTGCCAACAACGGTCTTTGTCGAGATTACCCTGACCACGCAAGCCGACGAAGTGCTGGTGGCGTTCGAACAAGCGGTCAAACGAATCCCCGATGTGCTTGAATGCCACCTGACGGCGGGCACCGCAGACTACATTCTGAAACTGGTGACGGAAGACACCGAGGATTTCGCCCGCATCCATCGCCAGTATCTAACGCGTTTGCCGGGGGTAGCCAAAATGCAATCCAGTTTCGCCCTGCGTACCGTGCTTCAGACAACGGCCCTTCCGGTTTGAGAAGAGTAAGGGATTTGGTCTGACTGACCGGAAAGCTGTGTCATGGGGGCCTTGACCGTTCGCGTCATGGCACCGTGGGCGTGGCAAAGGTGTTGTCAGCGAAGATGAAATACTTGCGCCCAAAGGTCGTGGCCCGTCACCTTTTGAATGCTGACCGCAAACCGAAAGCATCTGCCGGCACATATGCAATCTGTCGCTGCGCGGCACAGGCACGTTCGACGTTTCGCCAGACGGATCGAGAAAAACGAAAGGCCCCGGTTCGTTGACCGGGGCCTCCTCCAGTGCGCATGATCCGTGAGTGATGACGCATCTGGATCCCTCACCCATGGGTGTCGTTATAGGGCTGCAGGACATCGCTGGTGTATGGGAAAAAACAGGTCTTTTGACCCGTAAGGAAAACCTTACTTTTGCGACTTACGTAGCGTCAAAAGCACCAAAAAAAAGCCCCGGTGTTTCCACCGGGGCTTTGATCTTCGAAATCGGCCGGAGTTACTAGTCTGCCGGTTCCTCTTTCTTGGCTTCTTCGCCGGTCTCTTGGTTGACGACTTTCATCGACAACCGCACTTTGCCACGGTCATCAAAGCCCAACAGTTTGACCCAGACTTCCTGGCCCTCTTTGAGAACGTCAGACGGGTGATCCAGACGGCGGTTTTCGATCTGGCTGACATGCACAAGGCCGTCGCGTTTGCCGAAAAAGTTCACGAACGCGCCGAAGTCAACGATCTTGACCACGGTGCCTTTATAGACCTGACCTTCTTCCGGTTCCGCCACGATCGAATGGATCATGTCATAGGCTTTCTGGATCGCCTCACCGTTAGGCGACGCGATCTTGATAATGCCTTCATCGTTGATGTCGACCTTGGCACCCGACACTTCAACGATCTCGCGGATGACCTTGCCACCTGACCCGATCACTTCACGGATCTTGTCGGTCGGGATCTGCATGGTCTCAATGCGCGGTGCGTGCACCGAGAAGTCGCCTGCTTCGGTCAATGCCTTGGACATCTCGTTGAGAATGTGAAGACGACCATCCTTGGCCTGGGCCAGGGCCTTCTCCATGATCTCGGGCGTGATGCCTGCGACCTTGATATCCATCTGCAGTGACGTGATCCCTTTTTCGGTGCCAGCCACTTTGAAGTCCATGTCGCCGAGGTGATCCTCGTCGCCAAGAATATCGGTCAGGATACCGTAAGATCCGTCGTCTTCCAGAACCAGACCCATGGCCACACCGGCCACCGGCGCCTTGAGTGGCACGCCGGCATCCATCATGGACAACGATCCACCACAGACCGACGCCATTGAGGACGAACCGTTGGATTCCGTGATCTCCGACACCACGCGGACCGTATACGGAAAGTCGGTCGCCGCGGGCAGAACCGCCTGAAGCGCACGCCAGGCCAGTTTGCCATGACCGATCTCGCGCCGTCCTGGAGGGCCCACGCGACCTGCTTCACCCACCGAATATGGGGGGAAGTTGTAGTGCAACAGGAAGTTGGATTTGAAGTTGCCGTGCAGGGCATCGATGAACTGTTCGTCATCACCGGTGCCCAGCGTCGTCACCACCAGACCTTGGGTTTCACCCCGGGTGAACAAGGCCGAGCCATGTGTCCGAGGAAGCAGGCCCGTTTCGCACACGATCGGGCGCACCTGATCGAGCGAACGACCGTCGATGCGCTTGCCCGATTTCACAATGTCGCCACGCAGAATCGATGCTTCCAGTTTTTTGATCGCCTGCACGACGTTGATGTCGTCGCGCTGTTCCTCGGTCAGGCTGTCCAGGATATGTTGACGGGCCTCGTTCTGCGCCGTCGTACGCTCCTGCTTGTCCTGAATCTTGTAGGCTTCGATCAGTTTCTTCTCGCCCGCGGCTTTGACCGCGGCATAAAGATCAGAGATATCCGGCGGCTGGTAATCGAACGGCTCTTTTGCGGCGTCTTCGGCCAGATCGATGATCAGGTCGATGACCGGTTGGATTTGCTTATGCGCAAATGTTACCGCGCCGAGCATTTCCTCTTCCGACAGCTCGTAGGCTTCGGATTCCACCATCATCACGGCGTTCTTCGTGCCCGCGACAACCAGATCGAGCCGCTGCTCGGGGTTGTTGCGCAGGTCGTGCATATCGTCGACCTCGGGGTTCAGGATGTATTCGCCATCGGCATAACCGACACGGCAGCCCGCAATCGGGCCCATGAACGGGGCGCCCGAAATGGTCAGCGCCGCCGACGCCGCGATCATCGCCACGATGTCAGGGTCGTTGACAAGGTCATGGCTCAGCACGGTGCACATCACCAGAACTTCATTCTTGAACCCGCTTACGAAGAGGGGGCGGATCGGACGGTCGATCAGGCGCGCGGTCAGCGTCTCTTTTTCAGTCGGACGCGCTTCGCGCTTGAAAAAGCCACCGGGCACCTTGCCCGCGGCATAGTATTTCTCTTGGTAGTGAACGGTCAGCGGGAAGAAGTCCTGACCTTCGCGGGGTTGCTTGGCAAAGGTCACGTTCGCCATGACCGATGTTTCTCCTAACGTGGCGATGACCGAGCCATCTGCCTGGCGGGCAACCTTGCCCGTTTCCAGTGTCAGCGTTTCTTCGCCCCACTGAATGGATTTTTTCACTTCGTTGAACATCTATCGTTTCCTAACTGGAGGCACTCCCGAGCCCTCTCGGGTCCTCCGTTGCATTGGTGGCCCCATTGCCACCGACCCCTTCATCATCTCATGCGCCGGGGTCTAAAGCGTCACGTTTCAGATGCGCGCGGCATACAGGAGTTTCTCTGGCTTTGAAAGGCGTTATCGCGCGACCCGCCCCAAAGCGGGCTTTCGCATCCACGGCTGGATGGCGGGACTGGGTCCGCGCGCAGCGAAATTGACGCCGGATCCGGCGTCAGACCTGAAACTTGTGGGGCCGCAGGATTTCAACAGGTTCGACATAGGTGATGCCCGAATAATTGTCGAAATACTTGGCGGCGACGGCATCAATAATGGACTCCGCCGTTTCGCGATCCCCGACAACGCTTTCGATCTTAACGTTGGACGAAATGCCGTCTACCCGGGCGCGACTGGTGCTGCGTTTGCCGCGGC